>CADEDG010000041.1:0-15640 GCA_902826035.1 uncultured Alphaproteobacteria bacterium
GGCTTGCAGTTTCCCCTTCCGCACAACAGGCGGGCCCATGGGGGAACCGCCGTCAAGAAGGGCGCTTCCCATGGCTAACGCCATTGACCTCCACGTCGGCAAACGGCTTCGCCGCCGTCGCCGGCTTTTGGGCCTCACCCAGCAACAGCTGGCTGAGTCCATTGGCATCCGCTTCCAGCAGATCCAAAAGTACGAATGCGGCGCCAATCGCGTCACCGCGAGCCGCCTCTACGAACTAGCCGTCGCACTCAACGTGCCGGTGAATTATTTCTTTGAAGGGTTGCAAGCCAGCACACCGGCCGTCGCCGGCGCGCCGGGCGCACCGGCCAACGATCGCGACCTGATCGCGGCCGATGTGCTCTCGCAGAAAGAGACGCTTGAACTCATCCGCGCCTATTACAAGCTCGGCGAGCGTCCGCGCCGCCGCCTCTTGGATTTGGCTAAGGCGCTGCAAGACGAAAACACTGACGCGGCGTGAACGTCTCTGGACGTTTCGATCTTGCGGGGGACGGGGGAACGGATTCGCCAAATCGGCGAGTCCGTTTTTCTTTTTTCCCGTCCTGCGTAGGGTTGCGACACTTCCCCTGTCGCGATTGCGCTTTGCCCGCAACACTCCTGCTGATATGTATCGCCAACGACATTACTCGCTGGAAAGGAGAGCGCCTTTAAGCAATACTTAATTTATTCCAACGGGCTGGGGTTGCGGTGAAAGGTAAAGGGACATGGGGGACGATATCGACGTCTATATTGGCAAACGGCTAAGGCGCCGTCGCCGAATTCTCGGCATGACCCAGCAGCAACTGGCTGAGTCTATTGGCGTTCGCTTCCAGCAGATCCAAAAATACGAGTGTGGCTCGAACCGGGTGACGGCCGCGAAATTGTTCCGATTGGCTACTTCGCTCAACGTACCGACGAATTACTTTTTCGAAGGATGGCGAAGTGCTGCCGACGCGGCGCTGGTTGAAAAGCCGGTGAGCGAGCAACACCACATCGCTGCCGATGTTCTCTCCCAGCGCGAAACGCTGGAGTTGATCAGGGCGTACTACCAGTTGAGCGAGCGGCCTCGCCGCCGTCTGCTCGACCTGGCCAAGGCGATGAACGACGACGTTACAGTGGCCGCCTAGTCATAGGCGCTACCAAAGGCGCGGAGGGCTCGTGTAGTCCTGGGGGATGCACGACCTTCCGCGCCTCCTCGCCTTCGCAGATACGCTCGCAGATGCGGCGCGTGGGGCGATCCTCCCGTACTTCCGGGCCAGCCACGCAGTCGCCAACAAGGGCGGCGCGCACTTCGATCCAGTCACCGAAGCCGACCAGGCCGCAGAGCGGGTAATGCGCGTGCTGATCGAACGCGAATTCCCGG
The DNA here is from genome assembly GCA_902826035.1 of uncultured Alphaproteobacteria bacterium. Lineage (GTDB taxonomy): Bacteria > Pseudomonadota > Alphaproteobacteria > Caulobacterales > Aquidulcibacteraceae > Vitreimonas. Next base: position 1,361 of record CADEDG010000041.1, read on the forward strand.
ATCATTCGGTGCTGGGCGAAGAATACGGCGGGACGCTAGCGCGCGAAGGCTATCAATGGATCCTCGATCCCATCGACGGCACCCGCGCCTTCATCGCCGGGCTGCCAACATGGGGCGTGCTGATCGGCTTGTACCATGACGGCCGGCCGCTGATTGGGGTGATGGATCAGCCTTATCTCGACGAGCGCTATCGTGGCTGGATGGAGGGCGCCAATTGCACCGCGCGCGGGCAGACGCAGGCGTTGAAGACGCGACCCTGCGCTTCGTTGAGCGATGCGATCGTCTCAACAACCAGCCCCGATCTGTTTGAGGGCGAAGAAGCGCTGGCCTTCGCACGCGTTCGCGATGGCGCGAAACTCATTCGCTACGGTTTCGATTGCTACGCCTATTGCATGATCGCGGCTGGGCACATCGATGCAGTGATGGAGTCAGGCCTCAAGGTATTCGACATCGCCGCGCTCATCCCAATCCTCACCGGCGCGGGCGGGGGCGTGTGCGCATGGGATGGCGGCGACGCGAGCGGAGGCGGGCGGGTGTTGGCTTGGGGGGATGTGAGGGTGCGGGACCAATCCCTCGCCTTGCTGGCCGAGGACAGCGGGATTTACCGATAAAACTCCACCCGGCGATCCCGAAAGAAACCCCACGCGGCGCGGTGTCGATCCAAAAAGTCCAGATCGAAATTGTGCACCAGCACGCCTTCGTCTTCGCGCTCAAAGCTTTGCACTAGGTCGCCGCGATGATCGGCGATGAAGCTTGAGCCATAGAAACGCTGCCCGCTTGCTTCCGTACCGATGCGGTTGCTCGCCACCACCGGGATCACATTGGAAACGCTATGCCCTTGCATCGCGCGCCGCCACGGGTCGCGGGTGTCGAGCGATGCATCATGCGGCTCCGAGCCGATTGCGGTGGGATAGAACAGCACCTCCGCGCCCATCAGCGCCATGGCGCGCGCGGCTTCGGGGAACCATTGGTCCCAGCAAATGCCCACACCAATGCGACCGTGCGCGGTGTCCCACACCTTGAAGCCGGTGTCGCCGGGGCGGAAATAATACTTCTCCTGATAGCCGGGGCCATCGGGGATGTGGCTCTTGCGATAGGTCCCGAGCTGTTTGCCATCAGCATCAACGATCACCACGGAATTGTAGTAAGCCGGGCCGTCGCGTTCGAAGATCGACACCGGGATAACCACGCCGAGCTCCTTCGCCAGCGGCGCCATCGCGGCTACGCAAGGATGGCTCGCGGCGGGAAACGCGGTCGCAAACCACTTCTCTTCCTGTGTCGTACAAAAATACGGCCCCTGGAACAGCTCCGACGGCAGGATCACCTGCGCGCCCTTGCCCGCCGCTTCGCGGACGAAGGCTTCAGTCTTGGCGATGTTCGCTGCGAGGTCGTCGCCATACGATGTTTGGATCGCGGCGACGGAGATGGTTCGGGTCATTGGTCTAGCCCTCAATTCTTGCACCATCGCGATTTGTCGCGACAACCTCGATCGACGACTCAAGAGCGTCATTGAACGCAGCCAGTTCCGCTGCCGGCACCCAGAGTTCGCGATGGGTCTCGCCGCCTGCTATCTGGGCGGGGTACCTTGAAGCGATTGCGTCTGTCACCACGAAGCTGACGACAAAACCTTGGCGTTGATCCGCTTCACTCTTGGAGTTCCAGTCACGAGCAATCTGTTCCGCATAGTCGAAATTCAGAACTGGATAAAAGATCGGCTGCTCGGGCAAGCGCGGTGGAAATCGCCGCCAGCCAGATTCTTCGATCAGCGCAAGTTCGGCCGGCCCCACAGGCCTCCAAAGCCGCATCACTCCACCTCCTGCTGCGTGATGCAATGGAACGAGCCGCCGCCGGTGAGAATGGCGGTGGAGGGAAGTCCCACCACCTTGCGGTCGGGAAACAGGTCGGCGAGCGCTTTGACCGCGTCTTCGCCGGCGCCCGAATAGACCGGCACGACCACAACCTTGTTGCCGATGATGAAGTTCATGTGGCTGGCCGGCACCGCGTCTCCGTCTTCGTCCTCAACCAAGCCCGGCGAGGGAATGCGGACCACGTCGAGCTTTCGCCCCCGCGCATCGCGCATCGCTTGCAACGACAAGGCGATTTCTTCCAGCACATCGTGGTTCGGATCGCTGCGATCGAACGGCGCCTGGCACACGACCCGCCCCGGCGCAATGAAGCGTGCGAGATTGTCGATGTGGCCGTCGGTGTGATCGTTGGCGAGGCCTTCGTCGAGCCACAACACCTTCTCCACGCCAAGCGCGCGCTTCAACTCAACCTCGGCGCCTGCTTCGGTCCAATGCGGATTGCGGTTGGGGTTGAGCAGGCATTGGCGCGTGGTCAGCAGCGCGCCTTCCCCATCCATCTCGATGGCGCCGCCTTCAAGGATGAAGTCGCAACGTTTGTACTCGGCCTTGGCCAGCAGCGCGACGCGTGCGCTGACTTCTTCGTCGTGCGGCAATTGGTATTTGCCGCCCCAGCCATTGAAGCGAAATCCGACCGCCTTGCCGCCGGGCGCGAAGATCGGCCCGGTGTCGCGCAACCAGATGTCGCCGAATGCGCCGGCGAGCACCTCGGCGCTCTTGCCCAGCGCTAGTTTGGCGGAGGCCTCGGCCTCGCGCCCGTGCGCAAGCACGCGCATTTTGTCCCCGGCCCCGCCATCGGCCAGAGCGTGGACCATTGCGGCGACCTCCGCGCGCGCGGGGCCGAGATCGTCGCCCCAGAGGTCGGCGGCGGACGGCCAAGCGGTCCAGATCGCCTTGTGCGGCGCCCATTCAGGGGGAATTCTGTGCATAGTCGCGCCTCGGGCGTGTTGGATGACGCCAAATAAGCGCTCGCGCCGGCAATGCAAGTCAGCCTGGGCAAGTGAGGCGGCGTTCTGGCGCGGGCGTTCGGCTTCAGCTAGAACAGGAGACGAGGGGAAATCTGAGCCGCCAATGACAGACGCTCGCGGGATCGACCGCCCGACGCTTGCCTTTGGGGCGGTGTTGATTGGGCTTACAGCGCTCAGGATCTATGTCCTGCGCCTCGATTTGATCGATCTGTATTTCGACGAAGCCCAATATTGGGCTTGGTCGCGCAGCTTCGAGTTTGGGTATTTTACAAAACCTCCACTGGTGGCATGGGTCATCGGCGCGACAACGGCGGTATTTGGCGACGGCGAATGGGCAATTCGGCTAGGGGCGCCGCTTGCTCATGGGGTGGCGGCGCTGGCATTGTTTAGCATTGGCCGGGCGATGTACGGCGCCTGGGCCGGTTTCTGGGCAGGGCTTGGCTGGCTGCTCATCCCCGGAGTGACGCTTTCGGCTACGGTCATATCGACTGACGCGCTTCTGCTGCCTTTGTGGGCGCTCGCGCTGCTCTCGCTGTGGCGGCTAACGCTGACGCGCTCCTGGTGGTGGGCGATTATGCTCGGGATCGCGGTTGGACTGGGCGTCCTGGCGAAGTACGCAATGCTGTATTTTCCAGTTTGCGCGGCGCTTGCCGCTTATTGGCTGGCGCCAGTGCGGCAAGGTCTCGCGGGCGGGCGCGGCATTGTCGCCGCACTGCTGGCGGTCGCGATCATGGCGCCAAACTTCTTTTGGAATTTCGAGAATGGCTTTGTAACGGCCCAGCACACCGTCGCCAATGCGAGATTCGACGCGCCCAGTCTGTTCAATTTCGACGAGCTGCTGGAGTTCGTTGTTGGCCAGGCCGGCGTCGTTGGCCCGCTTCTGTACGTTGCATTCGCAGCGCTGCTTTGGTTTGCCGCCACCCAGCCCGCGGCCCTGAAGCAAGAGGACAAGTTCCTATTGTCCTTTATTCTGCCGCCCCTGATCGCAGTATCGGTCATCGCTTTTGTTTCGCGCGCTAACGCCAATTGGGCCGCCGTCGCCTACCCCGCGACCGTGGCGTGGATCAGTGGTAAGCTTGCAGGCGGCGTCAACGGAAGACGCTTCCTCGCAGGGGCTACAGCATTCAACGCAGCCGTGTTCGCGGCCGCGGCCGCAGTGGTGGTGTATTATCCAGCAATCGCCAACCGCTCTGACGGCATTCGCGAAGCCAGCGCCTGGGAAGAGACCGCCAACGAAATCGCACGTCGCGCAGCCGCGCAGCCTGACGCGCTGCCGTTTACAGCAGTTCTCGTTGATGACCGGACCACCTTCTTCGAGTTAAACTATTATTGGCGCGCGCACCGGAGCGCTGGCGCTCCGCTGCCGCCGATCCGCATGTGGCTGCTACACGCAAAGCCCCGCAATTCGGCTGAGCTAACTGACCCAATGCGTCCTTTGGACGGCGCGCGCGTTCTGGTGGTGCATATGACGCCAGAATACGTTCCCCTGATTGCCGCAGATTTCGAACGCTTCCGCCCAGTCGAGCGGCTGACGATTCCGCTTGGCGGCGATGTCAGCAGGAATTTGGAAATCTCGATTGGCGAGGGCTTTGCGCCGGCCGCGCGCAACGCGGCGTTCGAAGAACGATTGCGCGGACAGCGCGACTGACGCGAGGAGCACCCCATGTCGCGTAAACTTGAACCTGAAGAAGTATTGCTGCTGACGCCAGTGCTTCCAGTGGTCGCGATCGACAATGCCGAAGACGCCGCGCCCCTGGCGCGAGCGCTGTTGGCCGGCGGGGTAAAGTCGGTCGAGATCACGTTGCGTACGCCCGCAGCGCTCGGAGCTATTCGCGCCATCGTCGATGCGGCACCGGAGATGGTCGTCGGCGCCGGCACGGTGCTTGACTCAGATTCTCTCGCCGCTGCTGTCGAAGCGGGCGCACGTTACGCATTGTCGCCAGGCGCAACGCCGAAAATGCTGAAGGCGGCCCGGCAAGCGTCAATTCCTCTGATCCCAGGAGTTGCAACCGCTAGCGAACTCATGCGTGGACTGGATTTGGGCTATCGCTGCTTCAAGTTCTTCCCCGCCGAACAACTGGGCGGAACCGCGGCGCTCGCGGCTTTCGCGGGCCCGCTCCCGCAAGCGCGCTTCTGCCCAACCGGGGGTATCGGCGCCGACAAGGCGGCGGCCTATCTCGCGCTCGACAATGTATTGTGCGTCGGCGGGTCGTGGGTGGCGCCTGGCGCGCTGATTAAAGTCCGCGATTGGGCAGCGATCGAGGCAAACGCGCGCCGCGCCGTGCAATTACGCTAAAGCCGGTCACGCAACGCGTACCAGAGCATGCCGAGCACATGCAACGGCGTTCGCAGCGCGGCGCCACCGGGGAATTCTGGTGGCGCGATCGCCGCTAACGCCTCGAACAAATCGCTGCGCCCAGCCATCGCCTCCACCATCGCGGCGCCGGCGATCGCCGGCAGCACGACGCCTTGCCCTGAGTAGCCATGCGCGAAGAACAGATCGCCCATCCTCCCGACGTGCGGCAGCCTCGACATGGTCACGGACACAAGCCCGCCCCAAGCGTGATCGATTCTCGCTTCTGCGAGCTGGGGAAAAAGTCGCAGCATGAACGGGCGGACAAAGGACGCGATGTCAGTGGGCGGGGTCGGCGTGTAGCGCTCCCCGCCACCGAAAATCAGCCTATTGTCGGCGCTAATTCGGAAGTAATTCACCACGAACCGGCTGTCGCTGACGGCGAGGTTGTCGGCGATCAGCGCACGCGGCGCCTCCAGCGGTTCAGTGGCAACAAGATAATTCGCCACCGGCATGATGCGCCCGGCGATGCGCGGCGCCAAATTTCCAAGCAACGCATCGCACGCGAGCACGCCGTGGCGGGCCCGTACCTCGCCCCTCGCCGTGCGTGCGACAACACCGCGCTCGCCGCTAACCGAAAGCACTTCTGAGTGCTCGAACAATTGGACGCCGCTCCGCGCCGCCGCATTGGCGAGGCCGAGCGCATAATTCAAGGGATGCAGGTGCCCGCCGAATGCGTCGAGAAATCCTCCGTGGAAAGCATCCGATGCAACTTTCGCCCGCGTCTCCTCCGGGCTCAGCACCCGCGCGTGCGGATACCCCATCACGCGTTCCAGCGTTTCGACCTCGGCGCGCATCCAGGTCAGATCCGTGGGTTTCGCTGCGGCGAGCAAATGGCCGCTTGTCGCAAGGTCGCAGGCGATGGCGTTCTCCGCGATCTGCGAAAGCGCCCACTCGCGCGCGCGTAGCGAAATGTCGAACAAGATACGCGCCCGCGCCTCGCCATACATTTTGACCAGTTCCGTCGCGCCCTTGCGCCAGCCTGGGATCAATTGCCCGCCATTGCGCCCGGATGCGCCCCACCCGATCCGCCCGGCTTCGAGCAGGATCACCGACATGCCCTGCTTCGCGGCGCTCAGCGCCGCCGACAGGCCGGTGTATCCACCGCCGATCACCACAAGATCGGCCTCGTGCGCGTCATGCAACATTGGCGCCGGCGCAAACGGGTTGGCGGTCGCTGCGTAGTACGACCGCTCCATGTCCAGGCCGGAATTGAACGTCAAACTCACACCTTGAGTAAAAGGTGGTCGCGCTCCCACGAGGAGATCACGCCCTCATAAGCGGCGAGCTCCTGCGCTTTGATGCGCTGGAACGCGGCGCAGAAATGCTCGCCGAGGAGTTCACGCACAGGATCGCAGACGCGGAACCGATCGAGACCTTCATAGAGCGTGCGCGGCAATGTGCGGGCTTTGTCGTACGCACTGCCTTCGATCATGGCGCCAGGCTCGATCTTGTCGCGGATGCCGAGATAGCCTGACACCAGGCAAGCCGCGAGCGCGAGATAGGGATTGGCGTCGGCGCCAGGCAGGCGGTTTTCGATGCGGCGATTTTCCGGTTGCGAAATCGGCACTCGCAATCCGCACGAGCGATTGTCGTAACTCCAATGCAGATTGATCGGCGCGGAAAAATCCGGCCGCATGCGGCGGAACGAATTCACGTTCGGCGCAAACAGCGGCGTTACTTGGCCGAGATATTTCTGCAGGCCTCCGACGAAATGGCGGAACATTTCGGTGTTGCCGCCGGTCTGATCGAGCGGGGCGCCGAACAAATTAGCGCCGGTCTTCGCGTCAACCACCGAAATATGCAGGTGCATGGCGCTGCCGGGCTGGTTCTCCATCGGCTTGGCCATGAAGGTCGCGTAGACACCGTGCTTGAGCGCCACTTGCCTCACGATACGCTTGAACACCAGAACTTGGTCCGACACATGCACCGGGTCACCATGATTGAAATTGATCTCCAGCTGCGCGGTGCCGCTTTCGTGGATCATGGTGTCGAGATGCAGCGAGGCGGCTTCGGCGTGCTCGTAAATAGTCTCGATTAGATCTTCGTATTCGGTGATCGCCTCTAGTCCATAGGGTTGCGGCGACGTTTCAGAGCGACCTGAACGGCCCGCCGGCGGTAGCAAGGGCAGGTCGGGGTCGGTGTTCACCTGCGTAAGGTAAAACTCCAACTCCGGCGCCACGACCGGCTTCAAACCCAACTTGGTATAAAGCTCGATAGCGCGCTTCAGCACATAACGCGGCGCAATATCGTACGGGCGGCCATCGGTGTGGTACGCGTCGGCGAACACGAAGGCGGTTGGCGTTTTGTAGCCGGGCGCGACACAGATCGTTTCCAACTCTGGACGCAACACGACATCTGGATCGCTCATCGCTTCGATGTCGTCTTCGTCGTCGGCGTACTCGCCGGTCACGGTCAGCGAATACACGCTTGAGGGAATGCGCAGCGAACCGTCGCGTTCGCTCTGCAGAAATTTCTGCGCGGGGAACACCTTGCCGCGGATGACTCCGTTGAGGTCGGGCACCAGGCACTCGACCTCGCCGATACCGTTCTCCTTAATCCAACTCGCGAAACTCTTACTCATGACACACTCAATCTGTATGGCGCACACCGGAAATCCGCGCGCTCGTCGCACGCGGCTGCGCAAACTCTTCTGTTAAGCCAGCGCGGTGCGCGTATTTTGCGCCAAAAAGGGCCGCTTCGTGCAGCCCCAAACCGCGCCCTGAGCGCCTCTTTCGAGGGCAGCGGGAGCACATGGATCACCTGAATAACCACTATGATTTGGCCGGCGGGGGCAAGTCAAGCACGGCCAACCAATCGACGATGGCTTTCGCTGGAGGCAAGCGTGGCGCAGCGCCAGGATTGCGGCTAGGTTTGCGTCCATGCGAACGTCCGATCCGCTCTCCGTGGAAAGCCTTAATGCGGCGATCTATGCGGAACTGCGCCAGCGCCTCGTAACCGGGCGCCTTGCGCCGGGCCATGAACTTTCCACTCGCAGCCTCGCGGCGGAGCTCGGCGTGAGCCAAACCCCAGTTCGCGATGCGCTGTCGCGGCTTGCCGCTGATGGCGCGGTCGCGATTCGTTCGAAACGACGCATCCAAGTTCCCTTGATGACACAAGAGCGCTTTGACGATCTGCTTCGCTGCCGCCTTTTGCTCGAGCCCGAAGCCGCGGCGCGCGCGCTGGGCCATATGGATGCAGCACGCTTGACGTCGCTGCAGGAAATCGACGCTGCATTGGATCAGGCGATTGCCGATGACGACCCCGATTCCTACATGCGCCTTAATCACGCGTTTCACTTCACGCTCTATCGCGCCCAGCCTGGCCCCACTATGGCGCAATTGATCGAGACGTTGTGGCTGCAATTTGGGCCGTTCATGCGCCTCGTCTTCAACAGGCTCGACGCCGCCCGCCTGAACGACCAGCACCAGGCCGCGATCGCGGCCATCGTCGCGCGCGATGCCGAGGCGCTGCGCGCCGCAATAGCCGCCGATATTGGCGATGGCATGGGGCTGCTCAGCCGCTCTGGTTTTGCGGCAGATGGCGTGACTGCGCAGGTTTAGCAGGTTTTTGCGTTACTCCGCCTTCAACGCCCTGAGCGCCGGCTCAACCTCGCGCAACGAGCGCGCGATGATATCGACCATGCGGTCGATCTCAGCGCGGGAAATGATCAGCGGCGGGCACATGACGATGGAATCGCGGATGCCACGCACCATCAGGCCATTCTTGATGCAGGCGTCGCGCACGATCGGCCCAGCCTTGCCCTCCTTGCCGGTGAAACGCTCGTTCGTTCCTTTCTTGGAGACAATCTCAACCGCGCCGATAAGCCCAAGCGAGCGCGTCTCGCCGACGAGCGGATCGCCGTCGAGCCGCGTCAGCGCCTCCGCGAAATAGGGTCCGATGTCGCCGCGCACGCGTTCAACCAAATTTTCGCGTTCGATGATTTCGAGATTCTTGATCGCCACCGCGGCCGCGACCGGGTGCCCGGAATAGGTGTAACCATGCACGAAATCGCCGCCCTTCTCGCGCAGCACCTCGACGACTCTGCGTGAAACGCCGACAGCAGAAACCGGCAAATAACCCGAGGACAAACCCTTCGCCATCGGCACAAGATCAGGCGTCACGCCGAAATGCTGGAAGCCGAACCACGAACCAAGGCGGCCAAAACCAGTGATCACTTCATCGACGACCAGCAGGATGCCGTACTTCTTGCAGATCGCCTCGACGCGCTTCCAATATCCACGCGGGGGAATGATCACCCCACCTGCACCCTGCACTGGCTCGCCAATGAAAGCCGCGACATTCTCAGGGCCTACTTTCAGGATGCGATCCTCAATCTCCTGGGCGCAGCGTGCGGCGAACGCATCTTCTTCCTCGCCGAAACCCTCGCCAAACTTGTACGGCTGGGCCACGTGCTCAACGCCTGGGATCGGCAACCCGCCGATCGGGTGCATGTGCTTCATACCCCCGAGACTGGCGCCGGCCATGGTCGAGCCGTGATAAGCGTTCCAGCGCGAGATAAAGATCGTGCGCTTGGGCTGGCCGTGCACATTCCAGTAATGACGCACCATGCGCATGACGGTGTCGTTGGCCTCCGAGCCGGAAGAGTTGAAGAACACGTGCTGCAGATCGCCGCCGAGCTTCTCGGCAAGCTTGGTTGCTAACATCACCGTCGGCGGCGTAGCGGTTTTGAAAAACGTGTTGTAGAATGGCAATTCCTGCATTTGCTCGGCTGCGGCGCGCACAAGCTCCTCGCGTCCATAGCCGACATTGACACACCAAAGCCCCGCCATGCCGTCCAAAATCGCCGCGCCGTCGCCGTCGTAAATCGTGCAGCCATCGGCGCGCGTGATGATGCGGCTGCCGCCGAGCGATACGATCTCGCCATAATTAGCTTGCGCGGGTAGATGGTGCTCGATGTCGAGGCGCCGAAGTTCGGGGATATTGTAATTACGAGCGGTCATAACGTGTTCCTTCAAGATGCGCCGAAGATAGATCGAGGGTCTCCAGACCCACGGCTAGTTCAAACCCGTCATGCGCGCGTCTGAAGACGCACGGTCCTGTTTGCGCCAATTCTTCATGGGTTTGCCAACTTCTCACCCCGAAGCGCACGGCCAAGCAGCTTGAAAAACACTTGGCTCTGCGGGTTCTCGTGCGCTTTCCACTCGGGGTGCCATTGCACTGCAAGCACCGGGGCGCCGTTTACCTCCGCGGACACCGCTTCGACAATGCCGTCGGGCGCTGTGGCTTCGACCTTAAGTCCCTTGCCCAGTTTGTCCGCGCCCTGGAAATGCACGCTCACGACATCGAGATCGTCGCGTTTGTAGGCCTCGTGCAATATCCCGCCGGGAACCAGATTGACCGGATGTACCTGATCAAACATCGCGTTGAAGTCGGCTTCGCGCGGAGCGTGATGTTTAATCAGATCGGGATGATCGGCGGTGTCGCGCCGCAAAGTGCCGCCGAACGCGACGTTCAGCTCCTGGAAGCCGCGGCAAATGCCAAATACCGGCTTACCCAGCTCCAGCGTCGCTTCGATCAAACGGGAGGTCATCTCGTCGCGTTCGGGATCGTAAGGTCCGGCGCCATCTTCGACCAATTCGCCGTAGCGCTTGGGATCGAGGTTCGACGGTGTGCCGGTGAGGAGTATGCCGTCGAGTCGCGGCGCCACTTCGCGCGCGCTCATCAGATTCGGCATCGCCGGTATCAGCAACCCAGCAGCGTCCGCATAGGTCAGCGCGGAAAGCACGTAGCGCGTCATCACCGCTTGCGCAGACTGGCCGTTGATCTCGCGATTGCAGCAGATGATGCCGAGGACGGGGCGGGTGGCGGTCGTCACGACAACAGAACCGCAGGCGAACAGGCATGCCAAGCCAGCCACACGGGCTCATCCCAGGTGAAATCTTCCTGATCGTAGCGCGTCAAATTGGAGCGGAAGGTGCGCACGCGGCGGCTGCTTTCGAGTTCGATCTCGAATATGGTCTCGCTGCCGAGATAGACGATATCGCGGATCACTCCCGATACAACGTTCGTGCCCGCCGGGGCATCTTCCATTTTCATCGGGCTTGAGCCTTCGGGCCGCTTGTGCATTTCGATTTTCTCGGGGCGCAGCGCCACCCAAACAGTGGAGCCCCTGGCGCCGGTTACACCATGGTCGAGATAAACCGGCGCCGACAATTCCTGCGCGCGCACGATTGCGTGATCCTGCTCGTCCTTGTCGAGCACGCCTTCGAACATGTTCACCGAACCGACGAAATCCGCCACGAAACGCGAATTGGGAAATTCGTACAAATCCGCGGGCGTCGCCACTTGTGCAAGCAAACCCCTATTCATCACAGCGCAGCGCGTGGCGATCGCGAGCGCCTCGTCCTGATCGTGCGTCACCATGATGAAAGTGATGCCGACTTTTTCCTGCAACGACGTGAGTTCCGAGCGCATCTGGTCACGCAATTTCGCGTCGAGCGCCGAAAGCGGCTCATCGAGCAGCAACACGCGCGGGCGCTTCACCAAAGCGCGCGCCAGCGCCACACGCTGGCGCTGACCGCCAGAGAGCTGATCGGGCATGCGATCGCCGTAGCCGCCGAGCTTCACCAGCTCGAGCGCCTCCTCCACGCGGCGCTTGACCTCACCGCCTTCAACGCCATCCATCTTCAGGCCGTAGGCGACGTTGTCGGCCACCTTCATGTGCGGAAACACGGCGTAGGACTGGAACACCATGTTCACCGGCCGCTTGTTGGGCGGGAGAGAGGCCACATCCTGGCCATCGATGAAGACGCGGCCCTCGGTGGGCGTCTCGAAGCCGGCCAGCATACGCAACAGCGTCGTCTTCCCGCAGCCGGAAGGGCCTAGTAGCGCGAAGAACTCGCCTTCGCGAATCTCGAGATTTACGTTATCGACCGCCACCACCTTGCCGTAACGCTTGGTGATGTTTTCGAAGCGGATGATCGCGTTTTCCTTCACGTGCGGCGTTGGCTTCACGGCGGCGGCGGCGGCGAGGTCGGTCATGGCTTGGGCTTCTTGTTTTCAGATTGATTTTGCAGGTGCAGGCCGACCGCCGTGAGCACGACAGTGACGACGATAAGGATGGTCGACGCGGCGTTCACTTCCGGCGTCACCGAAAAACGCAGCATGGAATAGACCTTCACCGGGAAGGTGATGGTGTCCGGCCCGGCAGTGAAGAAGGTGATGACGAAATCGTCGAGGCTGAGCGTGAACGCCAACAGCGCGCCAGCGATCAGGCCTGGCTGCATGTGCGGCACTAAAACGTCCCAGAACGTGCGCCATTCGCTCGCACCGAGATCTTTGGCCGCCTCCTCAAGCTCGCGATTGAACGACGCGAGCCGTGCGCGCACCACAGTGGCCACGAACGGAAACGCGAACGACACGTGCGCGATGATGATGGCGCCGAGATTGAACGGCCACGGCATGCCTGACGGCCACGGCATGATCTTGGCGAAGAACACCAGCATGGCCACGCCCATGCAGATTTCCGGCACCACTATCGGCAACGCCATCGCGCCTTCGACGGCGGTTTTTCCCGGGAACCGGAAGCGCCACAGCATAACCGCCGTCAGCGCGCCAAGCACAACGGAAATGATCGTGCAGAAAAAGGCGATGGTGAGCGAATTGCCGAAGGCTTCGATGAGCTCGGCGTTCTTGAACACCTTCTCATAATAATCGAAGGTAAAGCCTTGCCAGACAATATTGCGTTTGCTGTCATTGAAGCTGAACACCATCAGGATGATCAGCGGGAAATACAGAAAGAAGAACGTGGCTCCGACGATCAGCTGCAGCGGCCAGCGGCGGTGATATTCGAGCGGGCCCGGCTTTTCCCTCGCAACGCGCGCCATCAGCGCCTCCCGGGCTTGCGCTGGATCAGCGCCTGCGCCGCGATGGCGAAGAAGGTGAGGTACATGAGCAGGAACGAAAGTGCTGCGCCGAACGGCCAATCATTGGCCTTCTTGAACTGGCGTTCGATGACGTTGGCGATCATCTGACTGTCGGTGCCGCCAAGCAGATCGGGCGTCAGATAAGAGCCAAGCGCGGGAATGAACGTGATCAGCACGCCCGAGGCAATGCCGGGTGCGGCCAGCGGCACCACCACCAAGAGGATCGTGCGCAAATGCCCGGCGCCGAGATCGAGGCTCGCCTCCATCAGCGAGCGATCCATGCGATCGAGCGCGGAATAGAGTGGCAGCACCATGAACGGCAGGTGCACGTAGACCAGCCCCACAATCACCGCGGCATTGTTGTAGAGCAGCGTCAGGGGCTCATAGTCGCCGAGCGGGGCCATGCCGACAAGCTCGCGCGCTGAACTCGCCAGGTTCCAAAACCATTCGATCCCGAAATTGACATAGCCCTGCTCACGCAGCACCGCGATCAGCGCGAAGGTGCGGATCAACAGATTGGTCCAGAACGGCAGCATGATCAGCAGCAGCAGCCACGCCTTCATGCGCGGGCTGGCGAATGCGATGGCGAGCGCCACCGGAAAGCCGACCAGCAGGCAGAGCAAAGTCGTGACGCCCGCAACGATGACGCTCTTGCCGAAAATGCTCAAATACAGCGGCTCGAGCGCGCGCATATAATTGGCGAACGTGCCGGTGAGGTCGATGGTGATCGGGCCGACATTCTCGCCGAACGAATAGGCCCAAATCACCCCCAGCGGCACGAGAAAGAAAAGCAGCAGCCAGACGAGCGGCGGCGCGGCGATCGCCGCGAACGCTCCTCTCGCCTGGCGCCAAGTCTGTTCCATCAGCGCTACTTAAGCCGCGCTGATGCGGGTGAACATTTCTTCGAAACGGCGCGAGCGTTCGTCGCCCTCGAACGCGCCATACTCGCTCTTGGCCATGATTTCCGGGGTCGCGAAAATGACCGGATTGTTCTTGTAGGCATCCGGCATAAGCTCGCGAACCGCAGCGTTCGGCGTCGGATACTGGATCGTCTCGCTGATCTTTTTGCCCGCCTCGGCGTCGAGCAGATAATTGATGAAGGCGTGCGCGTCATCTGGATTGGGGGCGCCGACGGGGATGCACAGGCAATCCTGATTGATCAGCGTGCCTTCGTTGGGGATCACCCAGCCGATCTCGGGATCATCGGC
>CADEDG010000041.1:15740-26402 GCA_902826035.1 uncultured Alphaproteobacteria bacterium
GATTGATCAGCGTGCCTTCGTTGGGGATCACCCAGCCGATCTCGGGATCATCGGCGATGACTTGAGCGATGTCGCCGCAATATTCCATGACGATATCGACCTCGCCGGAGACCAACAGGTCCTGGCCGTCGTCTTCGTGGAACGCCTTGATGTGCGGCTTCTGGCGGATGAGCATCTGCTCAATTTCACTCAGCACAGTCTCGGAAATATTGTTGAGCGAGTGGCCCTTGTACTTCGCGCACAAGCGGATGAGGTCGGCGGATTCGCCGAGCACGGCGATGCGGCCAGAATAGCGATTGCTATCAAACAGCCAGCGCCAGGAATCCGGCACGCCCTGGACCTTGTTCTTGCGGTAGCCGATGCCCAGCGTAAGCCATGTATAGGGCATCGAGTAGCGGCGCGCGGGATCGAACGGCGCGTCCTGGAATTCCGGCGAGAGATTGGTGAAGTTGGGAATCTTCGCGCGGTCGAGTTCCATTAGCAATCCAGCCTGCGACATGCGCGTGACGTACTCGTTCGATGGAACAATAACGTCATAGCCTTTGTTGCCGCCGCGGAATTGCGCAAACAATTCATCGTTGTTGGCGAACTTGGTCATGGTGACTTCGACGCCGCTCGCCGCTTTGAAATCGTCGAGCGTGGTCTCGCCGATATACGTGTCCCAATTGTAGAAATTGAGCTTGCGGGCCTCGCCTCCGCTCTTGCCGCAGGCCGCCAGCCCGCCTGAGAAGCTGATCCCCACCGCCGCGGCGCCAAATTGTTGCAGGATCGAACGGCGGGATGCGCCGCGGAAATATTTGCCCTTCGCCATGTCTTCCTCCCTGAGCCTCCGCGATCACCGCCGCGTGTTCTTACGTCACATAACAAACACGCAAACAGCGCCGGTCACAACATCTGTGATCACGAAATCGAATTGTTCTGGTTCTGTGCCGCTCGCGATTAGCAGGTGCGCAGATACCAATCGTAGTCCACATCCGCGATCACGCTTTGGAAGCGCTCCTGCTCGGTCCGTTTCACGATTGAGTACATGCGCACGAAACGTTCGCCCAGATAATCCTTCAACAACACCGAGTCCGCGAAACGATCTACCGCCGCGAACCAATTCACCGGAATTTTCTCGCCGCTTTCAGCTGCCTGGGCGTAACCGTCGCCGACAATTGCCGGCCCCGGATCGACTTTGTTGCTCAGCCCATGGTGCACCGCGGCAAGCAGCGCCGCGAGCGCCAGCGCTGGGTGCGCATCGGCGCCAGCGACGCGGTGCTCGATATGGCGCGTCGGCGGTGCGCCTGCAGGAACCCGGAACGAGACCGTGCGGTTGTTGACCCCCCAGGTGGGCGCCACCGGCGCGTAGGAATTGGCCTTGAAGCGACGGTAGGAATTTGCGTTCGGCGCGTAAATCGCCATGGAATCCGCCAACAGCGCTTTCATGCCGCCAATGGCTTGGCGCACCGTCGGCGCGCCTTCCGGCGCATCCGAGGCCATGATGTTCTTGCCTTTCGCATCGTTGACGCTGACATGCAGATGCATGCCGGAGCCGGCCATGTCCGCGAACGGCTTGGCCATGAATGTGGCTTCGCAGCCGTGCCGCAGCGCCACGCCTTTGGCTGCGCGCTTGTAGAGCACCGCGTCATCGGCCGAGCGCAGCGCATCGGCGTGGTGCTTCAAGGTGAGTTCAAGCTGACCGGGAGCGTATTCGCTAATGGCGCCTTCCAGCGGAATGCCGATAGCGTCCGCGGCCGCCCACAGATCGCGCAGAAAGCCGCTCGCCTCCTCCACTTCGCGCAAGCCGTAAACTTGGTGTTGCGTATCGCGAGCGCCGGTCAGCGGCGAGCGCGGCAATTGAATTCCGCCTGAACGCGTGCGGCGCGCGTCGACCAGATAATATTCCAGTTCGCACGCCACCACGGGCACAAGGCCGTCAGCAGCGAAGCGATCGATCACCCGCTGCAACACGTGGCGAGGATCGAGATCGTTCGGTTTGCCGTCGAGTTCGTACATCGAGAGCGGGACCTGCGCCACGTCCGCACCAAGCCATGGCGCCGGCGTGAGCCGCCCCGCGATTGGCTTGGCGATACGATCAGCGTCGCCATCCTCCCAAACCAGCCCGGTGGCCTCCACGTCCTGGCCGGTGATGTCGTTGACCAGGATCGAGCCGGGCAGGAACCGCCCCTGCTCGAACACCGCCATGATCTCATGCCGGCGCAGCCGCTTGCCGCGCGGGACGCCTGCCATGTTAGTGAACACGATCTCGAAGAACTGAATCTCGGGATGGGCGTCGAGGAAGGTTTTGCATTCTTTGGCGTCGGCAATGGTCATAACCGCGCTTATGCGCGAGGGCAGCGCGGCGGGCAATCGCCCAACCGAGAAAACCGCTGACAAGCCTTGACTCCTCGACTGCCGCTCGCACGTATTAACGGATGCTTGACGTGAAACCTCCCACGCCAGCGCTTCAGGCCAAGGCGACGCCGGCGAAATGTTGGCGGAACTATTATCGCGTCTACCGCGTGCTCCATCTCGGCCGCTTAGGAACGGTATTCCCCGGCATCCACGGCGGCCCTTCGGTGTTCCCTTCGCAGAATCTAGCCGAAAGCTATGCGCTCGGATTTCTTCAGATGCTCAATCCGCCCGGGCGCTTCTACATGGACCACCTAGCCGCCTTCCCGGAGGGCGAAGCCGCGAACTGAAGCGCGCCGGGGCGAGCGCTCCCCGGTATCAGTCGGGCGCTTGCACGCCTCCCTCGTCCACAAACGCACCCACCGCCGCCACCAGCCGCTCGATCTGCGGATCCGTCGTCACGGGCGAAACCAGCATCATCATGTGGAACGGCGCGATCAGGATGCCGCGATTGATCAGGTAAAGGTGAAGCGCGTGGTTCAGTTCGCGCTGGGCCAGCGCCGCGCGCATCTCGGCGGCGTTCTTGGGCGGGGTCGGCGCAAACACGATCTCCGCGCGCGCGCCGACATGCACCACGCACCAGGGCAAGGCGCGGCGGGCGATCAGGTCATTGAGGCCGGCGACGAGTTTTTCCGTTCCCGCAAGCATGGCGCGATAGGCGTCCTCCGTCGCGACTTCCCGCAGCGTGGCGGCAATCGCGGCGAGCCCCGCGGCGTTGCCGGCAAGTGTGGTGCCGATGCCGGATCTTCCTTGGATCGCCGGCGTCCCCGCCGGCGAGACGCCGGCGGTCCAAGATTGAATCCGCCCTGCGAAGTCCGCGCTCACGCCCCAAACCGCGGCCGGAAAGCCCCCAGCGATGGCTTTGCCGATGCAGAGCGCGTCCGGCGCCAGCCCCCACGCTTTCGTGGCGCCGCCCGGCCCGGTCGAGAGCGTGTGGGTTTCGTCGATGATCAGCAGCGCGCCGGCTTTTTTTGTGAGCGCGCGCAGGCGCGCGTGAAAGCCTGCTTCCGGCAAGATCATGCCGCAATTGGTCATCGCCGGCTCGCACAACACGGCGGCGACATCGCCTTGCGCAAGCGCTGCTTCGAGCGCGCCGAGATCGTTGAACGGCACGGCGCGGGTGGTGGCCGTCATGTCGAACACCTGGCCGACGAGCCCCGCATCCGCGCGAGTGCGGCCGTGGCGCAGCTCAACGAAACAATCCTCGACCATGCCGTGGTAACAGCCGTCGAACACGACGATGACCGGCTTTCCCGTCACCGCGCGTGCCCAGCGGATCAAAGCGCGATTGGCGTCGGAAGCCGAAAGCGTGGCTTGCCAGAACGGCAATCCGAAACGCTCCGCCAACAGCGCGCCGACTTTCGCGGCGAGTTCTGTGGGCAACATATACGTCGCGCCCGCGCGCATCTGCTCGGCCACCGCGCGCGCTACGGGGGCGAGGCCATGTCCAAACATGCCTGGCGTGTCGCCGAGGCAGAAATCGTCATAGACGTGATCGTCAATATCCGTAAGCGTCGCTCCTTCGGCGTCCTCGACGACAATCGGAAACGGTGTCGCCCAATCGCGCATCCAATGAAACGGCGCGCCGGACAGCCAGTGTTGTTGCAACGCTTGCGCTTGCGCGGCGCACTTGGGGTGTGCGGCGACAAAGGCTTGCGTTTCGCGGGCAATGAGGGAGGTGAGGGAGGTCATGTTTGTTGCCGTTGCGGGAGTGGCCGAATGCGGGTCGCATGCCAATCGATAGTGGAAACAGCGCCAATCGCGCGTTCGCCGAGTTCCGCCAGCGCTTCGACCACACGCGGCGCTCGCGCGGTCCAATCACCGGGGCCACGTAGGCGTATGATCACGACGCCGACAGCCGGCAGCTGATCGAGGACGGTCAGGCGGCCAAAGCCCAGGTCTCGTGTCACCAGCACCCGTCCCGCCATCGCGGACAAACGCAGCACATCGTCGTCGGCGGCGCCCCGCTTCACATCCCGCTGGCTGACGACGTCGTGGCCAGCGTCACGCAGCGCCCGCGCCACCGGGCCGGGGCAATCTTCGTCGACGTAGAGCTTGAGCGCCAAAGCGACTATTCCGCCGCGACCAAGCCTTCTTCGCGGATGTATCGCGCCGCATAATCGAGCGCCGCGCACACATCCTCCTCCGCAAGTCCCTCATAAGCCTCCATCACCTGCGCGATGGTCATACCGTCGGACAGGTCCTCCAGAATGGCCTCCACGGTGATGCGCGTGCCGGCAATGACAGGCTTGCCCATCATGATCTTGGGGTCGCGGGAGATGCGGTCTGTGGTCATGGGGTAGCTTAACACATGTTGGCACAGGACCCAATACGACCGTCGGCGTCCTCGCCGGCAGCTCTATACCCCCCCCGCGCCGAGGCCATTGTTTGCGAGCGCGGCTGGGACTACAATTTCTGCAAGATTTGGGGGCCGGCTGTGAAATGGATCGGCGCATGGCTCTGGTCGCGCGTTCGCGACAATGAGAACTGGGCGCAAACGTTGGTTCGCGTCCTTGGCAACCTGTTCAGGATCGCGATCACTATGGTCGCGCTGCTCGCGGCGAGCTTGTCATGGCAGGGTTATTCAAATGGCAAGAGGGACCAAGCACTGAGCCAAGAAATTCAATCTGTGACTGTCACAACGTCGCTATTCACCGAGCAGAATGACAATGGCTGCCCGCCAATGTTCCCGTTGCAGCTTTGCGTGGACAACAACTCGACCAAAGCGCTGATGGGTATGGACATTGCACTCAGTGCGCGCAGGCAAGGCACTTCGACCAACACTCTTTCATACGGTCACCGAGAAGTCCGTTGGGATAGAATCGTGCTGCCGGGCTACGCTTCCACGGCATGTTACATGCTTCCTGCGGAAGCGCCGGCGGGGGCGATCTACTCCGCAACTCCCACCTCCTACACAGTTGAGCTGCGTCCGACAGAGCAGTGGATGATTGCCGAGGCGAACCCTAGCCGCGCTCGATTCCGACTTGTTGATTGCGGCGTCTCGGCCAGGAGGACGCCCTCGAATAACTGAACCACCCGTCCCCGGATTGACCGCAGGTCAATTCCGGGGCCTAGGATCGCGGGCGTTGCATAGCAGGCAAAGCTTGTGTTCATGGGGCCCGGAATGCTCGCGTTCGCTCGCATCCGGGAATGGGTGGGACTTTCATGAAATTCAGCATCGCGCTCTGTCTTGCGCTCGCACTCGCCGGCTGCGCTCAGCCGGCATCGCCACCCGAGCAGCGCTATAACCCCACCATCACCCGCGACGAATACGGCGTCCCAAATGTCCACGGCGCTACCGACGCCGAGGCCGCTTACGGGATCGGCTACGCCCACGCCGAGGATAATTTCGAGACCATACAGCTCGTGGTGCTCGCTTCGCGCGGCAAGCTCGGCACGCATCTCGGCGAGCAGGGCGCGCGAAGCGACTTTCTCTGGCACATGCTAGGGGTGAAAGCGGCGGTGGAGGCCGGTTACGAGCGCGATCTCTCGCCGGAGTTCCGCGAGATCATCGAGGGCTATGCCGCGGGCCTTGCGGCTTATGGCGCAGAACATCCAAGCGAGGTGCTTGCTGGCGCGCGCAATCCCACGGGACGCGATGTGGCGGCGGGCTCGGCTCTGACCCTTCCTTTGTTTTGGGGGTTTGAGCGAACGCTTGCGCGCGTCGTCGACAATGCCGACCATCCATGCGCCGTGCAGGAGGCGAGCGCGGAGATACTCGACTGGGGCTCGAACGCATTCGCGGTTGTGCCGGCGCGCGCTTCGGACGGCCACACCCGTCTCATCGTCAACTCGCACCAACCCTGGGCTGGCCCAGTGGCATGGTACGAAGCAGGCGTGTCTAGCGACACAGGCTGGCGCATGCATGGAGGACTGTTTCCGGGCTCGCCGTTTCCAGTGCTCGGAACCAACGGGCGACTAGGCTTCGCCGCCACGGTAAATCTTCCAGATCTCGCCGACATCTATCGGCTCACTACCGACGACGCACATCCCGACCAGTATTTCTTCGATGGCCAATGGCGACGCTTCGATACCCGCACAATCTGGCTTGGTGTGAAGATGGGGTGGGTCACGCTGCCGGTGCCGCGTACACTTCGTTCCACAGTGCATGGCCCCGCGTTTGAAACCGCCGATGGCTGGGTGGCGGTGCGTTACGCGGGCGCCGGCGAAATCCGCGCCATGGAGCAATTCTACCGCATGGGCCGCGCGCAGAATTTCGATGAGTGGCGCGAGGCGATGCGCATGCGCGCGATCCCTTCGTTCAATTTCATGTACGCGGACGCCACGGGTCGCATCGGCTATCTTTACAACGCGATACTACCACGGCGCGCCGAGGGCTATGATTGGTCGGGCTGCGTGCCCGGCGATACCAGCGCGAATGTCTGGGCGATGGACGATCTGCTTGACGCGCCGGAACTGATTGATCCCCGTTCAGGCTGGGCTGCGAGCACCAATGGCGCGCCCTGGTACGTCACCGATGAAAACGCCAATATCGCTCCAGCCGCCTTCCCCGAAGCCGCGCCCTTCATTGAAACATACGTAACCAATCGCGGTTATCGCGCGGTCGAGATGCTCTCCCCGCTCGCCCGCATCAGCGACGAGCAATTGCTGGCGGCGAAGTTCGACGTCACCTCAAGCGAGCGTTCGCGCACGGTGGAGATGGTAAATATCATCCTCGCCGCGGACTCCGCCAACGACGCCGAGCTTGCCGAGATACAGACGCTGCTGCGCACCTGGGACCGGCGTGCCGCCAGCGACAGCCCTGCCGCCGCACTCGTCGGTATGGCGTTCATCCCGCTCTACAATGCGGTCCGCGAAGGCCGGACTGTGCCCGATCCGCTGACCAGTGTGCGCGAAGCCGCCGTACATCTGCGCACGCATTTCGAGCGCCTGGATCCGCCTTTGGGCGAGGTGCTGCGGTTGCGGCGTGGCGACGTGGATCTCCCGCTCGAAGGCGCGCCCGACGTGCTGCGCGCGCTGCGCTGGCACGCCGACGACGACGGCCGTCTCAACGCCGATTTCGGCGACGGCCTGATGATGGTGATGGATTGGGCGCCGGACGGAACGCTCAGCACGCGCGTTATCCATCAATGGGGCGCGAGCGAGCGAACGGATAGTCCTCACTACAACGACCAGGCACCACTGTTTGCACGACGCGAATGGCGAGTGGTTGATGTGCGTTGATGCAAATCAATGAGCGCGAGAGCATGATTGGCCTCACCGAAATAGGCGTAGTTCCGGCATCGTGCGGCCTTCGACAAGCTCAGGCTGACGAAGATTTGCGTCACGCTGAGCTTGTCGAAGCGCGCCGCCGATAAGCTAGCCAATGAAGTAGGAGAAACACATGCGCCTGATCAACATCGCCGCCGCGCTGAGCGGATTGGTCGCTCTCGGATTTCTCGTCGCCGCCGCGCATCTGCTGCGCGATACGCTTGAGGCCGTCGATCTTGAGCGCATCCAGCTCGCCGCATTCATGCAATTGGGCGCGGCTTGCGCGGGTCTCGCCATCGCCAACCGCGCCGGCCGGCCCAACGCCATAGCGGGAACGCTCATCCTCGCGGGCGCCGCCTTGTTCGCTGGCGCTCTCTACGCCATCTCGCTGACACACGACCGCGCGTTCGCATCACTCGCGCCCATAGGCGGATCGACTTTGATCATCGGCTGGGTGGTGCTGGCGTTTGCACTCCCGGCTCAGTCGTGAGGCGAGCGGGAATCGAGCCGATGCCGCAGCGCCTCCAAATCGCGCTGCAACTGGCTTACGCGGTCCAGAAGCGTCCATAAAGCGACGCCCATGGGCACAAGCACCACGAGGATGGCGTAATCGGCGGGCGCGCCCATCTTATCTCTCCTGGCGCCAGAGATAGTCGCCCTGCCCCCCAACGCGCAACGCTTGACCTGCGGTCGGACGCGATTAGTGTCCCCGGCCAAACGGGGGCGCGCTCGGCGCGAGGGACAGGCATGAAACTGGACACTACGCTCGTCGCCGCGCGCATATTGGGGCCGCTTTTCGTGTTCGCGGGCGTATTGTTGATCACGCAGCCGGCGCGCGTGCTTTCTTCGATTGGCGGGTTCCTGATCAATCCCTCACTGATGAGCTTGGCCGCTTTCATCGTGTTGTTGATCGGCCTGACACTGGTCACCTTCCATCAGCGCTGGGACACGATCACGGCAAGCATCATCAGCATCATGGGATGGCTGTTCGTCGTGCGCGGCGGCATCATGCTGCTGGCGCCGGACCTCATACTCATCGCCGCCAATTTCATCGACAGCCAACCCCAGGCGATCCCGATCGGCGGCTGTGTGGCCGCGCTGCTGGGCGTCTGGCTCACCTATACTGGCTACATAGCCGGCATGCTGCGTTTCGACCACCCAACACGCTAGTCGTTGCGTTGAGCGTCGCACGGGCCTAAGCCTCGCGCTTACCCGGGGAGCCCTTCATGGGCTGAGAGGCGGATTTCCCGCGACCCGCAACACCTGATCCGGATCATGCCGGCGAAGGGAGCGCGCATATGAACAAACCTGTCCCACCGCGTGAATTCACGCCTGCCGTCACCACCGGCGCCATTGTCGGTTCGCGCAAAGTGTACGCCAGCGGCTGCGCACATCCCGACCTGCGCGTGCCGTTCCGCGAAGTGGCGCTGCACCCGAGCGCGAACGAGCCACCGCTGACGATCTACGATCCGAGCGGACCGTATACCGATGCGGATGCGGTGATCGATATCGATTCCGGCCTGCCGCGTCCGCGCGAAGCCTGGGTGCGCGCGCGCGGCGATGTCGAGGAGATCGCGGGGCGCGCGGTGAAGGACGAGGACAATGGCAATGTGTCCGCCGAGAAACTCACGCCGCCGTTTCCGAGGCGCGCGCGCGTGCTGCGCGCGAAGGGCGATGCGTGCGTGACGCAGCTGGAGTACGCGCGCCGCGGGATCATCACGCCGGAGATGGAGTTTGTGGCGATCCGGGAGAATATGCGGAGGCAGGGGGACACACGCGCGCCAGGCGCGGCCGGCGCCTTAGCTGGAGCGAGCGGCGACGCGCGTGTGTCCCCTGCACGCGACGGCGAATCCTTCGGCGCATCCATCCCCGATTTCGTCACCCCCGAATTCGTGCGCAGCGAGATCGCGCGCGGGCGCGCCATTATTCCCGCCAACATCAATCACGCCGAACTTGAGCCGATGATTATCGGCCGTAACTTCCTCACCAAGATCAACGCCAATATCGGCAATTCCGCCGTCACCTCCTCCATGGCCGAGGAAGTGGAGAAGATGGTGTGGGCGATCCGCTGGGGCGCGGACACGGTGATGGACCTCTCCACCGGGCGCAACATCCACAACATCCGCGACTGGATTATCCGCAACGCGCCGATCCCGATCGGCACAGTGCCGATCTATCAGGCACTCGAAAAAGTCGGCGGCGTGGCCGAGGATTTGAGCTGGGAAGTGTATCGCGACACTTTGATCGAGCAGGCCGAGCAAGGCGTCGATTATTTCACCGTCCACGCCGGCGTGCGGCTGGCGTACATTCACCTCACCGCCAAGCGCGTCACCGGCATCGTCTCGCGCGGCGGCTCGATCATGGCCAAATGGTGCCTCTCCCATCACAAAGAGAGCTTCCTCTACACGCACTTCGAAGAAATCTGCGAAATCATGCGCGCTTATGACGTGAGCTTCTCACTCGGCGACGGCTTGCGACCGGGAAGCATCGCCGACGCCAACGATGCGGCGCAATTCGCGGAACTGGAAACTTTGGGCGAGCTCACAAAGATCGCCTGGAAGCACGGCGTACAAGTGATGATCGAAGGCCCCGGCCATGTGCCGATGCACAAGATCAAGGAGAACATGGACAAGCAGCTCGCAATCTGCGGCGAAGCGCCGTTCTATACTTTGGGCCCGCTCACCACCGACATCGCGCCGGGCTACGACCACATCACCTCGGCCATAGGCGCGGCCATGATCGGCTGGTTCGGCACGGCCATGCTCTGCTACGTCACGCCGAAAGAGCATCTCGGCCTGCCCGACCGCGACGACGTGAAGGTAGGCGTGATCACGTACAAGTTAGCCGCGCACGCTTCGGATTTGGCCAAGGGCCACCCCGCCGCGCGCCTGCGCGACGATGCGGTCAGCCGCGCGCGCTTCGAGTTCCGCTGGGAGGATCAGTTCAATCTCGGCTTGGACCCCGACACCGCGCGCGAATTCCACGACGCCACGCTGCCAAAAGAAGCGCACAAAACCGCGCACTTCTGCTCCATGTGCGGGCCGAAATTCTGCTCGA
>CADEDG010000042.1 GCA_902826035.1 uncultured Alphaproteobacteria bacterium
GCAAACCTACCGCGACCTCGACCGGATCGGACGCGACTATCAACGCGAGGTGTCCGGCACACCGCAGAACGCTGAGGAAGCCACCCGTCGCGACGCCTGTGGCGCCGGCGCCTTGGCGCGCCTTATAGGAACGCCCGCTGGCGCCATTGACCGCGCGGCCCTTCCCCCTAACGCCCGCGTCATCACTCCAGAGATGATGGTGACGCAGGATTTTTCTCCCAATCGTCTCAATGTCATGGTGGGCAGCGATGGTTTGGTCGGTTCGCTTTCTTGTTTCTAGCCTAGCCGCGGCAGGCGCGTTGGCTGGGTGCGTGAACGCGCCGGCCGTGACGGAAGCTTCGGGCGCAGGCGCGGTGCTCGGCGGCGATGCGTGCGGGGCAAGCGGCCTGCAACACCTCTTGGGTGAAGAATTCGCGACACTGCATGCAGCGCAATTCGGGAATGCTCATGTGCGCGACCGCGCCGGCGCTCTGACATTGGAGTTCGAGCCGCAACGGCTCAATGTGCTGCTGGATGGCGAAGGGCGCATTGTCGCGATCGGGTGCTTCTGACGCACTTGGCGCTGGCGCAAGGCGCCGCTATAGACGCCGCTTCGATCCTCCCCACACCTCCCCAGGAGTCCCTTTCGCCATGGCCGCCGAACGCACGCTCTCGATCATCAAGCCCGACGCGACTGCGCGCAACCTGACCGGCGCGGTCAATGCCGTCATTGAAGGCGCGGGGCTGCGGATCGTGGCGCAAAAGCGGGTCTGGCTTTCCGAGGGGCAGGCGGAAGGGTTTTATTCCGTGCACCGGGAGCGGCCGTTCTTCCGCGATCTGGTGACCTTCATGATATCTGGGCCGGTTGTGGTGCAGGTGCTGGAGGCCGAAGACGCGGTGACGAAATATCGAGACGTGATGGGCGCTACAAATCCCGCCAACGCCGCGGCCGGCACCATCCGCAAGCAATTTGCCGAATCGATAGAAGCCAACACGGTCCACGGCTCGGACTCACTTGAGAACGCCGCGCGCGAGATTGAGTTCTTTTTCAACGACCAGGAAATCGTGGGTTAGCCGCCGCTCTCACTTCCGCGCGATAATCTCCATCACCAACGGCGTCGCCATCAGCGCGCCGGGCTGAGCTGCGTCGCGGGCGAATTGCTCACGCATGGCGTCGGCGGCCTCGGGGGTGACGCGGCCGAGTTCGAGCAGGCGATCGATGTGGAGGTGGAAGAAGCTCTCCGGCCAGCGCCACATCGGGTCGCGGGGCGAGATGAGGTCGATGTGCGGGCGTGCGGTTTCAAGCGTGAGCCCCATTTCGCTCAACCAGTTCGGCAACAAGCGCCCCACATCCGGATCGCCGCCTGAGCCCTTCCAGTTGGCCACTACTTCATCGACGAAGCGATCGAAACTCTCGGAAGCCGGCGTCAGGCCGAGCGAGCGGTAGTGGAAATATTCGTAGATCACCAGCACGCCGCCGGGCTTGAGCGCGTCCACGAGTTTTTGCAGCGCTGGCCTGGGGTCTGGCAGAAACGCAAACACCCAGCGCACCCAAGCCGCGTCGGCGTTGGCGGCGGGCAGTGCGTCGGTCGCGAAATCGACCTCATGGGTTTCGATGTGCGTGTGCCCACGCGCGGCGGCTTGCGCCTGCAACACATCCAGAAAGCGCCGTGAGCGCTCCAACGCGATGACCTTGCCGTTGGGGCCGACGATCTCGGCGAGGTCCAAAGTGGCGAACCCGGGCCCGGCGCCAAAATCGATCACCGTCGCGCCTTCGCCGATGCGCGCTCGCGACCACGCATCGAGCACACGCGGACGCCAGACCCGGTGTTGCAAGCCGAGCCGGTAGATTTCGTCGTCGTGGGTGCCAAGCACGTAGTCGCGGTCAGCCATGATTGGTGGGCTCCTTGCCCCTCCCTATAGCTGCGAAGGACGCGTGCGTCTCGCCGTTTTGGGACTAGATTGTCCAGACAAATTCGTTGGCGAGGCGTCAGATGTCGAGTTTTTCACACGCGTATTCCGAAGCCGCCTTCAAGTCCAAACTCGGCGCGCTCGCTGGATTGAAGGAAGTGCTGGGCGCTGCGCGTAAACTGCATGCATTGCTGCGCGATCCCGCGACCCCGATCTGGGTGAAAGGCGTCTGTGTGGCGGCGTTAGGGTACCTGATTTTGCCAACCGACCTGGTAGGCGATTTCATTCCAGTGCTGGGCTATGGCGACGACCTCACCGCGCTGAGCAGTGCTGTCGCGGCCATCGCTTCGCGTTGGCGCGGCGGTGTCAACGAAGGCTGAACGCAAGCCGCACCAAACAGGGCGGGTAAAGAGAGTGCTCCAACTCCAGCACGCGTGCTGCGAGAGTTTCGGGCGTATCCCCGGGGAGGATCGCCAGCCGCGCTTGGCCGAGGAATTCGCCTGCGTCCACTTCTTCCACAACCAGATGCACTGTGCAGCCGTGCATAACGTCGCCTGCCGCTAGCGCACGAGCGTGGGTGTCGACGCCAGGATATTTCGGCAGCAATGACGGGTGGATGTTGATCAGCTTTCCTTCCCAGGCGCGCACAAAATAAGGCGTCAGCACGCGCATGAAGCCGGCGAGCGCCACGATCTCGATGTTGCGCTCTCGCAGCGCCGCGTCCATTGCGCGTTCGAACGCTTCGCGATTCTTGCCATAGCTTTTGTGATCGATTGTCAGCGTTTCAACGCCCGCGGCTCGTGCGATCTCGATGCCGCCCGCGCCTGGGCGATTGGAGATCACCAGCGCTATTTCGTAGTCGTCCTGCTTGGCCTCCAGGAGCGCTCGCAGATTGCTGCCGCGGCCAGAGATCAACACGGCCACGCGTCTGCGGGTCGCTATCGGCATTGTGGTTCCTTCGAATCGGATTGGGCTCTGGATATCTTTGAATCTGGGCCGGGTGAAGCTCATGTGCCTATTCGCGGGTTGTGCGCTGGCCGCCGATGGGCTTGATCGGGGCAATGAGTGCTTTTGCTTTTGAGATCAACGCCCGGGACGGCGCGGCGCGCGTGGGCGTGCTGAAAACGCCGCGCGGCGAGATCGTCACGCCTGCTTTTATGCCGGTGGGCACCGCCGGCACGGTCAAGGCGCTGACTGTGGACCAGGTCGCGCAGACCGGCGCGGATATCATCCTTGGGAATACGTATCATCTGATGCTGCGCCCGGGCGGTGAGCGTCTGCAAAAGCTCGGCGGCCTGCATCGTTTCATGCGTTGGGAGCGTCCGATTCTTACCGATTCCGGCGGCTATCAAGTGATGTCGCTGGCGCAGCTCCGAAAACTGGACCCAGATGGAGTGACCTTCAGAAGCCACATCGACGGCAGTGAGCACAGGTTAACGCCGGAGCGCTCAATCGCGCTGCAGGCAGACATGATCGGCGCCGACATCGTCATGCAATTGGACGAATGTCCGGCGTTGCCGGCGCCGCGTGAGACTGTGCAGAAAGCCATGGAGCTTTCGCTGGCCTGGGCCGAGCGCAGCAAGCGCGCGTTCGGGACACGCGAGCGGCAAAATCTGTTCGCAATCGTGCAGGGCGGAATCGATCCAGAACTGCGGCGGAAATCGGCGCAAGCGTTGGTGAGCGAAGGTTTTGACGGTTACGCCGTGGGCGGATTAGCGGTCGGCGAGGGGCATGAGGCGATGCTGGGCGCGCTCGATGTCGTTGCGCCGCTGCTGCCGACCGATCGTCCGCGCTATTTGATGGGCGTTGGCAAGCCGGTCGATATTGTGGAGGCGGTTGCGCGTGGGATTGACATGTTCGACTGCGTGCTGCCGACCCGATCAGGCCGGCATGGACAGGCGTGGACGGATCAAGGTCCGCTCAACATCACCAATGCGCGCTTCGCCGAAGACTTGTCCCCGCTGGACGAAAGCCTCGAATGTTCGGCCAGTGCCGCATACTCGAAGGCCTATCTGCACCACCTGTTCAAAGCGGGCGAAATTCTGGGCCAAGTGCTGCTGTCCTGGCACAATCTCGCTTATTACCAGGCACTGATGGCGCGGCTGCGCGCGGCGATTTCCGCCGGAGAACTCGACGCATTTCGCGCGCGCTTTTGCCGCTAACGGCGGGGTTGCTGAGGCGCCGGCTGCGGCGCCGGCGGGGCGGGAATCATGTTGGGGCAGCCGAGCGAGGCGCCATAGCCGCGCAGGAATGTTCGTCTTTGCTGGCCGTTGGCGACCGCGCGCAGCGCATCACGCTCCGCGCGGCTAGCGCCGGATAGCCGCCGCACCCAGGAGCGGAACGGAATCAGATCCTGGGCCGTGCTCTCGGCGGCTTCGATGGTTTGATCCTCCACGAAATCGCCGCTGCGGTCCCAGGCGTTGCGGTTGGGACCCTGTTGGTAGCTTTCAGGACCCAACACTGAGTCGAACTGAGCGATTTCGCGCGCGACCGCGGCGCAATTGGTGAGTTCCGCGGTTGAATACGGATATTGCAGATTGCGCAGCAGCAGCGGGATTTCCGGCCGGATCAGGCCGACATCGCGCAGCGGGATCGAGGCTGCTCCGCTGACGCCGCGGCGGGTGTCGGCGGTGCGCCCGGTTGAGCATGCGCCCAGCGCCACGGCAAGGCACAGCCCGATGGCAGCGATAATTCGACCTTGTGTGTGCATAGCCTGCTCCCTCTCGGTTCAGTCTTGGCTATACCCCGCCGACCTCATCGCGCCAATGTGGCTATGTTGCAAGACAGCGGCGCGCGAAGCCGCTAGGGCGTGGCGATGCTTCCGGTCGAGGCCGTTTTGCCCCAATTGCGCGAGGCGCTGTTGCAGCGCTCGGAGGCGGTGCTTGTCGCGCCGCCGGGTGCGGGCAAGACCACGCGGGTTCCTCCCGCGCTGCTTGGCGAGCCCTGGGCGCAGGCGGGCAAGATCGTGCTGCTGTCGCCCCGGCGTATCGCCGCACGCGCCGCCGCCGCCCGCATGGCCGCCGAGCGGAGCGAGCGGGTCGGAGAGACCATCGGCTACCGGGTGCGGCTTGATTCGAGGATAGGGCCCAACACCCGCATAGAGGTGGTCACCGAGGGCGTGTTCACGCGCATGATCCTCGACCATCCGGAATTGCCCGGCGTGCGCGCGGTGCTGTTCGACGAATTCCACGAACGCAGCCTCGAGGGCGATCTGGGTCTCGCTCTGGCGCGGGACGCGCAAAGTGGGCTGCGGCCTGACCTGAAGATCGTAGTCATGTCAGCGACGCTGGATTCAGCGCGGGTCGCCGCGCTGTTGGGCGACGCGCCCGTGATCGTGAGCGAAGGGCGGCTGTTTCCAATACGCATGGTCTACCGTGAGCGCGATCCGCGTGCGCGGCTGGAGGAGCAGGTCGCCGGCGCCGTGCGCGCCGCTCTCGCGAGCGATGCTGGCAGCGCGTTGGTGTTTCTCCCGGGCGTGCGCGAGATCGAGCGCACGGCGGAGGCCTTGCGCGCGACTTTGAGCGACCCGTCGGTAGACATCCGCCCGCTCTATGGCGCGATGAACCCCGCCGACCAGGATTCCGCCATCGCCCCCGCGCCAGCGGGGCGACGCAAAGTGGTGCTCGCCACTTCGATCGCAGAGACCAGCCTGACCATTGATGGAGTGAGCATCGTCGTCGATTCCGGGTTAGCGCGGCGGCCGCGTTACGAGCCGGTTCTTGGGTTGTCGCGGCTGGAAACCGTGCGCGCCAGCAGGGCTTCCATCACCCAGCGCGCCGGGCGCGCCGGTCGCCTTTCGCCCGGCGTTTGTTGGCGTTTGTGGGGCGAGGGCGAGACGCGCGCGCTGCCGGAATTCGACCGGCCCGAGATCTACGATTCCGATCTCGCGGGTTTGGCGCTCGATCTCGCGGCTTGGGGTGTGATCGACCCGGATGCGCTGGCCTGGCTCGACCCGCCGCCAAAGCCGGCTTGGAACGAAGCTATCGCGCTGTTGCAGCGTCTGGGCGCGCTGGACGCTTCGAGCCGGCTGACCGATCACGGCGCAGCAATCGCGGCAATGCCGCTACAGCCGCGGCTTGCGCACATGGTGTTGGCGGCCGGTGCGGATGCTCCCCTTGCGGCGCGTATCGCCGTCGTGCTCACCGAGCAGGGGTTGGGGGGACGCAGCCCCGATTTGCGTGAGCGCCTGCATCGCTTCTCCGGCGAGCGCGGCCAGCGCGCCGATGCCGCACGCAATCTAGCGCGGCGTTTGGCGCGTGGCGGCGGCGACGTTGACGAACGCAAAGCCGGCGCGGTGCTGGCGCTCGCCTACCCTGACCGGGTCGCCAAGGCGCGCGGCGCCTTGTACACGATGGCGAACGGCCGCGCGGCGGCGATCGACGAGGCCTCGTCGCTGGCGCGCGAGCCGTTTATCGTCATCGCTGACATTGCCGGCGCTGCGGGGCGGGCGCAAATCCTGCTGGCTGCGCCGATCACCGCCGAGCAGATCGAGTCGATGTTCGCTGACAGAATCGAGACCAGAACTTCGGTCGCGATCGATCCGGAAACTGGCGCACCGCGCGGCCGGCGTATGCGCGCCTACGGTCGGGTGGTGCTTTCCGAGGGGCCATTGGAAGGCCTTCGCGGAATTGATCTGCAACAGGCGTTGCTCGAAGCGGTCAGGACGGAGGGGCTCGGGCTGCTGGATTGGAGTGACGCAGCGCGCCAGGTGCGCGCCCGCATGGCGTTGCTGCGTGGGATCGAGGGCGAGGATTGGCCGGATTGGAGCGATGGGAGTTTGCTCGCAAGCATCGATTCATGGCTGGCGCCAATTTTGGCAGATGTGCGAAGCCTTCGGGACATCGACGTCGCCGACACCCTGCTGGATTCGCTCCCCTATGATCGCCGCCGCCGCTTCGACCAGGAAGCGCCCGCGCGGTTTGAAACTCCAGCGGGATCATCTCTGCAGATCGACTACACTGCCGAAGGCGGACCCGCTTTGGCGGTGCGTTTGCAGGAATTGTTCGGCCTGGATCGGCACCCGAGCATTGTCGGCGGGCGCGTCCCGCTGACGCTGTTGCTGCTTTCACCGGCGCAGCGACCCGTGCAGACCACAAAGGATTTACCGGGGTTCTGGCGCGGATCCTACGCGGCTGTGCGCAAGGATTTGCGTGGGCGCTATCCAAAACACCCCTGGCCGGAAGATCCGCTGAGCGCACCGCCGACCCGGCGCGCCAAACCGAGAGGCTCATGATGTACATCCCCACGATTGAAGACGTGAAGCTCGCCGCGACGCGCATCGCGGGTATCGCGGTACGAACTCCGCTGCTGCGCGGCGATGCGTTGGACGATGCGGCGGGCGCGCGTGTGTTCGTGAAAGCCGAATGCCTGCAGCGCGGCGGCGCATTCAAGATACGCGGCGCGACCAACGCCATCGCAGCACTTGCCCCGGAGGTGCTCGCGCGCGGGGTGATCGCGTTTTCTTCCGGCAATCACGCTATCGCCGTGGCGACAGCGGCGAAGCATTTCGGCGTGGGCGCGACTATCGTCATGCCGGCCAATGCGCCTAGGATTAAGCTCGATCGCACCCGCGCCATGGGCGCGGAGGTGGTCACTTACGATCGCGAGGGGGAAAGCCGCGAAGAGATTGGCGTGCGATTATCAACCGAGCGCGGCGGCGCCCTGATCAAGCCGTTCGACGATCCAAACGTCATCGCCGGGCAAGGCACCTGCGGTCTCGAAATCGGCGAAGAAATTTCGCCTGACATCGCGCTGGTTCCAGCGAGCGGAGGCGGGCTGGCGAGCGGCATTGCCTTGGCGCTGCCGGGAGCGCGCATTGTTGCGGTGGAGCCCGCGGGGCACGACGACATCGCAAGAACGCTCGCGGCCGGCGCCATCCAGCGAAACCAGCCCGGCGTGCGCTCGATCTGCGACGGGCTGATGAGCGAGCAGATGGGCGAAATCCCCTTCGCCATCGCGCGGGAGCGGTTTGACGAGGCGGTTGCAGTCACCGACGACGAAGTGTTGCGGGCGATGAAGTTTGCGTTTCTCAATTTGAAGATCGTGCTCGAACCGTCGGGTGCGGCCACATTGGCGGCGCTGTTGAGCGGGCGCGTCGAGGTGCGCGGCAAGAGCGTGGCGCTGATCGCCAGCGGCGGCAACGTCGATCCGGAAACGTTTGCGCGGGCGCTGGCGATCTAGCGCTAATGGGCGGGCGGGCCTCATGGATGAGGCGGCGTTCTGCTCTTCAGCAGGTCTGCCAAACCAAAGACCGCGAGTAGGCCGGAGACAGCCATCACACCGAGAAAGACCGGCTCCTTGAGGAAGAAATCTCGACCCTGTCCCATCATCATCACGGCATCGCCAAACCCTGACGGGGGTCGCAGTGACCACCCGGCAATGAGCCCAACGACGCCCACCGCCAGCATGGCTTTGGGCCCGGCGCGGCGGACAGCGGCCCACACCACCACCGCGATCAGAACCAGAATTGCCAGGCCCCAGATATTTGTTGTTGGCATAATCGCGCCCCCTCGTGTTTGTACTACCGCCCCCGCCGCAAATCCGCTTCCAGCGTGATCGGCGTCGGCGTTCCAGCGAGGCGGTGGCGATAGACTTGCGCGTTCTCTAGCACACGCTGCACGTAATTGCGGGTTTCCGAGAACGGGATCAGTTCGACCCAATCCACCACGTCGACGCTGCCCGAACGCGGATCGCCATAATCGGCGATCCATTCGCGCGCGTTGTGGGAGCCGGCATTGTAGGCCGCGGCCGCAAGCACGTAGGAGCCGCCGAAATCGTCGATCAAATCGCCGAGGTGCGCCGCGCCCAGGGTGACGTTGTATTGCGGATCGCTGGTCAGCGCGCCGCGTTGATAAGTCATGCCCTCGCGTTGGGCTTGGGCGCGCGCTGTTGAAGGGATAAGCTGCATTAGGCCGTGGGCGTTGGCGTGAGAGACCGCGCCCGCGTCGAATTCGCTCTCCTGGCGGATGATAGCCAACACCATTGCTGGCTCGGGACGCCCGCGCGCCTGGACGATGTTTGGCAAATCGAGCAGCGGGTAGGCGGCGTTGGCGGCCACCACGTTGCGGAACAAGCCGGCCTTGGCGCTGCGAAGCGCTGTGCGCGGATAGGATTGTTCGCGCGCCATTTGCGACAGCAGCTCGATTTCCATCGGATCGTCGAGCGTGTCGTCGAGATAGAACGCGATGGATTCAAAATCGCGCTGATCGCCGAACTCGGAAATAAGCCGCAGCGCCCGCACAAGCTCGCGGTTCTCGAACCGTGTGCGCGCTTCGTCGCTGACTTGGGCAGTTTCCGGCAACGACAACACGGCCGTACGTTCGCCGCGCGTGGCGGCGAGCTGGCCGTAATAGGTAAAGTTGAAGCGCGCAGCTTCGTTTAGCAGCCGTTCGCTCTCTTCGTTTTGACCCAAGGCGCGCGCGGCTTCCGCGCGCCAATAGAGCGCGCGCGCACGGCTCACTGGCGCGGATACGTTTTCGCTCAGGTGCGAGAAATGCTCGGCGGCGCGTTGGGGATTGCCGAGGAAGCGCAGTTGCAGCCAGCCCGAAAGCCATTCGGCGTCAGCGAAGGATTCCCCGGAGGTGAGGCCATGGTTGGAAACGAGATTGTAGGCGAGGCGATGTTGGCCGGCGCGCATGGCGCGCGGCACGTAAAGGCGCCGCTCGCGGAAGATGTCGTCGCGCGCCATCATCGGGGCTTGGCGCGCGTCGATCTCGGCGGCGATCGGCATCGCCTCCTCAGGTCTGCCGGAGCGACGGCGGTATTGCGCGCGGTCGTAGACGAGGCCCGGATCGCCGCGGCGGGAGCCTGGCACCGAATCCACCAGCGCCTGTAGTCCGCGACGTTGGCGGGTCTGCAAGCCGATGCGTGCTTGCGCCAATGCGCGGTCGGCGGGAGAGAGGCGCGGATAAAGGCGCTGCGCGGCGTTGCGTTGGTCCCGCCACAACAGCGCGCCCACGCGTGCGGCGTGATCTTCCTGCGAGAACGAGAATTCATCCATCGCGCGCGTTTCAGCAATGGTGTTGAGTGTATCTTCGCGCCAGCTGGCGCGGGCAATTTCCTCGGCTTCTGAGCGCCTGCCCAAATCCTTGAGCGCGATGGCGAGCGCGATGCGCCCGTCTCCGGTTGCGGGGCCGCCGTCGCGGCGCAAGAAATCAACCCGTTCAGAAGCGGACAGGCGGGAGTCGAATATCGCCTGCTCGGCGCGAGCGCGCATGCCCGCACGCCCCGGCCAGCCCTGCAAGTCGTTCAGCGCTTGGGCGAGGTCGGTGAAGTACAGGGGGGCGTCATTGGCGATCGCCCAGCGCCATTGCAGCACCTTCTGAACCAACGGATCGTTGCCGCCGTCGCGCAGCTGCGCCAGCCCGGTCCAATCGCCGCCCTCGGCCGCCGCGAAGCCGTCGCGCAGACGCAGCCGCTCGCTCGCCGCCACGCTCGGGGGGGGATTGTAGGAGATTGCGGTCGCAGCCTCGGGCGCCGCACCTTGGCCGGCGTCGGACGCGGCCAGCAGCCCTACGGCCGCCAGCGCCATTGTCGCGATCCGGACCAGCGAGGTTCCCAACATTGGCCAGCTCCGCCTTTCGCAAACCGGGTTGTCCGGCGCGCTTTGATCTGCCCTGACACTGTGGCAGGAATCGCGCCAACACCAGCCCCAGAGGCGGTAGCAGGCGAAACCGACCATGTTCCAGGGTTCTATCCCGGCTTTGATCACCCCATTCAGGGATGGGCGCATCGACGAAAAAGCGTTCCAGGACTTCGTTGAATGGCAGATTCAAGAAGGATCGCACGGACTTGTGCCATGCGGAACGACCGGTGAAAGCGCCACGCTGAGCTTCGAGGAGCATGTCCGCATTGTCACACTGTGCGTCGAGGCGGCGGGCGGGCGCGTTCCGGTGATCGCCGGGGCCGGCTCCAATAGCACGGCGCACGCAGTTGAACTCGCCAAAGCCTGCAAGCTGGCCGGCGCCGACGCGGTTCTCGTGGTTGCGCCCTATTACAACAAGCCGAGTCAGGACGGCATGCTCGCGCACTTCAGGGCCGTCGGTGCGGTGGGAATTCCGGTCGTCGCTTACAATGTGCCGGGGCGCACGATCGTTGACATCAACGTCGAAACCATGGGGCGCTTAGCGGCGTTGCCAAACCTAGTTGGCGTCAAGGACGCGACTGGAGATCTAACGCGAGTGGCGCGTCACCGCGCCTTGTGCGGCGACGAATTCGTGTTGCTCTCGGGCGACGATCCGAGTGCTTTGGGCTTCAACGCCTATGGCGGACGCGGGTGTATCTCGGTCACCGCGAATGTAGCGCCGAGGCTTTGTGCGCAGCTACAGGAGGCGACGCTGCAGGGCGCTTTCGAAACTGCACGTGCCATCGATGCAAAATTGGCGGCCCTGCACAAAGTGTTGTTTGTCGAGCCCTCGCCGGCGCCGGCGAAATACGCTTGCGCGCTGCTCGGCAAAAGCGGCGAGGATGTGCGTCTGCCTCTACTCGCCTGCACGGACGCGGCCAAGTCGGCCGTGCGCGCGGCCATGACTGAAGCGGGCCTGCTCTGACATGGCCAAGAAGCCCGAACCTGACCGCAAGCTGATCGCTGAAAACCGGCGAGCGCGCTTCGATTATTATGTCGAGGATACGCTCGAGGCTGGCATCCAATTGCTGGGGACGGAGGTGAAATCGCTCCGCGCCGGCCGCGCCAATATCGCCGAAAGTTACGCCAGCACCGAGAAAGGCGAGCTTTGGTTGATCAATGCGACGATCCCGGTTTACCCGCCTGCCGGGCAATTCAACCACGAACCAACGCGTCCGCGGAAATTATTGGTGCGGCAGCGCGAACTGAAAAAGCTGGCCAGCGCAGTGAACCGCGAAGGCCGCACGCTTGCTCCCTTGAAGCTCTATTTCAACGATCGCGGCATTGCGAAACTCCAAATCGCGTTGGCTAAGGGCAAGAAGGCGCCCGACAAACGCGAGGCGACCAAGGATCGCGAGTGGAAACGCCAGCAGGGTCGCCTCATGCGGGATAAGGGGTGAAGCGCGCTGTGTTCCTTGCGCTGTGCATTGTCGCGGCGGCGTGCGGGCCTGCTGGTCAATCGGCGCGCAGCACGGAGGAAGATTGGTTTCTGTGTGACGCCGTTCAGAGCGATGCAACCGCCAAAGAGGAGGCGTGCAACGCGGTGATCGCCGACCAAAATCGACGCCCCGGGGATCGCGCGGCGGCCTATGTCAATCGCGGCGTGGTGCGGGCGCTGGTTATGCAGGACGCACGCGCGCTTGCCGATTTCGGCCGTGCGCTGCGCATTGGCGGCGCCGATATAAAGGCATTGCTGGCGCGCGGCGCCCTCCACCTCGACCGCGGCGCGTTCGACGAAGCGATCGAGGATTTCAACGCCGCACTGGCGATCGCCCCTGAGAGCGAAGCTCTGCGCGAACGCAGCCGCGCTCTGCTCGCGCGCGACGATGATTATTACGATCAGCTGGATCAAGCCGACGAAATGCTGGCGCTCGATCCCGACAATCCCAGCTTTTTAAACGAGCGCTGTTGGCTGCGGGCGGTCGGCGGAGAAGATTTGGACCAGGCGCTCGAAGATTGCGACCAGTCCCTGCGCTTGCGTCCGGACGACGCTAACACGCTCGACAGCCGCGCTCTTGTTCATTTGAAGCGCGGCGAATTCGCCGCGGCGCTTTCCGATTACGATGCCGCGCTGGCGCTGTCGCCGGGGCGCGGGCGTTATGTTTACGGGAGAGGGCTTGCGCAGCTGGGGCTCGGCAGAGCGACGGAAGGCAGAGCAAATCTTGAAGCTGGCGAAGCGGCGGCGCCGAACATATCGCGCACGTTCGCGCGGTATGGGGTGGTTGCGCCCTAGCCGTACGCGATTTCCTTCGCGCGCGCCATCACCGCCTCGAACATTTCCGTCGTCAGCCGGCGCGTCTGCGTGTTGTACCGGGAACAATGATAGCTGGAGATCAGGGTGCGCCCCGGCGCGAGTTCTGATTCCGCGCCGTGTGCGAATTTCGTTTGCGAGGGTTTCAGATTATGCGCTCTCAACACGCTCTCGTGCGCGATAGAGCCAAGCGCGAGAACTACGCGCAGTCGCGGCATTGCCGCCAGACGGGCGGCAAGAAAGGGCCTGCATTGGGCGATTTCGGCGGGCGTTGGCTTGTTTTCCGGCGGCGCGCATCGCACCGCATTGGTGATCATAGCGTCTTTGAGGGTGAAGCCGTCCTCGGGATCGGCGCGATACTCGCCCTCGGCGAGGCCAAGTTTTTTCAGTGTGCCGTACAGGAGGTCCCCGGCATAATCGCCAGTGAAGGGCCGCCCAGTACGGTTGGCGCCGGTGCGCCCAGGCGCGAGGCCGACAATAACCAGACGCGCTCGCGGATCGCCGAAAGAAGGCGCGGGGCCATTAAACCAATCCGGCTCCGCACGCGCATTGGCGCGGCGGTAGTCCACCAGTCGGGGGCAGAGGGGGCAATCCTTGGGGGCTTCTGGCGTGCTCATGCGTCCCCGTCGTATAGCCCCGAGCCCGCTCGGTCGCGGCCAAGTTCTTAGGGTGAGTGATTATGATCGCGCTGATCGCGCTGGGTACCAACCTGCCCTTCAACGGCGTTGGCGGAGCGGCGCTGTTAACGCAAGCGGTCGAGGAGCTCGTTGAGGCCGGTTTGCCGGCGCTGGCGTGTTCCTCGGTCTGGGAGAGTGAGGCCTGGCCGCCGGGGAGCGGGCAGCCGAATTACTTCAATGCAGTCATTACGGTCGATGCTGGGGCGTTGGCGCCGGCGCGGCGGTTTGGGCGGCTGCTTGCGGTCGAGGCGGTGTTCGGTCGGGTCCGTCGCGAGCGTTGGGGCGCGCGGACGCTCGATCTCGACTTGCTGGCGCTTGAGGGGGCGGTGGGGGAGTTCGGGGCGGTGACGCTGCCCCACCCTCGCCTGCGCGAGCGAGCTTTTGTGCTGATTCCGCTCGCGGAGGTTGCGCCGAACTGGGTCCACCCGGCCTTGAGGCTGACGCCAAGTGAGATGCTGGGCGGACTAACGCCGGGGGAGCGGCCCTGGCTGGCGGGCCAGCTTGGTTAGGGGAGACGAATTTCGCAGGTGCGTCGGTTGTTCGCGGATTGCGAAATCACGCGGGCCGCCCTAGGTTGCGTATCCGTCCCGCCCCAACCAGCTCCGAGAAGGACACGCCTTGGCTCGCGTCACCGTAGAAGATTGCGTCGATAAGATACCCAACCGGTTCTCGCTGGTGCTGCTGGCCGCCCATCGCGCCCGCAACATTTCTTCCGGCGCCGAGCCGTTGGTTGATCGCGACCGCGACAAAGACCCGGTAGTGGCGCTACGCGAGATCGCCGATGCCGCTGTAACGCCCACGGAGTTGCGCGACAGCTTCGTCACCCTCTACCAGGACGTGCAGCCGGCCGCCCAGGCCGAAGACGAGCAGGACCGCAAGGCGCTCGCAGCACCGGTGGAGACCAGCGAAGAGGACGTCCTGCGGGCCTTGCAACAAGAAGCCGAAGCCCAGCGCGACGAACGGTACTAGGCCGATGGACGACGGCGACGTCGTCCTAGGCAAAGGCCCTGCCGGCAAAAACCAGGCTGGCGTGGGCGATGCGCCCACGCGCGCGCCCTACCTGCGCCAGTTCGAGCTGGTCGATCGCATGCGCGCCTACGATCCATCGATCGACGACCAGCTGATCAACCGCGCCTACGTGTTCACCACGCTGAAGCACGGCGACCAGACGCGACATTCCGGAGATCCATATTTCGCGCACCCGATCGAAGTTGCGGGGCTGCTCACCGAATACAAGCTTGACACCACCACCATTATCGCAGGCCTGCTGCACGATACGCTCGAGGATACCGACGCCACGCCCGAAGAACTCCGGGAGAAGTTTGGCGACGAGGTGACCGACCTGGTCGAAGGCGTCACCAAACTATCGAAACTCGAGGTGCTTTCGGAAGAAAACAAGCAGGCGCAGAATCTGCAGAAATTCATTCTAGCGATGTCGCGCGACGTGCGAGTGCTGCTGGTGAAGCTGGCAGATCGATTGCACAATATGCGCACGCTCACGCATATCCCGGAGCCTGCGAAGCGTCGGCGCATCGCGCTGGAGACGTTGGAAATTTACGGACCGCTGGCGCGGCGCATCGGCATGGAGCGGATGGCGCGCGAACTCGAAAGCCTTGCGTTCCACGAAGCGTTTCCGGAAGCGGAGTCCGCCATCAATGCGCGGCTGGAGCAATTGCGCATCGAAAAGGGCGCCAATGTCGCCATCATCGTGCAGACGATCATGGAGGTGTTTGAATTCGCCGGCGTAGATGCGCGCGTCTATGGGCGCGAAAAGCAGCCCTATTCGATCTGGCGCAAACTGCAGCGCAAGAGCGTGGAATTTTCCGACCTCGCGGATGTGTATGCCTTTCGCGTCGTGGTCGTCAGCCCCGACGATTGTTACCGCGCCTTGGGGCTCATCCATCAGACATGGCGGTGCGTGCCGGATCAATTGGAGGATCACATCTCCAATCCCAAACCCAACGGCTATCGCTCGATCCACACCACTGTGATTGGGCCGGGCAATGTGCGCGTGGAAATCCAGATTCGCACCGACGCGATGGAGCAGATCGCCGAGGTGGGCGTAGCGGCGCACTGGCGCTACAAGAACGAAGCCTATGGCTATGACGAGGAGATGGCGGCCTCAGTAGGGCTCGACGCACGCGAAGTGACGCGGTCGTTGTTGGAAATCGCCGAGCATGGCGGCGATCCCGACGAGTTCATGGAGCATGCCAAACTCGAAATGTACCAAGATCACGTGTTCGCCTTCACCCCGAAGGGCGCGCTGATCCCGTTGCCGCATGGCGCCACGCCGCTCGATTTCGCATACGCAGTTCACTCCGACATCGGCGATCGCTGCACGGGCGCCAAGATCAACGGCGTCGAGCGCCCGCTGCGAACGGCGCTGCGCAATGGCGATGTGATCGACATCATCACCGGCGATAAGGTGGCGCCGCTGCCGGGATATGAAGCGCTTACCAAGACGGGCCGCGCCAAATCGGCGCAGCGGCGTTTGCAGCGCCAGGCGCAACGTGAGGATTTCGCCCGCATCGGTCGCGAATTGGTGGCGCACGCGCTGCACCGCTACGGGCACGAACTCGCGGATACTGTGCTCAAAACCGCGGCGGCGCGGCTGGGCAAGCAGGAGGAAGAAGATCTGTTCGTCGCCGTCGGCGGCGGGGCGCTAAAGGCGAGCGCTGTTGTGGTCGCCGCGTTTCCGGGGCTGGAGGATAAGGTCCGCAAGGACGATAGCCGCCGGCCGATGGAGCGCGAGAAGGCCAAGCTCTACGTCAAAGGCAGCGATCTCACCGCCGGCGTCGGTTTGCACTTTGCCGAGTGCTGCACGCCGATCCCGGGCGACCGCATTATCGGCGTCGCGACGCCAGGACAGGGCGTGGTCATCCACACCATCGATTGCGAGCAATTGGGCGCGCTTGAAGGCGAGGGCGAATGGGTAGACCTCGCCTGGACGCCAACGGCGCTGAACCGCACGCTGGCGGTCGGGCGCATCGTCGTTGTAGTGGAAAACAAACGCGGCGTGCTGGCCGAACTTTGCGGCATCATCGCCGAGAACGAAGGCGACATCATCAATCTGCGGCTAGCCAAGCGCACGGTCGATTTTTTCGACATGATCTTCGACATTGAAGTTGCCGACGCGCGCCACCTCACCAACATCCTCGCCGCCCTGCGCACCAGCAAGGCAGTGAAGGACGTGGAGCGGGTGAAGGGGTAGGGCTAAGATCTACATGCAAGGCCCGAGCTGTGATCCGTCAGGCGATTTGAGGAACACCTCTGGGTCAAGGGTCAACGAATAGCCGTCGCCAGCATACAAGTCAGCGAATCGTGGCCAGGGAGATGGAACGAACTGCAGAATATGAGATTCGCCTTGATCGACTATGGTGACCGAGTCATCTCGGTGCTCGACCCGAAGAACAGCGTCTCCCGGTTCCAAATAGCAGCCGTACGCCTCCGTTCCAGAGCGTGAAAAACCCGGCTCAAGCGAACAGGCAGACAGCAGCACGAGTGCGGCGAGCATTGGCGCGGCGGTTCTCACCCTTCCGTCACCGCAAACTCCACCCCCTCATAAACTTCCCCCAGCGGCACATCCACATCGATCGCGGGGAACGCAAGCACCGCTTCCTCCCCGCTTGCGTCAACGCTTGCCCACCCATCGCCAGCGCGCGTCCACACGCGCCCGAAGGCGCGGTTTTGCGAGAGGAACGCCACGTGCGCCACGCTGGGGATCGACTGGTATTCCTCCAGCTTCTGGGTCTGGTCGAACCATTCGGTGGAGGGCGAGAGTACTTCGATGATGACGCGCGGCTCGGCCGCCCAGAGATCGCCCGGCTTGGGCTTGCCGCAATCGACGGTCACGTCGGGATAGCGCACATTGCCGGCGGGTATCACCACCTTCATGTCCGAGCCGAAGGGCTTGCACGGGCCCCCGCGGAGGCGGTTGCGGAGCGCCACAATCACGTTCACTGCAATGGCGTTATGAGCGGCGGTCCCCCCGGCCATGAACGTAATCGCCCCGTCCACCAGCTCGTGCTTGCGCTCCTGGATTTTCTCCCATTCGATGTAGCGGTCGAAGCTCATGGCGAGGCGGGCGGGGGCGTTCATGGGGAGATATTAGACCAAGAGCGCCTTTGCCGCTAGAACCCGGCCATGAATCAGGCACAAGTCCTCGACGAATTCCGCGCCGCCGGGGCGCTCTTGGAGGGCCATTTCGTGCTCTCCTCGGGATTGCACAGCCCGGTGTTTTTCCAGAAGAACGCCGTGTTCATGGATCCCGCCCGCACCGAGCGTTTGTGCAAGGCGCTGGCGGAAAAAGCACGCGCGGCGTTTGGCGCGATCGACGTGGTGGTGTCGCCGGCGGTGGGCGCGATTATTCCGGGCTACGAGACCGCGCGCCATCTCGGCGCGCGCGCGATGTTTGTCGAGCGCGAGGGCGGCGCGTTTCAACTGCGGCGCGGCTTTGCGATCAAGCCGGGCGAGCGTGTGCTGATGGTGGAGGACGTGGTCACTACGGGGTTGTCTTCGCGCGAATGCCTCGATGCGATCCGCGGGCATCCGGGAACCTTGGTGGGTGCTGCGTGCCTGATCGATCGCTCCGGCGGCAAGGCCGAGATCGGCGCGCGCCTGGTGTCGCTGGCTTCGGTCGAAGCGCCGGCCTATCCCGCCGATGCGCTGCCCCCCGAACTCGCGGCGCTGCCGTCGGTGAAGCCGGGCAGCAGGGGGCTGGGCGGATGAGCCGCCTCCGCCTTGGCGTCAACATTGATCACGTCGCCACCATCCGCAATGCGCGCGGGGGCGAGCATCCCGATCCTGCGCGTGCAGCGATCATCGCGCTCGACGCCGGCGCCGACGGCATTACCGCGCATCTGCGCGAGGATCGCCGCCATATCTCCGACGCCGACATAGATGCGCTCACCGCGATGCTGCGCGAGCGCGGGCGCCCGCTCAATCTGGAAATGGCGGTTACTTCCGAGATGCTCGATATTGCGCTGAAGCATCGCCCGCACGCTGTCTGCCTGGTGCCCGAGCGGCGCGAGGAGCGCACCACCGAGGGCGGGCTCGATGTTGTCGGCGGGCACAATTGGGTCACGCCATTCGTGGCGAAGCTGCGCGAGGCGGGATCGCGCGTATCTCTGTTCGTCGCAGCTGACGGGGCGCAGATCGAAGCTTCCGCTCATGCGGGGGCGCAAGTCGTAGAGCTTCACGTCGGCGCCTATTGCGACGCCGTGCGCGAGGGGCGCGAAGATATTGCGCTCGCTGCGCTGCAAGCGTTGCGCGACGGCGCCGCGCAAGCGGTCGCGCTTGGGCTCGAAGTCCACGCCGGCCACGGGATCGATTTCGAGACAGTCGCCCCGATCGCCGCGATCTCAGAAATCGTGGAACTCAATATCGGCCACTTCCTGATCGGTGAGGCGATCTTCACTGGTTTGGAAACCGCGGTGGCGCGCATGCGCCGGCTGATGGATAAGGCGCGACCATGATCGAGGCGCTGGTATGATTCTGGGCATCGGCACCGACACCATCGATATCCGCCGTATCGAGCGGACCCTGGCGCGCTTCGGCGAACGTTTCACCATGCGTATTTTCACCGAAATTGAGCGTGCCCGCGCGGAACGGCGCCCAAGTCAGCGCGCCGCGACCTACGCCAAGCGCTTCGCGGCCAAGGAGGCGTGCTCAAAGGCGCTCGGCACTGGCCTGAAAAGAGGGGTGTTTTGGCGTGACATGGGAGTGGCGAATATGCCAAGCGGTCAACCGACGCTTCGGCTCACGGGAGGCGCTGCTTCGCGTCTGGCGCAGCTTACCCCGGCAGGCCACGTCCCGATCATCCACCTCAGCTTGACGGACGACTATCCTCTTGCTGTCAGCTTCGTCATTATTTCGGCAGAGTTGAGCCCGATGGACCCCGGTTGAAACTGGCCTGAACTTTACCATTGCCTGCCTAGATTGGGAATTTGTCGCCCAATTCGGCGCCTCAGCGAGTATTGGATGACCGCCTCAGTAACTGCCACCGCTCCCAAATCCATGATCGGTGAGATATGGGAGCTTGTGCGGGTCCTCCTGCAGGCGCTGGCGCTGGCTATGGTCTTGCGTTTCGCGGTGGCGCAGCCTTTCCGCATCCCGTCCGGTTCGATGCAGCCGACCTTGCAGGTGGGCGACT
This sequence comes from uncultured Alphaproteobacteria bacterium, assembly GCA_902826035.1. GTDB lineage: Bacteria > Pseudomonadota > Alphaproteobacteria > Caulobacterales > Aquidulcibacteraceae > Vitreimonas. The sequence goes on from CADEDG010000042.1 coordinate 19,593, forward strand.
ACATCGTCGTGACCAAATGGTCGTTCGGATACAGCCGCTACTCGCTTTCGCTCGGACCTGTGGAAGCGTTGTTCCCGCACGGGCGTCTGTTTGCGCGCCCGCCTGAGCGCGGCGAGGTGGTCGTGTTCCGGCCGCCGCCTCATCTCGGCACCGACTACATCAAGCGGGTTATCGGTCTTCCTGGCGACCGCATCCAGATGATCGAGGGCGTGTTGCACATTAATGGCGAGGCAGTACAGCGCGAGCGATTGCGCGTTACCCTCGATTGCCCCAATGCAGACCGAGGTATTGTGGAGGCGGTGATGTACCGCGAAACACTCCCTAATGGCGTGCAGCATTTGACTTGCGACGAGGGCAGGAGCGGGTTGGATAACACCCGAGAATTTCTAGTGCCAGAAGGCCATTTTTTCATGATGGGCGACGACCGGGACAATTCCGCCGACAGTCGCACCGGCGAAGTCGGTTTCGTTCCGCTGGAAAACCTAGTCGGACCTGCGCAATTTACCGCCATGTCGTTCGACAGTTCCACGAGCCTTCTCGCGCCGTGGACCTTGTTCACCGGCTTTCGCGTCGATCGCTTCATGAAGGGTGTGGAATGAGGCGCGGGCGATGAGTGGGCGCAAACGCGACGATTCACTCGCGGCCCTCGAAACGCTTCTGGCGCACCGTTTCCAAAACGCAGCCTTGTTGCGCGAGGCGTTGACCCACGGCAGCACCACGGATGGCGACAAGAAGAAGCGCTCTTACGAGCGGCTCGAGTTCCTGGGCGATCGCGTGCTGGGCCTCATCATCGCCGAGCACCTGTATGCAGCGCACGCCGACGAGGACGAGGGCGAATTGGCGCCGCGCCTTAACGCGTTGGTCAACCGACACGCGTGCGCGCGTGCGGCGCGCCGCGCCGGGCTTGGCGATGCGGCTTACCTCTCGGCGTCGGAGGTGGCGCAGGGCGGGCGCAACAAGGAAGCAATCCTCGCCGATCTCTGCGAGGCGGTGATTGCGGCACTTTACCTCGATGGCGGGTATGTCGCCGCGCACGCTTTTGTGTCGCGTTTCTGGGCGGAGGAATTCGTGCAAGCCGACGCGACGCCGCGAGACGCCAAAACGGCGCTCCAGGAATGGACGGCGGCGAAGCGGCGCGGGCTCGCCTATGCGCTGATCGAGCAGAGTGGACCCGAGCATGCGCCGATTTTTGTGATCGAAGCGCAGGTCGAAGGATTTCCCCCCGCGCGCGGTGAGGGCGGCTCCAAACGCGATGCGCAGCGTGCGGCCGCGACGGCCTTCTTGATCGCGCGAGGCGTCGATGTCTGAGCAACGCTGCGCCGTTATCGCCGTGATCGGCGCGCCGAACGCCGGCAAGTCGACGCTTGTGAACGCACTGGTCGGCGCCAAGGTGGCGGCGGTCACGCAGAAGGTTCAGACCACGCGTAACCTCGTGCGCGGCATCGCCATGCGCGACCAAGTGCAGCTGATCTTGATCGACACGCCCGGCGTGTTTGCGCCAAAACGACGGCTCGACCGCGCCATGGTGGCCGCCGCTTGGAGCGCGATCGAGGGCGTGGACGCGATTGTACACGTGGTGGACGCGGCTGCCCATGCCAGCACGAGCAGCGCTGGCGAGCGGCATTCGGTGGACGATTCCGAACGCATCACCAAAGCGCTCGACGAACGCGAGATCGCTTCGATCCTAGTTCTGAACAAAGTCGACGCCGTGGCGCGCCCCGCGCTCCTGGAAATGACCAGCAAACTGGTCGAGCATGGCCGCTACACTGACGTGTTCATGATCTCGGCCAAGAAGGGCGACGGCGTTGACGATCTCGCGCGCACCTTGGCCGAGCGTGCACCTGCAGGCCCATGGCTCTTTCCCGACGATCAGATCATGGACGCGCCCGCGCGCGTGCTCGCCGCCGAGATCACGCGCGAAAAGGCGTTCCTGCGCCTGCATGATGAACTGCCGTACGAGTTAATTGTCGAGACCGAAGCCTGGGAAGAGCGCAAGGACGGCTCGGTGAAGATCGACCAAACCATTTTCGTCGCCCGCGAGAGCCAGCGCAAGATCGCCATCGGCGCCAAGGGCCAAAGCATCAAGACCATCGGCGAACTCGCGCGCAAGGAAATGGAAGCTGCGTTCGGGCGGCGCGTGCACTTGTTCCTGCACGTGAAGCTGCGCGAGAACTGGACCGAGGAACGCGCGCTGTACGCGCGGCTTGGGCTGGATTGGGATGCTTGAGTCGCCTCTTTGAGCCATGCACTGGACTGACCATGCCATCGTGCTCGGCGCGCGCCATTTGGGCGAGGGCAAGCTCGTGGCGGAAGTGTTTTCGCGCGAGCACGGGCGCTTTGGCGGCGTCGTGCATGGCGGTCGGCGGGCCGCACCTTCTTTGCAGGCGGGAAATCTTGTACACGCGACCTGGAAGGCGCGGCTTTCGGATCAGCTCGGTTTTTTCCATCCGCTCGAACTGGTCGAGCCCCACGCGACGCGCTTACTGGATGATCCGTCCGCGCTGGCGGGGCTTTCTTCCGCAGTGTCGCTTATTCGCGGCGTCGCGCCTGAGCGGCAAGCTTACCCGCAACTCTACGATGCGCTGATGGTGCTGATCGAAGCCATGCCGCATCGCGAAATCTGGCCCGCGCTCTATGCGCGCTTCGAGCTGGGGCTCTTGGCCGCGCTCGGCTACGGGCTCGATCTTTCGCGTTGCGCGGTGACGGGAGAGACCGGGGGGCTGGCTTGGGTGAGCCCGCGTACGGGGCGCGCCGCTACCGCCGAAGCGGGCGCTCCGCATGCGGATGTGTTGTTGCGACTGCCGCAATTTCTGGTCGATGCGGAGGCGGAATTAGCGACTGGCGACATTGCCGATGCGTTCGCGCTTGCTGGATACTTCCTGGAGCGCCGGCTGTTCGATCACAAAGGCGAAGGCATGCCAGAAGCTCGCCGGCGGCTGATCGAACGTTTGGGCTTTGCAGGGCGACTCTGATTTAAGGGCGCAAACGCCACCCTCTCCGCCTCGGGATCGCTTTGCGATCCCGAGGCGGAGAGGGTGGCCGCGAAGCGGCGGGGTGAGGGGCGGGCCGACAAGCAGGCGGCTGCGTATCTGCGCGCCCCTCACCCCCTGCCCCCTCCCCGCAAGGGGGAGGGGAAGAGGAGCTAGAATGGCCGACGATATTACAGCGCCCCCCGACGAAGGCGGGCGCATCGTGGATGAACCGATTGGGGAGGCGCTGTCGAAGCGCTACCTTGCGTATGCGCTCTCCACCATTACCTCGCGCGCGTTGCCGGATGTGCGCGATGGGTTGAAGCCCGTGCATCGGCGTGTGCTGTACGCCATGCGTCGGCTCAACCTCACCGCCGACGCTGCGTTCAGGAAATCCGCGAAGGTCGTTGGCGATGTGATGGGTGATTTTCACCCGCATGGCGACCAGTCGATTTACGACGCTTTGGTGCGGCTCGCGCAGGACTTCAACTCGCGCTACCCGCTGATCGACGGGCAGGGCAATTTCGGCAATATCGACGGCGATAATCCTGCCGCTATGCGCTACACAGAAAGTCGCATGACCAAAGCAGCCGAAGCGCTGCTCGAAGGCATAGACGAGGACGCGGTCGATTTTCGCCCCTCCTATGACGGCACCAAGGAAGAGCCGGTCGTGCTGCCGGCGGCGTTTCCGAATCTGCTCGCGAACGGCTCGTCCGGTATCGCCGTCGGCATGGCGACGAACATTCCCCCGCATAATGTGGCGGAGCTGATCGACGCTTGCGTGTTTCTGATCGACAACGCAAAAGCGACTACGGACGACCTGCTGAAGATCATCCCAGGCCCCGATTTCCCAACCGGCGGCATCGTCGTCGAGCCACCGGAGAACATCCGCGAAGCCTACGAGACAGGGCGTGGTGGCTTTCGCGTGCGTGCGCGCTGGCACACGGAGGATCTCGGACGCGGAACCTGGCGTATCGTCGTTACCGAAATCCCGCACCTGGTGCAGAAGACCAAGCTGCTCGAACACATGGGCGAAATCCTGGAGTCGAAGAAAGCGCCGCTGCTCGGCAATTTTAACGACGAAAGCGCGGAAGACATCCGCCTCGTGATCGAGCCGAAGGCGCGCACGGTCGAGCCGGAAATGCTGATGGAGAGTTTGTTCAAGTTGACCGCGTTGGAGACGCGCGTGTCGCTCAATATGAACGTGCTCGATGCCGATGGCGCGCCCCGTGTGTTGAGTTTGAAGGAGGTGCTGCGCGCATTTTTGGACCATCGCCGCGGCGTGCTGCAGCGGCGCACGGCCCATCGCCTGGAGAAGATCGCCCAGCGGCTCGACGTCTTGGCGGGACTGCTGATCGTTTTTCTCAATCTCGATGAAGTGATCCGCATCATCCGCAACGAGGATGATCCCAAGGCCAAGCTGATTGCGCGGTTTAAGCTGAACGACGTGCAGGCCGAAGCCATCCTCAACACCCGCCTGCGGCAATTGCGCAAGCTTGAGGAAATGGAAATCAGACGCGAAGACGCCGCGTTGCGTGAGGAGCAGAAGGACCTGCAAGGCTTGCTTGAAGACACGCGCAAGCAATGGCGCAAGATCGCCGGTGAACTGAAAGAGACGCGCAAGCTGTTCGATCCGAAAACCAGCCTTGGCAAGCGCCGCACCGAATTGGGCGCTGCGGCAGAGGCGACGTCAGAGATCGATATCGAGGCGTTCGTGGCGCGCGAGCCGATCACGGTTGTGCTGTCGGAGAAGGGCTGGGTGCGTGCGATCAAGGGGCATGTGGCCGACCTTTCGGAACTCAAGTTCAAGGAAGGCGATCACGCCCAACACATCGTCCAGTGCGAAACGACCGACAAGCTCCTGCTGTTCGCCTCCGATGGCCGCGCTTTCACCTTGGATGCGCACAAGCTGCCCGGTGGTCGCGGGCACGGCGAACCCATCCGCTTGCAGATCGAGTTGGGCGACATCGACGAAGCGGTGGCGCTGTTCCGGTATGAGGAAGGCGCCAAGCGCGTGGTGGCGAGCCATGAGGGCTATGGCTTCGTCGTCGCCGAGAACGAGATGCTCGCCTCCAAGCGCTCCGGCAAGCAAATCCTCAACGGGCGCGCCATGCAGGCGGCGAAGGTGATCGGCGATTCTGTGGCGGTGATCGGCGAGCGCAAGAAGCTTCTAGTGTTCCCGCTCTCTGAACTGCCAGAGATGACGCGCGGCAAAGGCGTGAAGCTGCAAAGCTACCACGATCGCGGCCTCGCCGACGTCAAGGTGTTCGACAAGGAGGAGGGGCTGTCGTGGGAAGACAGCGCCGGGCGCGTGCGCGCGGTGCCGGAATGGAAGGAATTCCGTGGCAAGCGCGGCGGCGCCGGCAAGGTGGCGCCCAAGGGCTTTTCGCGCTCCGGCCGATTCAGCGACGTGATTGGCTAGGGGCTCTCCTGGCCATATGGCGCTCGCGTTGGGGTTGGTCTAAGAGAAACCAAGTCTCCCAAAGGAACCCCCATGGAAATTGGCCTCATTCTGCTGATCATCGCCGCCGTGCTCGCGGTGTTGCTGATCGGGATTTACAACCGCCTGGTCGCGCTACGGCAGAATTGTAATCAGGCGTTCGCCGACATCGACGTGCAGCTGAAGCAACGCCACGACCTTATCCCCAATTTGGTCGAGACGGTGAAGGGGTATGCGGCGCACGAGGCCGGCACGTTGGAGGCCGTGATCAAGGCGCGCAACAGCGCCATCAACGCGGAAAAAACGGGCGACGCCAAGGCGATGGGTGCGGCCGAAGGCATGCTGGGCGCGGCGCTCGGGCGCCTAATTGCGCTCGCGGAGGCCTATCCGGACCTCAAGGCCAACAGCAATTTCCAGCAGCTGCAAGCCGAGCTTTCCGATATCGAGAACAAGCTCGCCGCCGCGCGCCGCTTCTTCAACAACGCCGCTGGCGAGTACAATACGAGCCGTGAGCAATTCCCGGCAGTCTTGTTCGCCGGCCCCTTCGGCTTCGGTCCACGTGATTTCTTCGATGTCGGCGCTGACACCCGCGCCAGCATGGATGCGGCGCCGCCGCAGGTGAAGTTCAACTAGGCGCGGGCGAAGCGCATGGCCGCCTACGGCCTGCAGACCCACATCTGGAACAACAACAGCAAGTCCG
>CADEDG010000043.1 GCA_902826035.1 uncultured Alphaproteobacteria bacterium
TCGTTCCAACCCATAGCAAGCCCCTTTGCCCTGGCCCGCCTCTCAGCGGGAATGGACACACTCTCGCCCAAAAAGGGAGAAAGTCAATGTATGGGGCATCAAGGGTTACCGAACCGCTATAGGTGGTGGTTTTCCACCGCCCAGACCTATTCACTCACAACTTATTCCAGGGGCTTTCCGCGCCGAATCTTCGCAATAATGTCGCATAAACCAGCGCTTAGACGCGATACTCGCCGCGTCCGCCGCCAACGGCGTTAACAATCTATGAAGGCCCGCTCCGCCATGGAATCGCGTGTTGAAACCGTCACACTCACCAGCCGAAAATACGGCGCGGTCAATTGGCTGGGCCTGCAGACATTAATTCAGCGCGAGGTGCAGCGCTTCTTGAAGGTCGGCGCGCAGACGGTTTTCGCGCCTCTGATCCAGACGTTGCTGTTCATGATGGTGTTCACTCTGGTGCGCGGCGGCGATTGGCCGGGCACTGAGCGCGCTTACGCCGACGGGCTCGCGGCCGGCCTGGTGATGATGTCGATCCTGTCGAACGCATTCCAGAATTCCTCGTCCTCGATCGTGATCGCCAAGGTGCAGGGCAATTCGGTCGACTTCTTGATGCCCCCCTTGAGCGCACTCGAACTCACCATCGCCTTCATCGTCGGCGCCGCCGCGCGCGGCATGCTGGTGGGCATTGCGAGCCTGGTCGCGGTGGCGTGGCTCGCCAACGTGATGCCGGCGCATCCTTTGGTCGCGCTTTATTATGCGTTTGCCGCTTCGGTGATCTTCGGCGCCATCGGTTTGCTGGGCGGCATCTGGGCCGACAAGTTCGACCATCTCGCGGCGGTGACCAATTTCATCATCGTGCCGCTGACGTTTCTCTCCGGTACATTCTATTCCACCTCGATCCTGCCGGCGCCGATCCGCTCGATCTCGCACTACAATCCGGTGTTCTCGCTGATCGACGGCTTCCGCTACGGCTTCATCGGCCATTCCGACGCGCCGCTGCTTATCGGCGCTGCGATCACGGGCGCACTGGCGCTGGCGCTGACGTGGGTGTGCTGGGCGGTGATCAAGAGCGGGTATCGGTTGCGGAGTTAGGGGTGTCGTGGATAACTCTTGGAGCATGCCCGTCACAGTAAATGTCGCCCTGGGACTTGGCGCTGCGGGTTTGCTAATTGTCGCCGCAGCGTGGACTGGAAGCAAGCTCGCCTCTAGCAGCCGTGATCGTGCTTGGCCGAAGTTCTTCGTCGCATCAATCTGGGCTTTGTCTCTTTGGGTGCTCGTGAGGGCGCTAATCGCAAACGATCCTCTGTGTTCTGTAGATCCTCGATCAGCCTCCAACGCATCTCTCAGCTGGATTCGGATGGCTGCCGCCGCATTAGATGTCGCGTGCGCTAGCTTCTTCGGTCGCATACTGTTCAGCAAACCGATCCCCTCAACACTTGTCGGGTTTGGTCTGCTTTGCCTTGTCACAGGCGTAGCGGTCGTTTCCTTCGCGCCCGCGCTGTTGACTGAGTGCGTGCCGCCTGTTGAGTAAGTTGTTGCGGTGTCCGGCTTCTACAGCACCGCGTTGATGGGGTCTTTGCCTGCCCGGATCAGCGGGCTGACGGGGCATTCGGGCGCCAATCTTGATGTGCGCCGGCCGTCATGTATGGCCTTGAGAGTCACAACCCGCCGCTGCTTGTAGGCGCAGCGATCACGGGCGCTGAGAACTCGCCTCACTTCCCCTTAAGCTTCGCCTGCCTGCGCAACGCCGCTTTGATGCGGCTTTGCCAGCCTGCGCCGCCCTTCTTGAAGTGTGCGATCACATCGCCATCCGGGCGGATGCTGACGGCTTGCTTGGGAGATTCCGATGGCGGGCGGCCCAGCGCTTTGCGCCAAATCGCCTTCTCCTTCTCATCAAACGGCCGAAGCCGTTGAATCATCTCGCGCGTCATCGGCAAATCGTCGGGGTCGAAGTCCACTCGCCCACCTACCCCCGGCGGCGAGGTAGGCGGCGCGCCCTTGCGCACTCGCTTTGCGGAGGCTGATGATGCGCCTTTTTCTTGCGGTGCGTGAAGACAAGGGCATGGATGATCCTTTCAATTTTTCCGAGCGCAAACAAGCGCACCTCGCCATAGTCAGCGCGCAAATCCTGCCGCCCCGTCAAGCGCTGAAGCCGCGCTTTAGTAGCACCTTATAAAGTCCGTTGGTATCCCATCTCCGCGACGTCGCGAAGCGGCAGCCCAAAGACGCAAAAGACCGAGACCGATAGACGCGAACCGCTCGTGATCTTTGGCCCCGGAGTTCTCTTCGCAAATCCCGGGATGGGGGGGGCTATTGTTTGAGAGCACGCGACTTTGTGCTTCGCCTGCTCACGCAGCGCGACCAGCCCATTTGATCCGATCAAAAATCAGGCAACGCCAATCCGTCCCGTTCGTTGTCCCAGATCATCGACACGATGCGCCAATGGCCGCGCCCATCGCGGTAGAGCTGGATTGAGTTGATGCCGCGGCGCTCGGGGCTTGCATCGCCCAGCGCTGAACGCGCTTCATAAGTGCTCCAAACTTGCGCCATGCTGCCGAACACGTCGATGCGGCGCGCGATCTCAACCTCGAAGAAATTGTGGGCGGCGAAGAAGGGCGTTGTGTCCTCGCGATATGCGTCGAGGTTCATGATCTTGATCCAGGGTGCGCCGCCTTCGTCAACGCCGGTGCGCATCTGCCTGGCGTCGGGATGGAACACCTCGCCTTGCAACGCCCAATCGCGCGGCCCTGCCGGACCCGAGACCATGGCGTACATTGCCGTGACAACAGCGCCGATGTCGGTTGGATCAAAACTCATGGCTTCCGCCTCAATGCCCCCGCCAGCAATGGCAGAAACACATCCATGCGATAATCCACGTCCATGTGATCGTCTTCGTACTCCTCGTACGTGTGCGCGACCCCCGCGGCCATGAGCTTCTTCGCTAGTCTCCGCATGCCGTATTGGATGCGGAAATTGTCGTGATTGCCGCAATCCATGTACAACAATTTAAGTCCGCGCAGGCGCTCGCCCAAAGTGTCGAACATGATCACAGGATCGTGCGCGAGCCAATTGTTCCAGCGTTCGGGAATGAGTTCGCCGGAATAGGGGTCGAGCGGCAGGCGCATGTTCAGAAATTGCGTCGGGTCGGGATCGTAGAAGGCGCTCTGCGCGCAATCCATGAGCGCCACCGATTCCTTAAAGCTCATTTTCTTCTTGGCGGTCAGCGCGCGCCAAGTCTTCTCGATCGAGTACTCGTATTTGCGCAGGACGTCCAAATCCTCCAGCAGCGACGGGATGTAGAGCGCATCGAAACCCATGTCGCCGCTATTGATCGAGATCGCGTCCCAAAAGCCGGGCCGGTTCATACCGTGCCAAGCCGCGCCATATCCGCCTGAGCTTTTACCGAAAACGCCGCGCCTGCCCTGCCCGCCGCACCCAAACTTCGCTTCCACGAACGGTACGATCTCGTCGCAGAGATAATCCGCATAACGGCCCGTACCGATGGAGTTGAGATATTGGTTGCCGTAGAGCTTGGTGAAGCAATCGGGAAACGACACCGCGCAGCGGGCCATGCCTTCGTGCGTGAGACGGTCCAGCCGCTCGGGCACGTTTTCGGAAAACGGCTGCCAATTGGCGTGCGCGAGCCCCGATGAGGTGTAACCCTTCAGGTCCACCAGGAGCGGCAGCTCTTCGCCCGCCTTCCAGCCATGCGGGGTCCAAACATAGAGCTCTCGCTCGACTGGATCGCCCAGCGGATTGCCCTCCAGGACAATTGATTTGTGAACCAGGCGATGCAGCTCGCCGCGGGGGATGGTGTGGTCTTTTCGCATGTAAAACGTGATGATGCGTCCCGCTTGACCTGGCAAGCGCGCCGGCTCAAAAACCCGCCTTCCCCGAACAGGACCCTCGCCCATGACCGCCGCAGAAAGCCATATCCTTCCCGTCTATTCCCCGCCGGAGCAGATTTTCGTGCGCGGTGAGGGATGCTGGATTTGGGACGACGCGGGCGAGAAATATCTCGATTGCATCGCCGGCATCGCCGTCAACGCGCTGGGGCATGCTCCGCCAGTCTTGCAGAAGGCGCTCACCGAACAGGCCGGCAAGCTCTGGCACACCTCGAACATGTTCAAAGTGAAGGGCCAGGAAGAGCTCGCGGCGAAATATGTGCGCGACAGTTTCGCCGAGGTCGTGTTCTTCACCAATAGCGGCACCGAGGCGATCGAAGGCGCCTTGAAGACTGCGCGCAAATTTCACACCGCCAACAACGCCCACGAACGCATCGACATTATCGGCTTCCAAGGTTCGTTCCATGGCCGCTCGTATGCGGCGATCAACGCTTCCGGCAATCCGAGCTATCTTGAGGGCTTCGGACCACGCCTGCCCGGCTTCATCCAGGCGCCCTGGGGAGATCTCGACGCGCTGAAGAAACTGGTCGGCCCAAATACCGCCGCTGTCATCATCGAGCCGGTGCAAGGCGAAGGCGGCGTGCGCGCAGTGAGCGACGATTATTTGCGCGGACTCCGAAAGCTTGCCGACGACACGGGCTTCCTGCTGATCTTCGACGAAGTGCAATCCGGCGCCGGGCGCACCGGCAAGATGTGGGCGCACCAATGGGCAGCCGTGACGCCCGACATCATGGCCGTGGCCAAGGGCGTAGGCGGGGGTTTCCCGATGGGCGCATTCATGGCCACGCGCGAAGCGGCCAAAGGCATGGTCAAGGGCGTGCATGGCACGACCTTCGGCGGCAATCCCCTCGCCATGGCGGTGGGCAACGCCTGCTATGACGAATTATCGAAGCCGGCGCTCATGGAGCACATCAACAAGATCGCCAACCATCTCACGCAGGGGCTCGAAAGCCTGAAGGACCGCCATCCGGATCTGGTCGTCGCCGTCACCGGCCGCGGCCTTTTGCGTGGTTTGAAATTGAAAATCGATCCCAAACCCATCCAGGGCGCGCTGCGCGCGCGGAAGGTGCTGGTGGGCGTCGCCGGCGATAACGTGCTGCGCCTCGCCCCGCCGCTGATCATAGACGAAGCGCAAGTGAGCCAGGCGATCGACGCCATCGACGCGGTGCTGTCGGCGCAAGCCGTGCAGGCAAGCGCGTGAGGATCACAACGCTGGTGCGATATTGCGTGGCGTCGCCCTTCGACAGGCTCAGGGTGACGCCGGTGAGAGCGCGGCGCGCCTGCTCCAGTAGCGTCAGCCTGTCGAAGGCGGCGCGGGCCAAGGCCCTCCAAGCATGACCTCCCGCCACTTCCTCGACATTGCCGCGCTCTCGCGCGACGAACTGCGCGCCATTCTCGACGAAGCGCATGCGCGCAAGGCGCTGCGGCTTGATTGGCGCAGAGCGCAGCCCGACGACGACGCGCCCCTACTCCATCACGCGCTGGCGATGATCTTCCAGAAGAACTCGACCCGCACGCGCGTCTCCTTCGAAATCGCCATGACCCAATTGGGCGGGCACGCTGTCGTGCTCAGCGCTGCCGACACCCAGCTCGGGCGCGGGGAAAGTGTTGAGGATACCGCGCGCGTACTCTCGCGCATGGTCGACTGCATCATGCTGCGCGCCAATAGCCACGAAGATCTGCTCAATTTCGCACACGCCGCCGACGTGCCGGTGATCAACGGGCTCACCGATCTCTCGCATCCCTGCCAGATTGTCGCCGACATCATGACCATCGAGGAGCAGGCGGGTGACATCGCGGGCAAAACTATCGCCTGGCTGGGCGATGGCAACAATGTCTGCATGTCCTACGTGCATGCTGCGGAGAAACTCGGCTTCAAACTACGCATCGCTACTCCGACGAACTATGCTCCGCGCGCGCAAGAGATTGCGGCGGCGAAGGCGGCGGGCGCGGACATCGAGTTGTGTACAGAGGCCGCGGGCGCAATCGATGGCGCCGATGTCGTCGTCACTGATACGTGGGTGTCGATGGGCGATGCGGACAGGGATGAGCGCATGGCTGCGTTTCCTCCCTATTCCGTCACCGAGGCGATGCTGGCGCGCGCCAGCAAGGATGCCCTCTTCCTGCACTGCCTGCCCGCCCATCGCGGCGAGGAAGTCACCGACGCGGTGATCGACGGCCCCCAAAGCGCGGTTTGGGACGAAGCCGAAAACCGCGTGCATGCGCAGAAAGCAGTGCTGATGTGGTGCTTGGGGAAATTGTGAACGGGACCACGCCTAGTTGACAGCGCCAACCGGACTACGGTATTACGTTCTGTAATACGAGTTTACGATGACCACCAGAACCGTCCGCATGACCCCCGAAGACGAAGCCCGTCTCGCGCGCATCCAGCGCGAGACCGGGTGGTCTGCGTCGGATGCGCTCAAGGAGGGCGTGCGGCTGCTGTGCGAGAAGCTCTCCAATGCGCCGACCAGCACGGCGTGGGATGTCTATGCCGAGCTTGACGTCGGCGAGGGCGGCCACGCGATAGGGCCCGCCTCACGCTCGCGCGAAGCGGCGCGTGAGGCCATCGCGCGCAAGCACAAGAGATGATCGTCGTCGATACCGGGCCGCTGGTCGCCCTATTCGAGCCGCGCGACAATCTTCACGCTGAATGCCGGCAACGCCTTAGAGCGCTACGAGCGCCGCTGATCACGACGTTGCCAGTGCTCACTGAAGCGTTTCACATCCTGTCGCCCGATGCCCAGGGGTCGCAGCAATTGCGCGTGTTCATCGAGCGAGGCGGCATGGGCGTGCACTTCAGTTCGGGCGCTGAACTGACGCGCGCATTCGAGTTGATGGAGATTTACCGCGATCATCCGATGGATTTGGCGGATGCCTCCGTAGTGGCCGCCGCTGAGTCAGTGGCAACACGGAAAGTCTTCACTGTCGACCGCAACGATTTCCAAACCTACCGAGTAAAGCGCGGACATCGCCACTACCCCATCGAGATTGTGTAGCGCCTTCCGGCCAGTCTATCATGGCGTGGTGCGCTCTCACGACGACTTCATCGCTCCCTACTCGCTCGACGCAGCGCCCGTGCGCGGGCGCGTTGTGCGGCTTGGCGCGGGGGCGCTTGATCCAATTCTGCGGCGACACGATTATCCGCGACCCGTGGCGATGTTGTTGGGCGAAGCGCTATGCCTCGCTGCGCTCATTGGCTCGCTCTTGAAGGCAGATGGTCGCCTCATCGTGCAAGCCCAAGGCGAGGGCCCGGCGGGCTTGCTGGTGGCTGAACATAACGCAGGCGCGCTTCGCGGCTACGCGCGCGTTGCACCGGGCGCGGCGGAGAGGCTGGCTGACGCCGGCCGCATGGCGCCCGCCGAACTGCTCGGCGCCGGCAATCTGGCGATCACGCTCGACTACGGCGACGGGCGCCCCACCTACCAAGGCATTGCGGCGCTCGATGGCGAGACGCTCGACAGCTGCGCGCAGACATTTTTCCGCGTCAGCGAACAGACCGACACCGGCATTCGCCTGGCGGTTGGCGAGGCGCTAACGCGCGACGCGCCCGCGCAATGGCGCGCCGGCGGCATGCTGATGCAACGCGTCGCCAGCGACAAGGCGCGCGGCGACACCAGCGAGGATTGGGGGCGTGCATCGCATCTGTTTGCAACCGTGCGCGACGAGGAGCTAATCGACCCGGACCTCGCGCCTGATCGGCTATTGTACCGGCTTTTCCATCAAGAAGGCGTGCGCATGGGCCAAGCCGCGGCGCTCTTGGATCGATGCAGTTGTAACGAGCAGAGGCTGGAGGCGGTAATGCTGTCGTTTCCAACGACGGAGATTGAAGACCTCGTGGAGCCCGACGGCATGTTGCACGCGCGCTGCCAGTTCTGCGCGCGCAGCTACTGGATCAAGCCTCCGGCTGGGGAAACCCCGGAATGATGGAAGTCGGATTGTAGAAACGCGGCGCCGGCAGGAGGAATTAGCCCGCCAACGCGTCCTCGACCTCCCGCAAGCGATCTTTGCCAAAAAAAATCTCGTCGCCGACGAAAAACGTCGGAATTCCGAACGCCCCGCGCGCAGCGGCGTCTTCTGTTAAAGCCAGGAGTTTCGCCTTCACGTCAGCATCCTGCGAACGCTTGTGCAGGGCCCGAGCGTCAATGCCAGCATCCTGAAGCGACGCGACAGCGATCTCAGGATCGTCCATTTTCTGCGGCGCCTCCCACATCTGGTGAAACCCAGCGTCCACGAACTGTTTGAGCCCGCCGTCCATGGCTGCCGCCGTGGCCATGCGCATCAACAGCAAAGTGTTGACCGGGAAATGTGGGTTCATCGCGAAGGGAAGGTTGTGGCGCTCAATGAAACGCTGCATCTCTAGACGCTCGTAAGCCATCTTGTTGGGGATGCCGGAGAAGGCGAACATCGGCGCCTGGTTGCCGGTGAGCTTGAAAAGACCGCCCAGCAGGACGGGCGTGTATTCGAACGTCGCGCCTGTCCGCGCTTGAATAGCGGGTATTACCTTGTGCGCGAGATAAGCGTTCGGGCTGGCGAAGTCGAAAAGGAATTCGACGCCGCCCATCACCAAGCCTCCCCATGAGGTCGCAGATCAAGCTCAAAGGTCCAAGCATCGCGTGTCTGTTGGTGCAGCGCCCAATAGGTATTGGCGATTGAAGCCGGATTCATAAGCGCATCTTCCGGCATGGCCGCGAGCGCTTGCTCCCCGCGCGCCGCCTTGATTCGCTCGCGCACAAAACTTGTGTCCACGCCGGCATCGATCACGAGATGGGCGACATGAATGTTCTGGGGCCCAAGTTCGCGCGCCATCGCTTGAGCCACCATCCTCAGGCCAGCTTTTGCGCTCGAAAATGCCGCGTAACCTGATCCGCCTCGCAAACTGGCAGTGGCGCCGGTAAAGAAGATCGAGCCGCGCCTGTGCTTCAGCATGATGCGAGCCGCTTCGCGTCCGGTGAGGAAGCCAGCCTTGCACGCCATCTCCCAAACCTTGAAGAAAACGCGTTCCGTGGTTTCCAAGATCGGGAAGTAGACGTTTGCGCCAGGATTTATGATCACCACTTCGAGTGGCGCATGCGCATCCGCTGCTTGAAGAAAAGGTGTGACCTCTTCCTCCTTGCGGGCGTCCAGACCGCGCGCCTCACATACTCCACCCGCGGCTTCAATCTCGCGCTTGAGCGGCTCAAGCTTCTCCACCGTCCGGCGGCCGGCGAATATTGTGTAGCCTTCGGATGCAAATTTTCGGGCGATTGCAGATCCGATAAAATCGCCGGCGCCGATGATGGCGCACGTGGCGTTGCGGCTGGACATGCGCGCTCCTTTGACGGAGCAACAGTAAGTCTTGAAATAAGACGGAGTCAATGGCAAAGTGCGGGAGCGATGCGATGGCAGGACCTCAATCAGGAAAATTGCTCGTTGGCGCGGGCGCTCGCCGTGGTCGGCGATCGGTGGACGTTGCTTGTACTGCGTGAAGCGTTTCTGCGTGTCCGCCGCTTTGACGACTTTCAGTCGCGACTTGGTATTGCGCGACGCGTATTGGCTGAACGGCTCGCGCACTTGGTAGAAAACGATGTCCTCGCGAAAGTGGCTTATCAAGATGCACCGCAGCGCTATGAATATCGCCTAACCAAGAGAGGCTTTGGCCTTTACCCGGTCCTGATTGGACTTGTGCATTGGGGCGATGAACACTTTGCCGGAAAGAAAGGACCGCCTCTTCTTCATCGACATCAGAATTGCGGGCACGACTTCAGAGCGGTCCTGTCGTGCTCTGAGTGCGGCGACTTTGTTGATCCTCGCGATGTCGAGCCGCACGCAGGCCCGGGTGCGCGGCGCAAAACCGGGTGAAGGTCACCTGACGCCTTTCACCTCGGCGGAAATGGATCACAATTGCGCCATTGCTCCTGATGCTCAATCGGGTCGTTCACGGCGATATCCAGCCCGTGCCAGTGGGTAAACGAGCGGCTGGATTGGAGCGGCCCGGTTATTCCTCTGGCCCTTGCACCTGTCCGGTGACCACGTTGCGGATGGTGATCGACGATGGCCGGCCAGCGTAACCCAGATGCGGCGCGACCTGGATGAAGAGTTGGTCACCCCGGCGGGCCACTGCAGGCGCGGGTCCAAGCGTTATCACCACGCGTCGGATATTTGTCAGCGGCGCTGCGGCCAAACCCTGGGCGGCGCGTTCGGCGGCGTCGAGCACGATGCCACCGGCGCCAGGCGGCACTCGGGCCGGGAGAATGAAAGTGACCGTCTGCCCGACATTGCGCCGAGCCCGTGCTTCCAATTGTTGGAAGCGCTGCTGCATCTCCGCAAATGCCACGGCTTCAGGAGTGATCGGCGCCACGCGCCCCTCCTCGGAAGCCGGCGCGCCGGTGCTCAAACTGCGTGTGTAGACGGTTATAGCGCCGTTGGAGGCGACGCGCAGCGTGACGTCGCCATCATCGGTACGGTAAATTTCTGCGCCAGCCGCGGCCATCACCGGGCGCAACACATGCACTTCCGGATCCCCCTCGAACCGCACCAGAGCCACGCGCCCGACACTGCGATCGAAAACGAACCGCACTGCGCCGTCCGGGGTGGAATAGCGGGTGGCGCCACTTGAGGCGGCGTAAAGACCTGGAACTGAAGATTGGCGTTGCTGTTGTTGTGGCTGCTGCTGGGCGGCGGCGGTCGCAGGGAGGCCGAGCGCCAAAGCGGCCGCGGCAAGCGCCACGCCACGCACTGACAAGATCTGCCCTTCGCTCATGTCGCGGGAGAAAGCCCTGCGACCAAGGCGCTTTTTTGACGGTGTTGCCGAGGCGTTGCGTCTGTGTTGCCGAAAAGTCGCGATTTGGCACCGCGCTGGCGCAAAAAACCGAATGACGACAAGAACTTCGTCAACAACCCGAACCTCAGCGGGGGCGCGAAGCAGCCTCTGCCTGCGCCGTGGTTAACGGCGGAATCCGCACGACCACCCGGGTCCCCGAATCACTTCGCTGCTGCGAGAGGTCGCCGGCGATGCCGACAACGAAAGACAGCGTGCTCAGCAGCAGTGCAAAGGCGACGGTGCGAAGCAGCGGGCGAGCATTCATGACGCTCATGCTTAACCGAGTCGCGGCACGAACGGAATCAGCGCAGCGCCTCCCGGTCGAGATTTATCTCGCCAACTGGAATTCGTTCCGCATTCGGGCGGAGACGGCGCACGCCGTCGAAGAACACTTGCGCATCGCCAACGACTACGAGATCGGCGTTGTCGGCATTAAAGTAGCGCGCCGCCGCGGCCCGCGCCTGCTCCGGCGTGACGTTGGAAATATCCGCCACATAGGCGCCCAAGCGCTCCGGCGGCAAACCGAACAGCGCCAAGGTCGAGATCTGGCCCGCCAGTCCGGAGGTCGTCTCCACTGCGCGCGCGAACGAACCGATCAGCACCGCCTTGCGCGCGGTGAGCTCGGATTCCGGCGCGGCGCTCTGGCCGATGCGCGCGATCTCGGCGCGCATCAATTCATACACCTGTGCGGCCGCGTCATTGCGCGTCTGCGCTGAAGCGATGATCGGCCCGGGCGCCAGGCGCGCAGGGAAATTTGAACCGGCGCCATAGGAGAGCCCGCGTCTGATCCGGATTTCCGCATTGAGGCGCGCGGAATAGCCCCCGCCTAACACATTGTTGGCCACAAGCAGCGGAAAATAATCCGCGTCGCGACGCGACACGCCGCGCAATCCCATGACCACAGCGGCTTGGCCCGTCTGCGGCAGATCGACAACGATGGTGCGCGCGGGTGCTGCGTACGCGTTTGCGTCCGGCGCGCTGGGGCGCGCGCCTGCAGGATTGGCCCAGGCGCCAAAATGCTGTTCCGCCAGCGCAAAGCCCTGCTCGATGGATACGTCGCCGGCGATCACCAGCACCGCATTGTCCGGGCGCCAATTGGCAGCGTGGAACGCAACCATGTTATCGCGCGTGATCGCGCCGAGGCTGCGCTCCGATGCGACTGCGCCATACGGAGTCTCGCCAAACACGGCGCGCGCAATGGCGAATTGCGCGATCGACCCGGGCTGACTCAGCGCCACTTGCAGCCCGTCAAGCGCCTCTTGGCGGGCACGGTCGAGCTCCTCGGCGGCGAACGCGGGATTGCGCACCACGTCGGCGAAAACGACAAATCCGTCTTGCACTCGATCCGAGCGGGTTTGCAGCGACACCGCCGAAGAATCGGTCCCGGCGCCGGAGCTGATTTCGGCGCCGAGCGATTCTATCTCGCGCGCAATCTCGGTTGCGCCACGTGTGGTAGTGCCGCGCGTGAGCAGATCGGCCGTCATGGACGCAAGGCCGGCGCGGTCGCGCGGATCGGCGCTGCCGCCGGAGGCGACGCGCAGATCCGCGCTGATCAGCGGCAGCGCCCGGTTAGGCGCTACGATGACGCGCATGCCGTTGGCGAGCGTGCGCTGCTCGGTTGCGGGGATGCGCGCGTCTACTGGCGCCCCCGCAGCCGGGATAGATTCGCGTTGGCCTTCGGGGGCCAGGCTATGGATGACAATCTCCGAGGCGGGGATTGCGAGGGCACGTGCTTGGATGGTGGACGCGGTGGTGATCACATCGCCGGAGCGCCCCGCTTCCTCGGGCAGATAACGCACCACGACGCGGCGCTGATCGGTGAGGATCGCGCGCGCCACGCGCCGCACGTCCGCAGCGGTGGTTGCTTGGATCGCCGCGAGCAGCTGATCGGCGTAAGCAGCATCGCCATACCGGATGACAGCATCGGCGAGTTCGAAGGCGCGACCATAGGCCGTCTCCCGGCCCTCGATCGTCGCGGTCACGATTTCATTCTTGGCTTCGTCGAGTTCAGCTTGGCTGACCGGCTCGTCGCGCATGCGCGCGACCTGCGCGGTGAGGCTCGCAAGCCCCTCCTCGACGCTCTTGCCTTCCGAAAGTATCGCAAACAACGAATAAGCGCCGGGGTCCTGCGTCGCCTCCAGATTAGTGAACACCTGCGCCGCAACTTGCTGCTCGTACACCAAAGATTGGTAGAGCCGTGAGGATTCGCCGCGCGCCATAATCGCATCGAGCACCGTCAACGCCGGGAGGTCGGGACTGGTCGATTCCGGCTGCGGATAAGAGATCATCACCGCCGGCAACGGCACGTTCGGCGCATAGGTCGTGTACTCGCGCGGGCCCGTGCGCACGGGCTCGGCTGGGTAATCCCGCTGGATCGCGCGCGCGGGCCGGGCGATATCGCCGAAATATTCGTTGACCCATTGATCGAGTTGCGCGGAATTGAAATTGCCGGCGACAACCAGCACCGCGTTGTCGGGGCGATACCAGGCCGCGTGGAATGCACGCACGTCCTCGACGGTCGCCGCATCCAGGTCTTCGATTGAGCCAATGCCGGGGCGTCCATAGGGGTGCACCGTGAAATTGGCTTGCGACATGTAGAAGCCGAACAAGCGGCCATAGGGCGAAGCAAGAATGCGCTGGCGCAATTCCTCCTTCACCACGTCACGCTCGGAATCGAACGTTGCCGGATCGATCACCAGCGAGCTCATGCGCTCGGCTTCCATCCAGAGCGCGCGGTTCAAATGGTTGGCGGGGACCACTTCGTAATAATTGGTGAAATCGTCGTAGGTCGAAGCGTTGTTGAAGCCGCCGACATCCTCAGTGAGGCGATCCACGGTCTCGGCCGGCATGTTGCGCGTCGATTTGAACATGATGTGCTCGAACAGATGCGCGAAACCCGAACGCCCAGCCGGATCGTCCACCGAACCGACATCGTACCAGACTTGCACCGAGACGTTGGCGGTGTTCGCGTCCGGCATCGCATAGACGCGCAAACCGTTGGCCAGCGTCCGCATGCTGTACTGAAGGGGCGCAACCTGAAGCCCGCCCGACGCCTGCGGAACCGACGATGTGGCGCAAGCACCGAGCGCGAACGCGGTGACAATGGCGGCGAACGTTCTTTTCATGGTGCGTACCTCAAGTTTCGCTAGTCTTCTAAGCCGCGATGCTCACCGGCGCCAGTCCGCCCGCGACTACCGGCGATCCTCCGGAGCGACTCCCGCTCCTAAGCTGCATAGAAGGCCCGCACATGGCCATCCGTGTAGCCGAGAATCCGCCGCTCGCCGCCGGGCCAGGTGTGCAGGTCAAGCACAAAGCGCAGACCATTCTCGACGCCATCTGTAAGCACCTCCGGTTCGAGCCGCACCCAGGCCAGCGGCGCTTGAGGCGTCGCGCGCGCGCCCGCTTCGCGGATGGCCGAGACAATCGCCTCACGCGCCTCGCGCGGGGGATATTGCAGGAACACAGAATGATACACGATCGTCGCCGCGTCGTCCGCCCGCGCGGCGAGCTTAGCGGCGAGCCATGCATCGGCGCTGGCGCGGTCCACGCGCACGTCGGCTTCGCGCGCCAGCGCAACAGCGCCATCGAATCGCGCGAGCCGATCATCCTGGTCGGGCCAAATGTAAGACTTAAGCCGCAACACCTCGTTCTCGTCGCCAAGGTCGAGCGGATTGAGATCGCAGCCCGCGCGATGGCGAATATCGGGCGTGATCTCAACTGGCGGCGCGGGTCCATGCCAATGGGTGTCGATCTGTACAGCACTTGCCTCGCCCCAGGACCAGGTCTTGGTGCGATATGCGAAGCGGTCCCAATTGAGATTGAGCCCAGCGCTCCCGCCAAGCTCCAGCATATCGATCGGCCCGCGCCAGTTCTTCGCGAACGCGAGGAAGCCAGCGAGCAACGCAATGGAGCGGCGGGTTTCGTTGGTCTGCGGTGCGGAAATGATGAAATCGCTCGCCCAATCGCGTTCGCGCTGAAGGAACGCGCGCGCCAGTGGCCAGACCTCATCCATGCGCCAGTCCGGCTTCGCGCGCGGGTACGCCGCGGCGAGCGCGGAATCGCGCTCGCTCAGCGCCGCGGCGTGCAACGCTCCAGCGAGGCGCAAACTCAGAACGTCAGCGCGCGGATTGCTTGGCCAGTCGTGCACCAGCGCCGCAACCGGCCCGCCCTGCTCGATATCGTCGGCCATGCGCTCGAGCAATTGCGCTGTGAACGGCGAGCCGTACTCCGCGCAGATCATCGCCTGCTCGCGGAAATGGGCGAGAATTCTATCGTTCAAGGTGCACCCGCCTCACCGCTCCACACACAACGCAATGCCCTCGCCGCCGCCGATGCACAACGATGCAACGCCGCGTTTGACCCCGCGCGCTTCCATCGCCGCGATCAACGTCACCAGCACGCGCGCACCACTGGCGCCAATCGGATGCCCGAGCGCGCAGGCGCCGCCATTCACATTGAGCTGTCCGAGGCCGATATTCAGCTCCTTCATCGCGATCAGCGGCACCACCGCAAACGCCTCATTGATCTCCCAGAGATCGACATCGCCCACCTTCCAGCCGGCGCGGTCGAGCGCCTTCTTGATCGCGGGTACAGGCGCGGAAGTGAATTGCGCCGGCGCCTGTGCGTGGCTCGATTGCGCAACGATACGCGCCAGCGGCGTCAAGCCCTGTTTGGCCGCGTCGGACGCGCGCATCAGCACGAGTGCTGCCGCGCCGTCAGAAATGGCGGAGGCGTTGGCGGCGGTAACTGTTCCATCTTGTGTGAACGCCGGCTTGAGCGATGGGATTTTCTCGGGCTTCGCCTTGCGCGGCAATTCATCGGTATCGAGCGCGCCGGCTTTGCTCTCGATTCCAGCGATCTCGCGCATGAAGCGACCCTCCTTGGCAGCGGCCTGAGCGCGGCTCAGCGTTTCCAGCGCGTACTCGTCCTGCTGCGTGCGCGTGAGTTGATAATCCTTCGCCGACTGGTCGGCGTAGACGCCCATGGCCTGGCCTTCGTACGCGTCCTCAAGACCATCGAACGCCATGTGATCGAGCAATTTGTCGTGGCCATACTTGCGGCCCATGCGATGGTTGGGCATCAGAAACGGCGCGCGCGACATGCTCTCCATGCCGCCGGCGATGATGACATTCGCTTCGCCGGCAAGCAACGCCTGGCGCGCCATCGCCACCGCCTGCAGGCCAGACCCGCACATCTTGTTCAGCGTCACTGCCTCGGTAGATTTCGTGAGCCCCGCCTTCAGCGCCGCTTGCCGCGCCGGCGCCTGGCCGAGGCCGGCGGAGAGCACGTTGCCCATGATGATCTGATCGGCGGCGTCGAGTTTCGCGTCGCCCATCGCGGCCTTCACGGCGATGGCGCCAAGCTCCGGCGCGGAGAGGTGCGAAAGCTCACCCATTAGCCCGCCCATCGGCGTGCGCGCCATGCCGACGATGACGATATGATCGTTCATTTCATTTCTCCGGTCGGATAATCATGCATGTGGAAGTACCGTGCGCGTAGAGCTTGCCTTGCGCGTCGGTGATCTTGGCTTCGGCAGTGATGATGGTGCGCCCTTGCGCGAGCACGCGACCCTCCGCACGCAGTGTTCCGGTGTCGGCGAGGATCGGGCGCACGAAATTGCCTTTGGTCTCCAGCGTGCCGTAGCCGACGCCCGCGGGCAACGTGGTGTGCCCGGCCGCGCCGCAAGCGCTGTCGATCAAAGTCAACGCCCAACCGCCATGCACCACGCCCATCGGATTGAGCACGGCTTTGCTCGGCTCGCCCTCGAAGGCGACAAAGCCGTGCGCCACCGCGACCAAGCGAAAGCCCATCGTCTCCGAGATCGAGGGCGCCGGTGCGCGCCCTTCAACCAAAGCCTGCAACGCCTCGAGCCCGCTCATCGCCATCAGCGCGGCAGCGTCGGCATTGCGCTTGTCCATCATGGCTCCGTCGCCGCGATCCAGGCGCCGCCAAGGACGCGCGTCGATTGCTTATCGTAGAACACCGCCGCTTGGCCAGGGGCGACGCCTTCTTCCGGTGTATCGAGGACGACGGACGACACGTAAAGTTTCCCAGGCACGGGCGGTCGTGTCGAGCGCACGCGCACCAATATATCGTGCCCCTCGGCGGCGCCATCGCCGATCCAGTTCACGTCCTTCAGCGTCATGCGCGAAACGCCTAACGCCTCGCGCGGGCCTACGATCACGCGGCGCTTGCCGGAATCGAGCTTGACGACAAACAGCGGCTGCCCCGCCGCGATACCAAGGCCGCGGCGTTGGCCGACCGTGTAATTGATGATTCCGTCGTGTTCACCGATCACGCGGCCGTCGGTATCGACGATCTCGCCGGGTTCAACCGCACCGGGGCGGAGCTTCTTGACCACGTCGACATATTTGCCCTGCGGCACGAAGCAGATGTCCTGGCTGTCGGGCTTCTCGGCGACGCGCACACCAAGTTCAGCGGCAAGCGTGCGCACTTCCGACTTTGGCATATCGCCCAGGGGGAAGCGCAGATAGTCAAGCTGCGCGCGTGTCGTCGCGAACAGGAAATAGGATTGATCGCGCGACGCATCTGCGGCGCGATGCAATTCAGCGCCAGCACCGCCCTCAACACGGCGAACATAATGGCCGGTGGCGAGACAATCGGCGCCGAGGTCTTCGGCCACGCGCTTCAGGTCAGCGAACTTCACGGTCTGATTGCAGCGCACACAGGGGATGGGCGTCGCGCCCGCAAGATAGGTGTCGGCGAAATCCTCCATCACTTTTTCGCGGAAACGGCTCTCGTAATCGAGCACGTAATGGGGGATGCCTGCCGCATCGGCGACGCGGCGCGCATCGTGGATGTCTTGCCCCGCGCAACAAGCGCCCGGCTTGTTCACCGCAGCGCCATGATCGTAAAGCTGCAACGTGATGCCAATGACGTCGTAGCCCTCACGCTTCAGTAGCGCGGCAACCACGGAGGAATCGACGCCGCCCGACATGGCGGCGACAACGCGCGTCTGCGCGGGCGGCTTGGCGAAGCCCAGGGAATTCATCTCTCACCTCCCCCCGGGGTCAAGGCCCGGGGCGAAACCTACAGATAGCGCAGCAGGCTCAATTGTGAAAGGTCGGCGAAGGTCTTTGCCGCAGCCTCGTATTGCGTCATCAGCGCACTGAGGCGCATCGACACTTGCGCCAGGTCAGCGTCGGCATGGTCGCCGATCTCCTTCACCAGCAGGTCGGAACGCTCCTGGAGACGATCGCGTTGAGCGGCAAAACGCGATTGTAATTGGCCGGTGCGGCCCTCTTCGGTGACGATAGTGTTCGCATGGTGCTCGATCGTGGCGGCGATTTCCTGCAAGCGCACCGATTGCGCATCGCTGATCGGCTGGCCGATCTGGCCGCCCGCGCCATCGAGCAGCAGCTTCAGGTCGCGCAATGTCTGCATCAAGCCGCCGGCTACTTCTGAGGCCTTCGGCGCAATCTCCGTCGGGGGACCGGAGCCAAGGTCGATGCTCTGGCGCCGCTCTGCTTCCTCGAAAATGTCTTGGGGGGTGCTGGAGGCGGCGAGTTCATCGAGCGTCGCCACCTTGACAGGCGCGCCCTCCACACGTTCGCCGGCAAACAGCGGTTGGCCGTTCCAGCTCTCATTGAGCGCAGAGACGATGCTCTTGAAGGAGAGATCCAGTTCGATGCCTACACCGCGACCGTCATTGGCGCTGATGGCGACGCGAATCGCCTGCGACAGCCGCGAACTAGCGCCCGAGACTTCGCCTAGGGCCGCACCCTGCACCCCGAGGCGCGCGTCGAGTTGTCCGAGAACCGAACTGCGTGCGTCGGCAGTTGTTTTCAACCCTTGCGCGCTTAGCAACCTGCTCGACGTGCTGCCGAAGCCGGATAGGTCGTTCGCTCGAACCCCCGAAGCAACTTGCCGCTGCAAATCCGTCAACTCACCGGTGATCCGGCGAATATCGACTTGCGCCTGGGTCGAAAACCGTAGCGACATAGGGCCTTGCATCCGTCTTGCTCCTTACCGGTATCCAAGGCCCATCAAGATATCGAGCATGTCGGTCGCGGCCTGAATGACGCGCGCCGCGGCTGCATAAGCGTTCTGATACGTGGTCATGCGCAACAATTCGTCATCGAGATTAACGCCTTCGATCTGCGCGCGCCGGTCGTCGGCCGCCGCGGACACCGCATCCGCCCCACGCGAAGCGCGCTGCGCATCCGACGCCATGCGCCCGGCTTCGCCACCAAGCCGCGAAGCGTAAGTGGCGAGCGTCGTCGCTTGCGCGGTAAGCGCTCCAGCCGCAGGGAACGGGCGCACGGAATCACGCGCGGCGACGAGTGCGGCAGCGCCGCGATTATCGCCCGCTTCGATAATGCGTTGGCCAAGTGCTGCATTCAGATTGGGCCTGCCTACGGCGAGGCGCATCGGGTCTGCCGCCAACGACGCGTTAACGTCGGTCTCCTGAGCGCGGCCGGCGCCGGCCGCCGCTGACAACCCGTGCAGCGCCGTGAACGAAACGCCCGTCGCGCCGCGCTGGGTGGTGTCGCTGACCAGCGACACCTGGTAGCCACCGGCGCCGCTTGCGAAGCTCACGCGTCCACTGGCGGGGTTCATGGAGAACGCGCCGTATTCGCCAATTCCAAGCCCAGGTGTGTTGAGGTCGTCGAGGAAATTGTCCCAAGTCGCTGTCGGGCTCGCACTCACAGCGATCGTGCGCGTCGCGACGAAGCGGCCAGCGGCGTCGCGCACCTGATAGGTCAGCGAACCGCCGGCGACCATGCCATGCCTGTCCGAGCCTTGCGCGCCGCTTTCGAAGAAAAGCGGCGTCGGACGCGAGACCATATCGTTCAACCCGAAGAAATGAGCGAAGCCGCGGCCGGCGCGTTGCGCGGGATCGGTCGCGTCTTGTTGCACGACGAGGCCGCCGCCTGAAGCGACATCGAGGACAAGTTGGCCATCAGCGAACTGCGCGCTGCCCGCGGGGCTGGCCGCGGCGAGAGCGGATTCGAGCGCGGCGACGAAACTGTCGATGTCGCCGCCAGCCGCGGTAAACGTTGTCGCCGACGCGCCGCTGGTTATGGTCCCGGCATCGAAATCAATGCTCAGACGCTCGCGCAAAACGCCGGTCGCATCCGTGATGCCGATCGTGGCCTTGCCGGTAAAAGCAAGCGCGTCGGTTCCGAGCAACCCGGTCTGGCGCCCGCTCAAATGGCCAAGGGCTGGCGAAGAGGTGTTCTCGTTGTGCACCGCGTTCATCGCGTCACCGAGTGCGCCCGCAAAGCCGCCAAGCGCTTCGGCGAGGCCGTTGAGATCGCGATCGCGCACCTGCAACAAACCTTGAATTTCACCGCCCAACAGGGACGGTTCGAGATTGGCCTGAGTTCCCAAGTCTTCGTTGAAAGCGATGATTCCGTGGCTTGCGTACGGGACACTTGACGGCGTGTAGCTTAATTGCGCCGCTCGTACGCCGACCAGCAGCGCGCCGCCGGAGGTGCGAACATGCACCCCCCCCTCGCTCTGTGGCAGAACGCGCAAATCCATCAGCGTAGAAAGTTGATCTATCAAGGCTGATTGAGCATTTTCTGCACCGGTGGCGTCGGCGCCCGTTCGCTTGCTGAGGCGGACCTCGTCGTTGAGTTGGGCGACACGGTCGATCAGGTCTTGCGCTTCAGTGACCTTGTCGGCAATGCGCTGATCGGCTTCGCCGATGAGATCCTGGATCGAAGCGCCGATGCGATGCACTTCGTCATAAGTTCCGCGCAGCGCGGAGACTGCATCCGAACGCCGTAACGAGGAAGCGGGGTCGACGCCAAGCTCGGTCAACGCCGACCAGAATTGGTCGAGGCCTGCAAACATCGAGGTGGCGCTGGCCGGATCGCCGAAGCTCATCTGCGCGCGATCGAGAATGTCGGCGCGCGCCGCCGCTGAGCCGCGCGCGGCTTCGGCGATGTAGCTCGCAGTGGCGAGGAAGCGGTCGGCGGCGCGGCGAATGGTCGAGACGTCTACGCCCGAGCCCGCGCCGAACTGGCTGCGCGGCGCGAGTGTAATCTCGGTGCGGACATAACCAGGGGTATTGGCGTTGGCGACGTTCTGCGACGCGGTGGCGAGGCCGGTTTGCGCCGCGCGCAAGCCGGTCAGGCCCGATAAGAAGGTGGCGCTGATCGAGGTCATTGATCCGACCTCGGCAACAGGCGCCGGGCGCCCGGCGAATTTTGCCGAGCGAAGCAGCGCCCCAGAGCGGCCGGGCGCGTGCGCGTAGAAGTCTGATTAGACAACGTTTCTCCTCTGCCCTGGGCGTGGCACTGAAGCGATGCGCGCGCCCTGCCCGCC
This sequence comes from uncultured Alphaproteobacteria bacterium, assembly GCA_902826035.1. GTDB lineage: Bacteria > Pseudomonadota > Alphaproteobacteria > Caulobacterales > Aquidulcibacteraceae > Vitreimonas. Next base: position 21,004 of record CADEDG010000043.1, read on the forward strand.
TATTCCTCGCAAACTCGGGGCCATGGTTAATCGCCGGCAAATTCTGCCTGGCTGGGCGGCGACAATTGCCTAACCGGAGCAAATTTCACCAAGGTGTCGCGTGATTATGTGATTGTTTTGTCCCGTTTTTCTTATGGTTACCGGCGTGGCCCGCTGCTTGCTCTCTCCCATCGGCCGCCACGACCAGCGGCCACCGGGGACGTTCATGGATTTCGCGGCCGCACCAATCGTCAACACCCCCGCGCCGCCCGCGCGGCCCGATGCCGGCGTGGCCGGCGATGCAGCGAACTTCCGTGACCATCTGGATGCCGAGCGAGCCGCAGAAACACGACGCTCCTCGCAAACAGAGCGCCCGGACGCCGCCGACGCGAGCGCCGAGGACGACGAGCAGAACGACCAAGCCACAGCGGCGCCCATCGTTTTGACGGCGCCGGTGATTGTACAGATCGTGATCGCAGCGCCAGCCGAGACTCAGGCGCCGCCACCCGGCAACGCCGAACTGGCGCCAGTCGCCCCGATTTCTGGCGCCGCGCCACCGCAGGCGCCCGCTCTTCCCTTGCAACAAGCGAAGCAGACAAACGCCACCCCGAAGGATCAGGCGAAGTCCGAGTCGCCGCCCGATGCGGAGGTTGAGGACAGCGCCCAGTTCCCGCAAGCATCGTCTCCAGCCATTGGCGCCGAGGCGCCGGATACGGCGGCGGCGGCAGCGCCAACGGCGGCGCCATCGCAGCCGGCCTCCACGGCGCCATTGACGCAGACGTCGCCGCCAAGCGCGGAAGTGCTCGCCGCGCTTCAAGTCAGCGCTCAACCGGCGTCCAAGCCCCAACAGCAACAAGCAGACAGCGAGACGGCGCCAAGGATTGGAGGCGGCGCGGAGGCCAGACGCGACGCTCCCTCCCCGCAACAGGTCGAGCCGACGAAGGCGCAAGGCAAAGCAGCGAACGCTCAGAACAACGCCCAGACCAAGAGCGCCGAGACGCCTTTCCAACCCGTGCAAGAGGCGCCGGCGCCAATGCAAACGGCGTCCCCATTGCAAGCGCCGAGTTCGCATGCGCCCACGCAAGTGCTGCAGCCCAGCAGCGAGCAAAGCGCTTCACGCGCAGCACCTGCAACGGCACAAGTCGGGCGCGAGATCATCCGGCGCTTCAATGGCCACAACACGCAATTCGAACTTCGCCTCGACCCGCCCGAACTGGGACGCGTCGATGTCCGCCTCGAAGTCGGCCGCGATCACCGCGTCACCGCCACGATTTCGGCCGATACGCCCCAAGCGCTCGCGGAAATGGCGCGCCACGCCCGTGAACTTGAGCAGAGCCTACAATCGGCGGGACTTGAACTCGCCCACAACGGCTTGTCGTTTGATCTACGCCAAGGCAGCGGCGAGGAACGCGAGACCGCCGCCGAGAAGGGCGGTGGGCAAGTGTCTGCGCTGACACCTGAAGAAGAAATGCAAACGATCGCGCCGCGCGCGCGACCGGTCGGGTTCGAGCGTTGGCGCGGCGTACGCGTCGATGTGATGGCATAGGACAATAGCCGATGGCGATTACCCCCATAGCAACCGACGCGGGACCAGCGAGCCAAGCCGCGGGCGACCGCGCCCGGCTGTCGGAGAATTACGACAGCTTCCTCGTGTTGCTGACCGCGCAATTGCAGAACCAAGATCCGCTGGCGCCGATGGATTCGACGCAATTCACCCAGCAATTGGTGCAATTCAGCCAGGTGGAACAGCAGATCCGCACCAACCAGCAATTGGAAGGCCTCGCCGGACAATACCAAGCCGCCTCCGCTGGCGCAGCACTCTCTTATCTTGGCCGCAACGCCCTGATCGAGAGCGACACCACCACGCTCGCCAACAGCCGCGCGAACTGGAATTATTCCTTCACGCAGCAAGCGGAAAACGCCACGCTGACGGTCACCGACGCGCGCGGACGTAAGATTTTTGAAACCGCCGGCCAGACCGCGCAAGGCAATCATTCCTTCGCCTGGGACGGCCGCGACGCCAACGGCAATCTCGTCCCTGACGGAATTTACCGCCTCGTGGTCTCCGCGAAAAACTCCACTGGCGACAAAGTCAACGCAACCATGAGCGTGCGCGAGCCCATTCGCGGCGTCGATTTCTCGGGCACTACGCCGCTTGTGATCACCCCATCGGGCTCACGCGAACTTGGCTTGGTTCGCGCCGTGCTCGACGACTGAACATACAGCGCTGGCCGAACGCCGGCGCTCGACCGCGCAGAAGCGCTCCATGGAAACAACAATCGCCCCCGTCACCCGGCGTGGGAATGGAGCTTAGGCAATGTCGATCTATACCGCACTGCGCGCGGGCGTTTCGGGCCTCACCGCCAATTCGAGCGCCCTCGCGGTCATCTCCGACAACATCGCTAACGTCAACACCGTGGGCTACAAACGCAGCGGGGTGGATTTTTCCGCGCTCGTGAACGCGCAAAACTCCAACACCACCTATAACGCCGGCGGCGTGCTGCCGCTGACGCGCCAGCAGATTTCCCTGCAGGGATCGCTTGAGCAATCCCGCTCAACCACTGACCTTGCGGTTTCCGGCGAAGGCTTCTTCGTCGTCTCCAGCAACGACCAACAACTTTCCAACGGCGGAAGCGTGCTGTTCACTCGGGCGGGATCGTTCACGGTCGACGCCAAGGGCTTCATGGTCAACGCGCAGGGCTTGTTTCTGCAAGGCTGGCCGGTGAACAGTGACGGCAGCGTGGTCTCCTCCCCCACTTCGCTCTCCGCGATCGAGCCCGTGAACATTTCCGGCGTCGGCGGCCTCGCTGAGCCAACCGCGAATGTCACCATCAATGCAAATCTAAGATCGGGCCAGGACGCTTATGCCGGAGCGCAGGGTGTCTACGATCCCGGCGATCTCGCAACGGGAACAATCACGCCGCATTTCGAAAGCTCGCTTGAAGTGTTCGACAGCTTGGGCGAGCCGCGCACGATAGCGTTTGGCTATATCAAAACCGCACCCAACACCTGGGCAGTGGAAACCTATGCGCGCCCCAACACTGCCGTCACCGGCGGCGCCGGCACCGGCGGCCTGCTTGCAAGCGGTACAGTGACCTTCAACACCGACGGCACAGTCGCGAGCGTCTCCGGCACAATCGGGTCTGCATTCTCCGCGAATTGGGCGTCCACAACGGGCGCCGCCGCTCAGCCGCTCAACATCGACCTCACCACCGGCATGACGCAATTCGCCAATAATTTCGGCGTCACCAGCGTCACCGCCGACGGCGTGCCGCCAGGCGATCTAGTCGGCTTGGTGTTGGAGGGCGACGGCTATCTGACCGCGCAATTCTCCAACGGCCGCGCGCGCGCGCTCTACCAATTGCCGCTGGCGACGTTTCTTAACCCCAACGGCCTAAAGGCCGACCAGGGCGGCGCCTTCCGGACGACGCTGGAATCCGGACTCTACAATATCAACGCGTCGAACGCCGGCGGCGCTGGCCGTATTGTCTCGGGGGCGCTAGAAGCGTCGAACGTGGACCTCGCGGCAGAGTTCACGAACCTGATCACTACGCAGCGCGCCTATTCGGCCTCCTCGCGCATCATCACCACAGCCGACCAGATGTTGGAAGAACTACTCATGATCAAACGCTAGAAGCGCGCTCACGGGTAAGAAACAAGTAAGAAGACTCGTGTTCTAATTCGGGACACGAATCGCGTGCCTATTGGCGCGCCGTCTTAGTCGTTTCTTTAGTCATCTGAATTATAA
>CADEDG010000044.1 GCA_902826035.1 uncultured Alphaproteobacteria bacterium
GCCAATTCGTGAACCACGGCCACGTCAAGGTGAACGGCAAGCGCGTCACCATCCCTTCGTTCCTGGTGAAGGTCGGCGATCTGATCGAAGTGCGCGACAAGGCGCGTTCGATGGCGGTGGTGCTGGAAGCGCTGCAAAGCGGCGAGCGCGACACCCCCGATTATCTCGAGGTCGATCCCAAGGCGATGGCGGCGCGTTTCGCCCGCATCCCCACGCTCTCCGACGTGCCCTATCCGGTGCAGATGGAGCCGAACCTGGTGGTCGAGTATTACGCGAGCTGACGGGACGCGACAGCGTTGCGCTCCTCGTCCAATGTGATTTCCCAGTTAGCACAGTGTGCGCCGTTCATCATGGCGCGCGTGATGCGCTCGTAGTGCTGCATGAAGCGGTCGAGGCGGGCGTGATCCACTGCGTTCAGCGGGCGGGCTAGCGTCTCTGTTTCCTGCTCCGCGCGCCAGCGGCGCACGATTTCCCAGCTCGGGGGCTGAAGATAGACGATCGCGTCGAAGGCGGCGAAGAAGGGTTGGTAGGATTTCCGCAACTGGGTTTCGGTTTCGCGCCGCCAAACGCCGCCAGCGTCCTCGCGCTCTACGTCGTTGATCGGCTCGGTTGGCGTCGTGGGCTTGGCGCCAAGGCACCAACCATCCACGAGAATGGCCTCCGCCGGGCCTTGAAACGCGGGCCATTCGGATTCCGGCGCGCGATCGTCTGCCGCTTTGTCGAAACGCGGGAGCTTGCTCAGCAAGGGCTCGCGCAGCCGAGCGATCACCGCTTTAGCGAGGGCGAGATCGTGGGTGCCCGGCGGGCCGCGCGTGAGCAAGAGGCGCTCGATTTCGGGGCGGGGGACGTGCGCAACTTGAAAATTGCCATCCTCATCGCGGACGGCGCTGAAGGAACTGATGTTGTCGGCGCGCCAAACCCGCTCGGCCTTGGTCAGATACACATCGTCCAGCGAGAAATGCGCCACGCGCGGATGCGCTTCTACGAAGCGCCGGCACTGAGTGCTTTTGCCCGAACCCTGCGCGCCGGCGACGCCGATGAGGGGCGCGTGGTCTGGATCGCGCGCGCGTTGGCGTTGAATAAAATCGTGCAGGAGGGCGGCAAGCGAACTCACGCTTGGACCGCCGGCGTCTCGCCGGCGAGGACGCCGACGGTCCAAGAAACGAGCATCCCCTTCACCCCAACACCCGCGGCAGCTTGAACACCACATCCTCGCGCGTCACCGCCACTTCCTCCACGTGTGCATCGAAGCGGCCTGAGATCGCTGCGATCAGCGCCTCCACCAAATCCTCCGGCGCGCTGGCGCCCGCAGTGATCCCCACATGGCGAACGCCTTCAAACCAAACCCAGTCCACATCGGCCGCCGATCCAACCAAGCGTGCATCGCGCGCGCCTGCGCGTCTGGCCACCTCCACCAAGCGCACCGAGTTGGAACTCTTCGGCGAGCCGATCACCAGCACCAGATCGGCGTCGCGCGCGATCGCTTTCACCGCGTCCTGGCGGTTGGTGGTGGCATAGCAGATGTCTTCCTTGTGCGGCTGCGCGATGTCCGGAAACCGCTGCTGCAGCGCCGCGACGATCTCGGCGGTGTCGTCCACCGAAAGTGTCGTCTGGGTGACGAAAGAAAGCTTTGCCGCATTGCGTGGGGTGAACGTGCACGCATCGGCGACCGTCTCCACCAAAGTGATCGCCCCGGGCGGCAATTGCCCCATCGTGCCGATGACTTCCGGGTGACCCGCATGGCCGATCAGCACGATCTCGCGCCCGCCATCGAAATGGCGCTGCGCCTCCACATGCACCTTGGAAACCAACGGGCAGGTGGCATCGACATAGATCATTCGTCGCCGTTGCGCCTCGGCTGGAACGGCTTTGGGCACGCCGTGCGCCGAAAAAACAACGGGCCGGTCGTCGGGGCAGGCGTCGAGCTCTTCGACAAACACAGCACCCAGCGCCTCCAGGCGCTCCACGACGTGGCGGTTGTGCACGATCTCGTGGCGCACGTAGACTGGCGGCCCCCACTTCACGATCGCCTGCTCGACAATCTGCACGGCCCGGTCCACCCCCGCGCAGAAACCCCGCGGGGCCGCCAGAGATATTGAAATCACAGATTTTTTTTCGCTGGCCATGGGAATGAGCATGAACTTTCAGGCACTGGCGCCGCGGCGTGTTGCGGCGGCGACGGTGCGAAGCTATCACGGCGGGCGCCAATGCAGGACCCCATCGCTGGGGCCGGGCGCGGAATGAGGATTGACTATGAGGATTCCGGCACTGGCTGCGCTTATCCTGGGACTGGCGGTCGCCGGGTGCGGTGGAAACCGCGCTGTTGACACCATCGAACTGCCAGGGGGAGTCAATCCGGAAGCGCAGCGCGAAGCGCGCCCGCCCAATTTCTTCGAGCGCATGGTGGGCGTCGATTCTCGCCCGAATGTCGGCCCATGCCCGCTCATGGGCGTGCTCTACGACAATTCGCGCTTGGTAAGCTTCGCCGGAGCCGACCAAACTCGCTACGCTAACATCAATTTCACTGGCGAAATGCAGGGTGTGCGCGGCCTGTGCCGCTATGTCGACGCTGACCCGATCACCATGAACATGGAAGTCGATATGGCCTTCGGTCGAGGTCCTGCCTCCACTTCTGATCGCCAGACGTATCGCTATTGGGTCGCGGTCACGCGTCGCGGTCGGGCGCCGATCGAGAAGGCGTATTTCGATGTCGATGTCCGCTGGAATCGCGGCGAACATGTGGTGACCCGCACCGAGCGGATCGATCACATCGTCATCCCGCGCGCCAACGCGGAAATTTCTGGCGAGAATTTCGAGATTCTGGTCGGCTTCGAACTGACGCCGGAGCAACTCCAATTCAACCGCGACGGCCGTCGCTTCCGGATTGACGCGGCGGATCGGGTGGGGAGCTAAAGCGGAAACGAGCCGCTGGAACTCTTCGAGTTGAACTTGACGCGCCCGTATCCGCGCTCCATCCCGCAGCCATGACAGACCTCGCCAGCGCCTTGAGCGCGGCCAATGCGGCCGTGTTTGCTTCCCTTGGGCTCGACGCCAAGCATTCCGAGGTGCGCCGTTCGGATCGCCCGGAACTTGCGGACTTTCAGTGCAACGGCGCAATGGCGGCGGCGAAGGCTGTTGGCAAGAAGCCCCCGGAACTCGCGCGCGAGATCGCTGAGGCTTGGACACACGCTGAACTCGCAGCGCCGCCGCTTGTCGCCGGGCCGGGTTTTTTGAACTTCAGTGTCACCGCAGAGGCGCTTGCGCAACGCGCGCAAGCGATCGCCGAAGATAACCGCGCCGGCGCGAGCAAAGCGCAGCAGAAGCGCCGCGTCGTGGTCGATTATGGCGGGCCGAACGTGGCCAAGGGCATGCATGTCGGGCATTTGCGCGCCTCGATCATAGGCGAAAGCATCAAGCGCATTTTCCGCTTCCGCGGCGACGAAGTGTGGGGAGACGCCCATTTCGGCGATTGGGGTTTTCAGATGGGGCTTATGGTCGTCTCCATCGAAGACGAACTCGGCGGCCTCAGCGATGCAGGGAAGCTTAGCGCCAAACTCAAATCGCTGACGCTGGATTACCTTGAGGGCGCCTATCCGAAAGCCGCCGTCAAGGCACGCGAGGATTCCCACTTCCGCGACCGCGCGCGCAAGGCGACCGCTGCTCTGCAAAACGGCGCGGAGCCGCATCGCACCATCTGGAAAGCGATGCACGACGTCTCGATGGCGGCGCAGAAACGCGACTTCGCGGCGCTCGGCGTCGATTTCGACCTGTGGCTGGGCGAGAGCGACGCCGATCCGCTAATCGCCGATATGGTCAAGGACCTCGAAGCAAAGAATCTATTGGAGGATGACCAAGGTGCGCGCATCGTGCGCGTCGCGGGGTCCGGTGAGACGAAAAAGAAGAAGCTCGATGACGGAAGTGTGGTCGAGGTCGAGAGCCCCGATCCGCTGCTGGTGATCTCGTCGGAGGGTTCGGCCATGTACGGCACCACCGATCTCGCCACCATCGTGCAGCGCGTGCGCGACCAGAACCCCGACCTCATTCTCTACGTCGTCGATCAGCGCCAGGGCGATCATTTCGAGCAGGTCTACCGCGCCGCCGCCAAGGCCGGCTACATCGCGCGCGAGAAGCTCGAGCACACAGGCTTCGGCACTATGAACGGGACCGACGGCAAGCCGTTCAAGACCCGCGCCGGAGGCGTGCTGAAATTAAGCGATCTCATCGGGCAGGCCGAAGAAAAGGCGCGCGCGAGGTTGCGCGAGGCCGAGATCGGCGCGGATTTTTCGCCAGAGGAATTCGAAGACATCGCCCACAAGGTGGCAATCGCTGCGATCAAGTTCGCTGATCTCTCGAATTTCCGCGGCACCTCTTACGTTTTCGATCTCGACCGCTTCATGAGCTTCGAAGGCAAGACCGGGCCGTACCTTTTGTATCAGGCGGTGCGGATCAAAAGCATTCTTCGCAAAGCAGAAACAGAAGGCGCGCAGGCCGGCTCTATCGCGGTAGAGCACGCCGCGGAGCGCACATTGGCGTTGACGCTCGACGGCTTTGAGCGTGCGCTGACGCTCGCCTACGAGAAACGTGCGCCGCATTTCCTGGCCGAGCACGCCTATGCGCTAGCGCGAGAGTTCTCGGCATTCTACGAGCATTGCCATATTCTGAGTTCAATGGGTGCGGAGCGCACCTCGCGCCTTGCACTGGCGTCGGCGGCGTTGAAGCAGCTTGTGATCACGCTGGAGCTGCTGGGGATTGAGGTTCCCGAACGCATGTGACGCGCCTGCAGGTGTTGAGCGCTTGTGGTGCAGTCACAACCTTGCGCTAGTTCATGTACAACTCATGCCGGATCGCGCTCCGCGCGTCAGCCGCCACGGTGCACCGCGTGCGCTTTTTCTTCGAGCCAATCCATCGCCGCCACGGCAACGCCCGAGAAGATGAAGGTTAGATGGATCACCATATACCAATACAATTGGCTTTCGGTGTGCTTATCGAGGTTCATGAACACCTTCAGGAGGTGAATGCCCGAGATCGCGATGATTGAAGCGATCAGCTTTATCTTGAGTCCAGAAAAATCGAGGGTGCCCATCCATTCAGGACGGTCAGGATCGCCTTTCGCGGCTTCGATCTTTGAAACAAAGTTCTCATAGCCCGAAAACACGATGATCAGCACAAGGTTGCCGGCGAGAGAGAGATCGACCAGGGTCAACACCAAGAGGATGATGTCGGTCTCATCCATCGTCAGTATCTGCGGCGCCTGAATGTATAGCTCGCGGAAGAAGGTGACGATCAGAATGCCAAGCGCCGCGATCAGGCCGAGATAAACCGGCGCCATCAGCCAGCGGCTGGTGTAGATGAGCCATTCGATGGCGGCTTCAAGAAATGGCGTGCGCCTTTGTTTGTTCGAATCGTCGGCCATCCGTCCCCCCGAGTATTCCGGGAACCTAGAGGCGAGCGCGGTTCCCGCCAAGCCGGCTCTCGCAACAGGAGGCTTGCCGGCCCCAAAAAGCGCGTCAATGATGTCCCCAGGATGCAAAGGGGAAAGCCATGTACGAACACGGAATGATAGCACCCGTCGTGGCGCTGACGGTCTGGTCTTTCTTCATGCTGATTTGGCTCTACGCCACGCGCATCCCGGCGATGCGGGCGGCGAAGGTCAATCCGGAGAAGTTCAAGGACGACCCCAATGCCAAAGAGATGTTGCCGGTCGGCCCACGCCGCGTCGCGGCCAATTACGCGCACCTGATGGAGCAGCCGACCGTGTTTTACGCGGTATGTTTCGCGCTGCAATTTCTGGCGATGGAGGCGGACGCTGCTGTTCACCCAATCAATATCGGCTTGGCTTGGGCTTATGTGGCGCTGCGCGTTGTGCATTCGCTGGTGCAGGCGACGGTGAATATCATCATGGTTCGTTTCTTGATCTTCGCTATCTCGAGCCTCGTGCTAGGCGCGCTGATCGTGCACGCGGCGATGGCCAGCGGCTTGGCGTGGTTTAGCCTGCCGCATTGAAGGTGAGTCGAACGTCGAACTTGGTTGTCCCCGTGTTCCGTCATTCCGGGATCGCGAAGCGATGCCCGGAGCCCAGGGGATCGTAGAGCTGCTTGGTTGCCCCTGGGTCCCGGATCGCGCTCCGCGCGTCCGGGATGACGGAGTGAGGGAACAAGGAAGCGGAAAGCCGGTGTTTACTCCCGCACGCGCCCGTTCGCATCCATACCCGCGATCCAATCGCGGATCAGCGCGATAGCCCGCTGGTCCACAAGCTGCCGACCGAGCTCAGGCATCATCACGCCGGGATCGTCGCTCGACATGCGATGCAGCACGATCGAGCGCTCGGGATGGCCGGGCTCAATGGAGAAATCGTAGCCGCCAGATGCACGCCCTGCCGCGACCGGGCGCTTCATGACGCCCCAAAGCGCGGGATCGCTCTGCGACCAGCGCAGATCGAGGCCGGACGTGTGCGCGGGGCCGTCGGGGTTGTGGCAATGCGCGCAATTCACATCGAGATACGCGCGGGCGCGGGTTGCGAGCGAACCGCTGTGGGCGTCGTAGGCGCTCGGCACGAAGGGTGAGAATTGCGGCGCATTGTCGAGAATGCCGAACTCCGCCCAAGCGGCGAGTTGGTCTTGCTCACCGTGCGTGACGACCTCGTGTCCGTCTTCATACGTGATGAAGCGGCCATAGTCGTACTGACGATTCAGATTCCGCGCACTCGGCCCGATAGGCGTGATTTCGCCGGCGCGGTCGTGGCAGCCCTTGCACTGGTTGCGATTGGGCACGGCCCAGTCGAGCGCGATATTCTGTCCTTCGTTATCGGTGAAGCTCACCGGAATACCGGCGCCGGCGGGTGAGAGCCGCGCTTCGGTCTGCGCTTCATTCCAGACATAAGGCAGCGCGATCCAGCCGTCTGCGCGGCGGATGAGCAGGCGCGTCTCCAGGAAGCGCGCATTCTCGGTCGGTTGCCGCATATCGGCGGCGAAGGCGAAGGTCTTGATCAGCACCGTTCCGACCGGGAACTCAAACACGGTTTCGCTATTGTACCGTGCCTGTGCGCCGGGCGGCATGAACACGTAGCGGAACTTCAGCGCGCCATCGGACCAGAGCGGCGTGTTGAGATCGTATGGCGTGACCCCCGTGTTCGGCTCTCGCGCGCCGACGTCGCTAAAGAAGCGATAGGCGGAAAGTAGTTCGGGCGGGCGCTCGGAGGCGATGGCGGCTTGGTTGACGGGGGCGGGGCCCAGCGCCGCCGCGCTGGCGACCAGGGCGACGAACGCAACGAGGCAGAGCAGGACGCGCCAAATGTTCATGTCGAGCGGCCTCTTGGACCGCCGGCGTCCCCGCCGGCGAGGCGCCGGCGGTCCAAGACTGGGCGCGCCGCCATCGTCTAGTTCCTGATCCGCACTTCTTCCGGTTCGGCAATTGCCAACAACGGCGGAAAGCTCGGATCGGGCGCGGCTTCGCTCAGTGGTGCGCCCGCGACTGGAACGCCGAGCGACAGGAACGAGCCTTGCCCCCCGCGCGAGGAGCGATTGTCGCGCATGACGATGCGCACACTTTCGTTGCGTGGGGTGCCGCGCACGGAAAACAGCGTGGCGCCGTCCCACAGCACGTCGGGAAAGGCGACGCCCATTTGCGCCAAGGCCGCCAATTCTCCCGCCGGGGCGAAGCCGGTATTTCCGAAGCGATTGTCGCGGATCATGATGTCGCGCGGCAGCGGGTTGTAATTCGCGTCCTGGAATTCGTTGCGATAGGCGGTGATCAGAACATTGACCGTGCCGTTGTCGCCGATGTCGTTCTTGAACACGTGCACGCCGCGATTGGCCATGATCAGCACGCCGGTTCCGGCGGGCACGCTGGCGACGATATTGCCGGCGGGGGCGAAGTTCGGCGTGTTGTTGTTGGATATCGCATTCTCGAACACCCGGATCGAGTGACCGCCCTGTTGGGGCAGACCGGGGAGGTCGAACACCAGGATGCCGCCGGTGTTGCGCGTTGCCGTGTTGTTGAACACATCGGCGTTGTAGCTGTTCTCGATCTCGATGCCGGCCACGTTGAGTTCGGCCACATTGTCCCGCACGATGATGTTGCGCGACTGGCCGACATAGATGCCGGCGTCGGACGCGCCGCGCGCGATCGAATCGCGGATCAGCACGTTGGTGCAATTGACCGGATAGAGCCCATAGGCGCCATTTTCTGGGTTAGGTCCGCGCGTCCATTCCGCGCGCACGCCGCGGAAGGTGATGCCGTTGCAGTCGCGCACCTTGATGGCGTCGCCGCGGGCGTTCTCGACCGCAAAATCGCGCAGCACCACGCCGTCGGAGGTGACCAGCAGCCCCTCGGCGCCGCGGCGTTGGTTGGTGAACGAGAGAATGGATCGATCCTCACCCTCGCCTCGGATCGTGACGCGGTCTATATCGAGCGAGAGGCCGGAGCTCAGTTCAAAGCGCCCGCGCGCGAGGCGGACCGTGTCGCCGGGACGGGCTTCGATCAGCGCCGTTTGCAGCGCCTGCTCAGCGCCCGCGCCCGGACGAATGCGCCAGGTGCGAGCCTCGGCTTGGCCGACCATACAAAGCGTCGCGGCGAGCGCGGCGATCAGGATTTTCATACCCACCTCCAATTTGAAGGTTAACATCACGTCCCAATCGCCGCGTGTAAAGATGCCCGCTCCCCCTCGATGGGGGAGCTGTCACGCGGCACGCGTGACAGAGGGGGTGAGGCCCGCGATTGTTGCCACATGAGCCTCCCGAGGCGTCGTCTTCAACATCCGCGCGGGCCCCCTCTCCGGCCACTTCGCGGCCACCTCCCCCATCGGGGGGAGGTGTGCGTACGTTTTGTTTGAAGCTGCTTAGTTCGTTGACGTCTCCAGCATTGTCCGCGCCGCCTCGATCACGCGCGCGGTCTCGCTCCAGAGCCCAAGCGCCGCCAGTTCCTCTGGCGCGAAGAAGCGCGCTTCGCGGGCGTCGTCGCCGGCGACTGGCTCGCCCACGATCCAGCGCGCGGCATAGTCGACCAGCAAGTAATGCCCCCAAGGTTCGCCCTTGTTGGGCCTGGCCGCGCCGCGCGAGGTCATCACCGCATCCACGACATCGACGAGGCCGACGATCTCGGCCTCGCAACCGGTTTCCTCCTTGAGTTCGCGTAACGCCGCGTCGCTGGCGCGCTCGCCCCACTCAATGCGTCCGCCCGGCAGGGACCATCGATTCTCCATCGGTGGCGCGCCTCGGCGGATCAGGAGCACTTGGTCACCGCGAAAGCAGACGATCCCGGCGGCGGCGATGGGGCGGGGTTCGTTCATGCCGGCTTCAACGCGCCCCATAGCATCAACGCGCCGATGGCGATGAAGCCAGCGCCAGCGACGATCTTCAGCATTGGGCCTTCCACGAACTCGCGCGCGATCGAACCGGCGATGGTCGCGATCCCCGCGGAGGCTACCAGGGCGGCGGAAGAAGCAAGAAAAACCAGCCATTTGGAACTGGCGCTGTCGGCAGCGAACAGAGCGGTCGCAAGCTGGGTCTTGTCGCCCAATTCGGCGACAAACACCGAGAGGAAGATTGTGAGAAAAGCGGTCATGGCGCTTGCGCTAGACCAGCATCGGCGGCGGCACAAGCGAGCCCCTCAAACGAAGATGCGCGACGCTTTCGCGCCGCGCATCTGGTGGGCTTGAGCCCTTGTTCTTTCGAGCGCCGCGCTGTCGCGTGGCGCCCAGCGGCCTTACCGCTTCGCTGCCTTCTTCTTCTTTGCAGCTTTACGCGGCGCCTTCTTGGCGGCCTTCTTTCTCGGAGCGGCCTTCTTTGCCTTCTTCGCAACCTTCTTGGCTGCCTTCTTTGCTTTCTTAGCCATGCCCTGGCTCCTCTGTTGTCACGGCGACGCGCCGCAGTACGTCGTCATAATGTCATGCGCAAGCATAAATGCCACTGAAAAAATTCTGCGAGGCGAATCTGCAACAATGAGTCGCGTGTGAGTCGATGTGCGTGTGCGCGCCGCGCGATGCGAAGCGGGGCATGCGATCAGCTCAACAGCACGCGCGGGTTCATCAGATTGTTGGGGTCGAACGCGCGCTTGAGCGTCCGCATCAGCGCCAGTGATTCGGCGCCCTTGAAGCGGGCGAGGTGGTCCTTGCGCGCGACGCCAATGCCGTGCTCGGCCGAGATCGATCCGCCGAGTCCGACGGCGACCTCGAACACCGCCTCGGTGAGCGCTTCGGCCGGGAAGGCGTCCTGCGCCATGCCGGCGGGAGCAAGGATCGTGTAGTGGAAATTGCCGTCGCCCATGTGGCCGAATGCGACCACAAGCGCGCCGGGGCAGAGCCTCTGCATGCGGGCGTTGGCGCGGTCGAGGAACGCGGGCGTCTGCGAAACCGGTACGCTGATGTCGTGGCTGACCTGGGCGCCTTCAGGCTTGTGGCCCGCCGACATCGCCTCGCGTAACGCCCAGAAATCCCTTGCCTGGCTTGTGTTTTCGGCGACCAGCGCGTTTTCGATCTCGCCGGCATCGAGGGCTTCCGCCAGCGCCGCCTCGACTGCGCCGCGCAGGCCCGCTTCGTGCGCAGCTTCGAACTCAACCAGCACAAGCAGCGCCGCGCCCGGGATCGGATCGCGCATCGCCGCCACGTTCTTGACGGTTAAGTCGATGCCCAGTCGGTTCATCATTTCGAACGCCGACACCGCCCCGGTCGCCGCCTTCAGTCGGTGTAGCAAAGCAAGCGCTTGCTGCGCTGAAGTGGCGGCGGCGACCGCCACCTCGCGCGCCCCGGGGATGGGGACGAGCTTCAAGCTCGCGGCGGTGACGACGCCAAGAGTTCCCTCCGCGCCGATGAAGCATTGCTTCAGGTCGTAGCCGGAATTGTCCTTGCGGAGCGCCTTCAGTCCGTCGAGCACGCGCCCGTCGGCGAGCACTACCTCTAGGCCCAACACGAGCTCGCGCATCATCCCGAAGCGCAGCACATGCACGCCCCCGGCATTGGTGGAAACGAGGCCGCCAATGGTGGCGCTACCTTCGCTGGCGAGGCTCAAAGGGAATCGCCGCGCCGAATCGGCGGCGGCTTGTTGCACTGCCGCAAGCACTGCGCCGGCCTCGGCTATCAGCGAATCGTTGGCGGCGTCGATGGCGCGGATGCGGCTCAGCCGTTTGAGCGAAAGCAATATCTCGCCCTGCGGGATCTGGCCGCCGACCAGGCCGGTATTGCCGCCCTGTGGCGTGATTGCGACGCCTGCATCGGCGCAGAGCCGAACAATGGCGGCAACTTCTTGCGTAGTTGCGGGCATCGCCATGAACGGCGTGTGCCCTTGATAGCGCCCGCGCCATTCCTGGAGGTGCGGCGCGAGTGCTGCCGGATCGTTCGTGATCCCCTTGGGGCCTAAGAGCGCTGCGATTTGGGCGTGGAGGTCCGACATTGGCCCGAACTTAGCGCGGTGCGGCGGCGCGGGCGAGGCGGTCGTCGATGGCTTCGCCAAGGCCATGGGAGGGGATTGGCGCGACGGCGATAGTTTCCGCGCCAGCAGCATCCAAGGCGCGCAGGTGCGCGTAGAGATTGGCAGCGGCCTCCACGAGATCGCCGGTTAGCGAGAGCGAGAGGCCGCCGACAGGCGCTTCTGCGCCGAAAGCGAGGTAGGCTTCCCCTCCACGCGGCGCTTCGGCGTTGAGCCGCAGGCGCGCGCGCGGCGCATAATGGCTTGCGAGCATCCCTGGCGCCTCGACGCTGCCTGGGACTGGCACGGCGAGTCCGCCCGTAACTGTCTCAATGGCGGCGCGGGTGATCGCGCCTGGGCGCAGCAGCGTCGCTTCGCCAGCGGCGTTGACAGCGACGATGGTCGACTCAAGCCCGTGTTCGCAGGGATCGCCATCGATAAGCAGAGCGGCGGCATCGCCCAATTCTTCGCGCGCGTGCCCAATCGTGGTGGGGCTCACGCGGCCGGACCGGTTCGCGCTTGGCGCCGCGACTGGCCCGCCGAAGGCGGCGATCAGCGCGCGCGCCAGCGGGTGAGACGGCGCGCGCAACGCGACCGTGCTCAATCCGGCGCAAGCGAGTTCTGCTACTGTGCTGTCGCGGTGTCGCGTCGCGACAAGGGTGAGCGGTCCGGGCCAGAACGTCTCTGCCAAGGCGATAGCCTTTTCGTGCAGCACAGCGTGCTTGAGCGCCTCATCGAGGTTGGAAATGTGCGTGATCAGGGGATTGAAACGGGGTCTGCCCTTGGCTTGATAGATGCGCGCTATCGCCAGCGAATTGGCGGCGTCGGCCCCGAGGCCGTAGACGGTCTCCGTCGGAAACACCACGAGATCGCCCGCCCGAAGCGCCGCCGCCGCCCTCTCGATGCTCATGATTTCCGCGCGGCGACAACATGTATCGCAATGGCGATGTCCCTCGAAACCTTCTCGTCGCCGTCGCTTGATTCGTTGCCGACGCCGAAATCACGGCGATTGATGGTGAGCACACCGTCCATGGTCGCGCGGTCACCGTCGATTTCGAGCGTGAAGGGCAAAGTCACTTGCCGTGTGGCGCCTTTGATGGTGAGCGCGCCGCGCGCTTCGTAGCGATCGCCTTGACGGTGGCGAATGCCGGCGGTGCGGAAGGTGGCCTCTGGATGCGCGGCGCTGTCGAACCATTCCGGCGTGGGCAGCGAGCGGTCATGCCAGGCATTGCCGTCGCTGGCCGAGCCGGTCTCGATCGTCACGTTGGCGAAGGAGTTTTTGAGATCATCGGGGTCGAAGCGGATGTCGGCGCGCCAGCGGGCGAAACGGCCGCTGAAGGTTTGCGGTGCGGTCTCGTCGTCGGAATAAACAAAGCTGAAGCCGATGGAGCTTGCGTTCGCATCGACGCGCCAAATCGGGAGCGCGCTCGGATTGGGCTCACCCACAGCAATGGAGGGCGTGGCGGCGCCCGCAGCTGGAAGCGTCGATGTTGCGCTCGGCTCCGCGGGCAGCTCCACCGAAGAATTGGCCTGCGGCGGGGGCGTGCCTCCACCAAAAGTGGTCGCCGCAAAGATTGCTGTCGCCAAGGCGAACGCTGTCAGCCCCAGCCCGACGCCGAGGACCGCGAGCCGCACGGGGTTGCTTGGAATTTGCACGGGGCCGCCTGGCGCTGGCAAACCAGGAATCATCCGCGACAGGATGTCGTCGCGGTCCACGAATTGGTGCTTGAGCGCGGCCCCGACATGCAGCGCGAGCAGCGCCACGGTCGCATAGGCCAAGAGGTAGTGCGCGGTGAACGCGCCCTCGGCGACGGCGGCGCGCACAGGATTGCCGGCCTCAGGCAAGCCGAATAGCGCCGGCACTCGAAACAGGCCAAACCAGTGCGTCGATACCGCCAACGGTTGGTTGTCCTCGTGCGACCATTGCGCCGAAACATAGACCCAGCCCGAAAGCGGCAGCGCGACGATCAGGAAGTACAACGCCCAGTGCGTGGCGCTAGCCGCGAGCTTTTCCCACCCTGGCATGTGCGGTGGGAACGGCGGGGTAGGGTTGGCGAGACGCCAGCCAAGCCGCACGAGCGAGAGTGCAAGTACGGTTAGGCCCACGGACTTGTGCAATTGGAAGGCGCGGTAGAGCCCCTCCCCGGCGGCCCCATGCTCGGCCTGTTCGTGCATCCACCAGCCAAGCGGGAGCATGAAAACAATCGCCGCAGCGATCGCCCAGTGCAGGACGATCGCTACGGCGCTGTAACGTGACGGCGCTGCGTTCTTCATTGGACCGGGTTGGCTGGCGCGGCCGGTTGCGTGAATTCGGTTTCGATCAGGATCTCGACCTCGTCGGAAATGCCGGCGCCTTCCGCCGCAAGCGGCAGCAGCACAGTCATGCCGTAGTCCGAACGCTTTATGGTCCCGCGTGCGGAGAACCCAAGCAGCGCCAAAGGCATACCCATCGGGTGTTGGCGATAGGCCTGGTTGAAGGTGACGTCGAGGGTGATCGGGCGTGTGATTCCGCGAATCGAGAGATCGCCGGTCATGCGCCCGGTATTGGGGCTGGTGAGTTCTACCGCCGTTGACATGAAGGTCAGCGACGGGTGCTGGGCCGCATCAAGCCATTGCGAATTTTCCAGTTCCTCGTCGAAGTCGCGCCGTCCGACATATTCGGTCTTGACCGAGTCTGAGGCCACGCTCGCGGTCACCGTGGATTTCGCGGGATCCTCGGCGTTGAAATTCAACTGTCCCGCCAAGCCGGTCAGGCGCAGCGTGTAGTGCGACAGGCCAAAATGATTGGCCCGCACGACGATGCTAGAATGGGTGGGGTCGAGCGCATATTCCCCGGATGGGGCATCGATGGCGACCGGCGTAGGCGGGCCTTGTGGCGCCTCCGCTTGCTGTTGTGGGTTGCAGGCGGCGAGCGCGAAAACGGCGGCGATGAGGGCAATTCGCATGGTTGACTCCTTAATCCTTGCGGAATTCGGCGGCGATCAGGATTTCGACCTGATTGGTGGTGGTTCCATCGACGATCGGGTTGGCGAAATTGGCGCCCCATTGCGAGCGCTCGATCATGGTGCGCCCGGTGAAGGCGATCACGTGCTTGCCAGCAAAAGTAACAAACCGCCCGCCTTCAAAGCTCGTCTCCAATGTGACCGGGTGAGTTTGGCCGCGCAGCGTCAAGTCGCCAACGATGAGGCCGCTCGTGGGACCAGTAAGTTGAATGGAGCGCGACACGAAACGGATGTTGGGATTGGCCTCGGCGCCCAGCACCTCGTTGGCGATCTCGGCGTCGAAGGTGCGTTGACCTTCCCGGTTGAGCAAGCCGGTGCTGACCGAATTGGCCGCGATAGTGACGTCGATGCTGCTGTTGGCGGGGTTCGCGGCGTCGAAATTGAGCGCGCCGGAGATCGCATCGAACCGCGCCGCGAAGATGCCGAGCCCCATGTGCCGCAAGCGCCACGTGACGCTGGCGTGACGGCTGTCGAGCGTATAGACGCCGGAAGGCGCGTCGGCGGGGTTGAGCGAGGCGTTTTCGCCATAAGGGATCGCCGGCGCCGCCGCCGCGCTGGCTTGCTCGGCCGCCGCGGGCATTTCTGTGGAGACGCACGCGCCGATAAGAAGCGCTGCTGCCAGAACCGAAAAACGCATGCTATGTCCTCGCTCGGTCGCGCCCCCCAGCACGCCGTCGCCGCCTGTAGCACGCACCGTCTCCCGTGTCGCGGGGGCCTATGGAAGCAATTGCCGCATGTTCTACCGCGCTCCCATCGACGAAATATCTTTTGCGTTGCTATGCGCAGCGGATTTTCAACCCTCGGCATCGGGGCTGGCCCCCGATACGCTGAACGCAGTGCTTGAGGCGGCTGCGTCGCTGGCGGCGGAGCAGCTCGCGCCACTAAACCGAAGCGGCGACCGTGCTGGCGTGCGTCTTGAGGACGGCGAGGTCCGGACCGCGCCGGGCTTCCGCGAGGCCTACCGCGCCTTTTGCGCCGGTGGTTGGCAAGGCTTGAGCGCCGACCCCGCTTATGGCGGGCAGGGGTTGCCGCGTGCGTTGGCCATTGCGGTGTTCGAGATGATGCACGCCGCCAACATGAGCTTCGGCCTCGCGCCGCTACTGACATTGGGCGCCATCGAAGCGATCGAGCAACACGGCGCGCCAGATCAGAAGCAACTTTATCTTCCTAAACTGATCTCAGGGGAGTGGTCGGGCACCATGAACCTTACCGAGCCGCAAGCCGGGTCTGATCTGGGTGTGCTCGCCACAAGAGCGACGGCGGCGGCGGACGGCTCGTATCGCATCACGGGGCAGAAGATTTTCATCACCTGGGGCGAGCACGATCTCGCTTCCAACATCATACACTTGGTGCTCGCGCGCATCGAAGGGGCGCCGTCGGGGTCGAAGGGCGTCTCGCTCTTCATCGTGCCGAAGTTTCGGGACGAGGACGGATCGCGAAACGCGGTGCGCTGCATCGGGCTGGAAGAGAAGATGGGCATCCACGCCTCGCCAACTTGCACCATGGCCTATGAGGGCGCGACCGGTTGGTTGATTGGAGAAGAGAACCGCGGCCTCGCCGCGATGTTTACGATGATGAACGCGGCGCGGCTCAATATCGGCGCACAAGGCGTCGGTGTGGCGGAGGCGGCCTACCAGAAGGCGTTGGCCTATGCGCGAGAGCGCACGCAAGGCGGTCGCGCGATTGTCGATCATCCCGATGTTCGGCGCATGCTCGCGGCGATGAAGTCCAAGATCCAGATAGGCCGCGCCCTGTGCTATGCTTGCGCTGTCGCCGCCGACAATGGCGACAAGGTACGCGAAGATGTGCTGACGCCGTTGGCGAAGTCGTGGAGCACGGACATGTGCGTGGAAGTCGCCAGCATGGGGGTGCAGGTTCATGGCGGCATGGGTTTTGTCGAAGAAGGCGGGGCAGCACAATTCTATCGCGACGCGCGCATCGCGCCGATCTACGAAGGAACCAACGGCATTCAAGCGATCGATCTTTACGGACGCAAGGTGCTGGGTGACCGCGGCGCATGCATGGGCGCGATGATAGAAGAAGCGGAAAATGTGGCGCGCGGCATAGATGCCGCCGTGGGTGCACGCCTCATAGGGGCGGCGGGGGCGCTGCGGGACGCCACCGATTTCATGCTCGGGGCGGCGCGCGAGGACGCGCTTGCGGGAGCTAGCGCGTATCTTTCGCTGGCGGCGGAGGTGGTGGGCGCCGGCTTGGTCGGCGCCGGCCTCGGGCGCGCTGCCGAGCGAGGGTTCGAGGCGGCCGTCGTCGGCGAGCAGCGCGCGCTGCTCGATGTGTTCGCCGAGAATGTGCTCTCGAAGGCCGGCTCTCGGCTCGCGGCGGTCAAATTTGGCGCAACCGCGCTGAACAATAGAGCGTTGCGCGATTTTCGCAGCTGACGCCTTTCCTTACGGCGCCTGTCGCGGTCTCTTCCCTTGCGCTAGGCTCGATCCAGGAGACACCCCCGCATGTCGATGGACGGCCTGGAAGACACGCAAGAAGCCCGCGCATCACTGGTGTATCCGCTCGGCGACCCGCCAGAGCCCGGAACGGTCCGAGAGGTGGCGCCTGGGATCTACTGGCTGCGCATGCCACTGCCGTTTGCACTCAAATGGATCAATCTGTGGCTGCTGGAGGACGGGGACGACTGGACCATCGTCGACACCGGCCTCGCCATGGAGGAGACGCGCAATTATTGGCGGACGATTTTCGACACGGTGCTGAACGGCAAGCCGGTCAAGCGCGTCATCTGCACGCACATGCATCCCGATCATGTCGGACTGGCGGGATGGATTTGCCGAAAGTTCGAGGCGCCGCTTTTGATGAGCCGGTTGGAATACGTGACCTGCCGAATGCTGGTCGCCGACACGGGCCGTGAGGCGCCCGAGGACGGCGTCCAGTTTTTTCGCGCAGCAGGTTGGGACGAGGAGGCCATCGCCCATTACAAGGCGCGTTTCGGCGGCTTCGGCAAAGCGGTGTCACGCCTTCCTGATTCCTATCGCCGCATCAGCGATGGCGACACGATCGAAATCGGCGGCCGCCCATGGCGTGTGATCACCGGCAATGGCCATTGCCCGGAGCACGCGTGTCTGTGGCAGGAGGAACTGAAGCTTTTCATCTCCGGCGACCAAGTGCTGCCGCGCATTTCCTCCAATGTGTCTGTGTTTCCCACCGAACCCACGGCCGACCCGCTCTCGGACTGGATACATTCGTGCGCGAAGTTGAAGGCCGCGCTACCCAACGATGTCTTGGTGCTGCCGTCGCACAACGAGCCATTCTTGGGCCTGCACGAGCGATTGTCGACGCTGATGGAGGGGCACGAGCGCAGCCTCGCGCGTCTGCGCAAGCGCATCGAGGAAGAACCAAGGCGCGCCGTGGACTTGTTTGGAGCGCTGTTCGCGCGGAAGATCGGGAATGATGTCCTGGGTATGGCCACGGGCGAGACAATTGCCCATATGAATTGCCTGATCGGGCGCGGCTTGGCGCGGGCGGTCAAGAACGATGAAGGCGTGACCCGCTATGAATCAGTCTGAAGGAAAGAATCCCGAGCACCGCGCCAACAACGCGATCCTGTGCTTCTGCATCGGCTTGGCGCTGGCTGGGGGCGCTCATTTTCTTGGCGTCGGCACGGTGCTGGCGGCGGTTCTGTCCGGCGGCGACCCTGGAATCGTCGTTGGCGGCGTGGTGGCGGCCGTCGGCCTGGTGCTGATGGGCGTGGCTGGTTTCATTATGATGCTGGTCGGCGGCGTCTGGATGGCGCTGCGCGTGATCGCCGACCAGAGCGGCGACGCTGACGAAAAGCGCTATCGCAAGATTGAACGCTAGTAAGTGCGATCGAGACGCCTGTCTTTGGCCCCGAGGCTCGCCCTCATCGGGCTAGTGGGTGTCTTGTCAGGGTACGCAATTTCATTCGTTGTTTTCGCGCTTCATCCGACGGCCCGCGATCTCTCAGAAACGTCGGCGGCAGGATACTTTGTAGGGATATTTGCGGGTCTAGCCATCTTCATCGGTTTTGTTGCGTTGGGCGCGGCCGCGCTTGTTGGTTTGATGTCGCTGTTTCGGCCCGCGCGACGACGCCACACCGATGACAAGAAAGGTGTGCAGTGAATCGCTCTAAACGCTCTTTCGCCCATAGTGTAAGGATCGCGCTCTAATGATCATCTCAACCACATTCGACGTGCACGGTCGTCCCATCACCCAGCACCTTGGCCTGGTCCGCGGCAATGTCGTGCGCTCGCGTTTCTTTGGCCGCGATATTGTCGCCGGTTTGCGCATGATCGTCGGCGGCGAGATCCACGAATATACGAAGCTCCTGGCCGAGAGCCGCGAGCAGGCGCTCGACCGCATGGTCGAGCACGCCAAGAGTCTCGGCGCGGATGCGATCGTAGGCGTGCGTTTGGAAACCACAGACGCTGGCCAGGGCCAAGCAACCGAAGTGTTGGCCTACGGCACCGCGGTAAAGCTGGGCTGAGGCCGTGCGGCGTGAATGAGCCGCCAAGCAGCCAGCGCCACAACGCCAGCCGAAAGATCGAAGCCCAGCCCAAACGCCAACAGAAACATGGCGTGGTGCGAGGCGAGGAAAGCTGCGGGCCGCGCGTGGAGTTCCCCGAGCCGCCACTGCGCCGCGCAGCGCAAGCCCCAATCAAACAGCGCCGCCACCACCAAGCACGCTGTCGCCAAGGGCAGCCAGATCGGAACATGAGGCAAATCGAGCGGAAAACCGGCGACCATGTGCGGCGCGGTGTAGGCCACCATCGCAACGCCATGCATGGGCGTCGTCCAGACATGCCAGAGCGCCGCGCCGCGCGTTCCGTCAAAACGCCCAGCATGCGCTATGCTCCAGCGCGCATCCGAAAACATGCGCCATACGAACAGCACACCAATTGCGCCGGCCAGTCCGACAAACGCGCCGACGATCAAGGCGGCCGCGCCAGGTCCGACCAATGGGCGAAGATCGTAGGTTCGCACCAAAGGGGCGCGCATCAGCGCCCAAGCGCCAAGCATCGATAGCGCCAGCACAGCAATCTGCGGCGATAGGAGCGACCCGGCGCCAAGCGTCAGCGCAGCGGCCACAACCCAAACATCTTTACTGAGAATGCCGCCATGCATACTTCATGGCATGGGGCCAACGTCGTGAATTGCACGTAAACGCACCCATAACCTGGCGTTTACGCACCTAAACACGCGTCAACGATTGGGAGGTGGCGTGGGCGCAGGCTGTGGCGCTTGCGCTGCCGCGTGCGCTGCGATCCGTTCCTCCGCGGAGGCTCGGAAGGCAGTGTCCTCTGGGTGCCCCATCGACCGCAACGCTGCATCGAACGCCGCCACCGGCGGCGTACCCTCGTAGCTCAAGCACAATCCCAGCAATTCAAAACCAGGACGCATTTGAAAACCGGCATAGAAATGGCGCCCGGTCGAAGGGGAGTCGAACTCCGCGCGTTGCAGCGGCCAAAATCCGCTGTCGTCTCGCGAACGCGAAACAAGCACGGCGGATTGATTGGGAAATAGGCGAGGCAGGGTATTCGCTTGGCTCAACCAGAACGCCTCGCCAAATCGAGAATCGTCTCCCAAAGTGCGCCACACACTGTAGGGCGAAGCGCTCGCCGTTGCTTCCGTCGATCGGGCGATGAAATGACATTCGTTGTCGTCGCTCCCGGCGATGACGTAGCTAACCCCGTCCGGTGCGGTCATCGGGCCGGCCGGCCAGTTCGCGGGCGTGTCGAACACCATTCGCCCCGCTGGATCCGTGTACACACGGGCGTCAGCGGCGCCGGCGCACAAACCCAGGCTGACAATAACTGCGAGCGCCAAGACGCGCATGTGATCTCTCCTTGCCCTCGCGCGCTAGAATCCAGCTTTGTGGGCGGGCTCGTCAAGTCCCAGGCTGAAATTTGCGTCGAATCCGGTTGGGTTCGCCGCTCTTGCTGCCCTAGGTTATTGCCTCGCGATGGAGCAAATTCATGAGCCTTGCCGGAAAAACCCTGTTCATAACTGGCGCCAGCCGCGGCATTGGCCTGGCCATCGGCCTGCGGGCGGCGAGGGACGGCGCCAATATCGTCATCGCCGCCAAGACCGCCGAGCCGCATAAGAAGCTCCCCGGCACCATCTATACCGCCGCCGAAGAGGTGGAGAAGGCCGGCGGCCAGGCGCTGCCGCTGGTGGTGGACGTGCGCGAGGAGGGCAGCGTGAGCGCGGCGGTGGAGGCGGCGGTCGCGCGCTTTGGCGGCATCGATATTTGCGTCAACAACGCTTCCGCCATCCAGCTCACTGGAACCTTGGCCACCGACATCCGCCGCTACGATCTGATGAACCAGGTGAATGCGCGGGGGACCTTCATCGTCTCGCGCGCCTGCATCCCGCATTTGAAGCGCGCGGCGAACCCGCACGTGCTGATGCTCTCGCCGCCGCTCGACATGTCGCCCCGCTGGTTCGGCGGGCACGTGGCCTACACGATGGCGAAATACGGCATGAGCATGTGCGTGCTCGGCATGGCCGAGGAGTTTCGCGACGATGGCATAGCCTTCAACGCACTCTGGCCCCGCACCGGCATCGCCACCGCCGCGATCGAATTCGCGCTCGCGGGCGGCGAAGGCATGAAACACTGCCGCACGCCAGACATCATCTCGGACGCCGCGCACGCGATCTTTCGCAAACCCGCGCGGGAGTGCACGGGGAATTTCTTCATCGACGATGTGCTGCTTTATGCGGAGGGCGAACGCGATTTCGACAAGTACCGCGTTGATCCAAGTAAGGACCTAATGCCGGATTTCTTCGTGCCGGTGGACTGCGCGCTGCCGCCTGGGGTGAGTATGGGGAGGGTGGGGTAGGGTTCTGCTGTTGTCCTCGTGAAGAGAGGCGCGCCAACATGGACAAGGTAGGTCGTTCTGCGTACATCTCGCCTGGCTAAAGGAGCGCGCGAATGCCTGCTGAAGTTCAGCCGTTGATTTTTGTAAGTTATGTTGAGGAAGAGAAGGAAATAGCGGAGTTCTTGGCTGCCAGGCTGCAGGCTTATTTTCCTTCCGCAAATGTCAGCGCCTATAGCTGGAAGCCCAGGCCGGGCGCCAATTGGCTTAATGAGCTGAAAAGCAACCTCAACGCCGCCACTGCTGTAGTTTTTCTATTGGGACCGGACTCCGTTGACAAAAAATGGATCCTGTTCGAATTCGGCGCGGCGTGGTTTAGCGATAAGATGCTCTTTCCTATTCTGCACTCGGGATTGCGCAAAGAGGACCTGGGGGCGCCGCTGAACACGGTGCTGGCGGAGTATGCCGAGCGCGCTGATCTAGGCACGACGATGATGAATGCGCTGGCCGAGCACATGGAGCGTGACTTTCCCACGCTCAAAAAAGGCAAGGCGCCAAGCGACGCCGAATTCGCGGCTGAGATGCAGAAGCGACTCCATGCCTTCGCCAACGGGTCCGACCGCGTCAATCTCTTTGTTTCTTTCCCGCTAAGCCACGATGCTTGGTCAAATGTGAGTGTGATCGCCAATCCGAGATGGAAAGAAGTGGTGCTTTCAGTGCTCAAGCAAAATCAGAGTTTGACCGCGCTAAGAACTGACCTGTTGAGCACGATCAGGGCGTTTGTCTCCGAATATGAAGGCACCGGGAAGAAGGTGTTCTTCGCGGGCGCCAAAGGAGACACAAATATTAACAAGCTGGTTGAAGTCGACTCGGCTACGCAAAAACTCAAAGGCGCGCGGGAATTCGTGCTGATATGGCCCGCTAGGCTCGCTTCGGGGGCGCTATGCGAGGCAACGCTCGCCCACTCGCTTGGAATCCCCTGTCGCTTCTATCGCATGAAAGACGTGCAGCTTCCAACTTATCTGCACAATGTCGCCAAGGGCGGGCAGGAGTTTACTGATCACAAAAATTTGGATGCACAACTCAGAGCATTGTACCTTCCTGAAACTCAATCAAAGTCGCCCTAGGCTTTTCCGCGCGGCGTTCCAGATGGTCAACGGCGCGCTTGCCAGCGATCCTTGTCCCGCGCCTGCCGCGCCTGCGATGATCGCTACTCCGGGTTCGCTAACTCGCCGGCACGCGGTGTTTGCTACCGCCCCTGCGGTGGGGCATTTGCATCACCGTGTGCCGGCGAGGGCACCGGCGGTCCACATTGATCGAGGTTCCCTATGCTCATCCAATCCCTCGCCCTCACCACAGCCGCGCTATTCGCCGGCGCCGCGCTCTACATCAACGTCGCCGAGCAGCCCGCGCGGCTTTTGCTCGACGACCGCGCGCTGCTGACGCAGTGGAAGCCGAGCTACAAAAGGGGCTTCGCCATGCAGGCGTCGTTGGCGGTGATCTCGGCAGCTCTCGGGTTTTGGGCGGCCTGGCAGGCGCAGGATTGGCGCTGGGCATTGGGCGCTGCGCTGATCCTGGCGAACTGGCCCTACACCTTGCTCGGCATCATGCCGACGAACCATAAACTCGAAGCCATCCCCAACGAGCAGGGGAGCGCGCATTCGCGCGCGCTGATCGTCAAATGGGGAGGCCTGCACGCGGTCCGCACCGCGCTCGGCTCTGCGGCGGTGATAGCGTATTTGTGGGCTGCCTTCTGACTGGAACGGGGAGCGCGGACGGTCCAGAAATCGCCAAGCTGCACTGGCGTTCGCGAACGCCATGGCTTACATGCGGCCTCCCATTCATTCCCCGAGTCCCCCTTGCCCATCCTTTCCATCCGCGACGTGTCGAAGACCTACGCCTCCGGCGTGGTCGCGCTGAAGCCGACTAACCTTGAGATAGCCAAAGGCGAGATTTTTGCGCTGCTTGGGCCAAACGGCGCGGGCAAGACCACGCTGATTTCCATCATTTGCGGCATCGTCAATCCATCGAATGGGACGATCGTCGCCGATGGTCACAATGTCATCAGCGACTACAAGGCCGCGCGTCGCAAGATTGGCTTGGTCCCCCAAGAATTGCACACCGATGCGTTCGAGCGCGTCATCGACACGGTGCGCTTCTCGCGCGGCTTATTCGGTTTTCCGCCCAACGAGGCGCATCTTGAAAAAGTGCTACGCGAGCTGTCGCTGTGGGAAAAACGCGATTCCAAGATCATGGAATTGTCCGGCGGCATGAAACGCCGGGTGATGATCGCCAAGGCGCTGTCGCACGAGCCAATTATTCTCTTCCTCGACGAACCAACTGCCGGCGTCGATGTCGAACTGCGCCAGGACATGTGGGCGATGGTGCGACGACTGCGGGAAGGCGGCGTCACCATTATTCTCACCACCCATTACATCGAGGAAGCCGAGGAGATGGCCGATCGTGTCGGAATCATCAACAAGGGCGAGCTGGTCCTGGTGGAGGAAAAGGCCGCGCTGATGAAGAAGCTCGGCAAGAAGCAGCTGACGCTTGAGCTGCCCGCTCCGCTCGCCGCTGTTCCCGAGGGCTTGGGCGAGTACGCGCTCGAATTGACAAGTGGAGGCAATAAGCTGGTCTACAGCTTCGACGCCAACGCAGAGCAGTCAGGGATATCCGGCCTGTTGCGCCGCCTCGACGAAGTGGGCGTCGAGTTCAAAGATCTCCACACCGAGCAAAGCTCGCTTGAGGACATTTTTGTGGAATTGGTGAGGGCGCGCTCATGAACTGGCACGGCGTTCACGCGATCTATCGCTTCGAGATGGCGCGCTGGTTTCGCACCATCGGCCAGAGCCTGTTCTCGCCGGTGCTTTCGACCTCGCTCTATTTCATCGTTTTTGGCTCCGCCATCGGCTCTCGCATGATCGCGATCGACGGCGTGAGCTACGGCGCCTTCATCGTGCCCGGCCTGATCATGTTGTCGATCCTGACCGAAAGCGTGTCGAACGCTTCGTTCGGCATCTACATGCCCAAATGGGCCGGCACGATCTATGAATTGCTTTCCGCTCCGGTGTCGCCCATTGAGGCAGTGCTGGGCTATGTGGGCGCGGCCTCCACCAAATCGGTGATCATCGGGCTTGTCATTCTCGCCACGGCCCGCCTATTCGTGCCTTTCGAGGTCGAGCACCCGCTCTGGATGCTGACCTTCCTGGTGTTGACTTCGGTCTCGTTCTGCCTGTTCGGTTTCATCCTCGGCGTGTTGGCGAAGGGCTTCGAGCAATTGCAAATCGTGCCAATGCTGATCATCACGCCGCTCACCTTCCTGGGCGGCACCTTCTATTCGATCTCCATGCTGCCGGAATTTTGGCAGAAAATCACGT
>CADEDG010000045.1 GCA_902826035.1 uncultured Alphaproteobacteria bacterium
CCGCATAGCCCCGCCGAACAGGCACGCCCACGCCTGTTTGAGCCCAAACAAGAGAAATTCGTAGGCCCAGCCCTGCCAGCGCGAACGCTCCGCCCACGGTCGCGCCCAGAAATCGAACGCGGCGACCTGTGCCTTGATCTTGTCCTTGAGACTCATTGGCAGGCGGGATACTCGGTTCGGCGATGAAAGTCGCCGTCGTCGGACTGGGCATCGCCGGCCTGAGCATAAGCGCGAGGCTCGCGCTCGCGGGTCATGATGTCTCGGGCTTCGACCAATTCGAGCCGATGCATGAAAAAGGCTCCTCCCACGGCGACACCCGCATCATGCGCCTCACGCCGGGGGAAGGTGAAATTTATGTACGCCTGGCGCGGCGCGCGAACGCGCTGTGGCGAACCTGGGAGGGCCTCGCGGGGCGCCCGTTCATCGAATGGACAAGCGGATTGATGGCGGGACCACGCGGCTCAGCTTTCGTCGCCGCATGCCAACGCATGAGCCAGACCCCCGCAGCCCTGATGCGCGGAGACGCTATTCATGCGTTGACGCGCGGTGCGATCGCGATGCCGTATGAGTGGGATGTGTTCCGTCAGGAAGATTGCGGCGTCATCGCCGCCGACGCCGCGCGCGCCTTCCTGCTGCGCCAAGCGCCGCGATGGGGAGCAAAACTCCAACACAATGCGCGGATCGAGGCCCCGATCGAGGGTGGAAGCCTAACGATCGCGGGTGAGCGGCGCGCGTTCGATGCGATTATTGTCGCAGCGGGCGCGTGGGCTGGAAAATTGTTACCCGAATTCGCCGGAAAGCTGGCTGTGAAGCGGCGCGTGGTCGGCTATTTCCGGTCCGAGACGCCGCGCATGCTGCCGGTGGTATGTTGCGACGACGAAGCCGGCCTCTATGGCATGCCGGCGCCTCGCGGATTGTACAAATTCGGCTTTCACGCAGTCGGCGGCGCGACGGATGCCGACTCTGTGCACGAGCCGGATGCTGAAGATGAGGCGCTGCTTGCCGAGCATGCCGCCCGCTTGTTGCCCACCCACCAACCGAAGCCGGTGCGTATGGTGCGCTGCCTCTACACAGTGACGCCGGACGAGAATTTCCTGATCGCGCCGAGCGCGCAGAATTCACGCGTGCTGGTGTTTTCCCCCTGCTCGGGCCACGGCTTCAAATACGCGCCGGTGTTCGGGCAATTCGCTGAGGAATGGCTGAGCGAAAACACCTCGCCGGAACTAGACGCGTTCATGCGCGGCGCCATTGGCGTCAATCGATTGGGGGCGGAGAAAACATAGTCAGCAAGCCCACCGCCACATTTTCGCTTTCTCAGCGTCATGGCGTTGTCGTGGATTCTGGGGTATCATCGCTCCATGAACGCAGAGCAATTCCTCTCCCTCGCGGAAGCGTTGCGCTCCTACGCACATCATTCCGGGCACGACACGAATGCGGCGAGCCACTTCGTTCACACGGTGCTGATGCGCGCCATCCACATGCAAAGCAGCGCGCACGAGCCGCCCGTTCCCGCCATCGCAGAGCCTGAGATCAAAGCGGCGTGAGCACGCCGTCGCCAGCAATGGCGAAAGCCGCGACGCGCGAGGTTTCGTAGGCGGGTTCGGAGATGGTGGAGACCGCGAAGAATTCCGCGTTCGCCCGCTCCTTGCTCAAGGTCAAAACAAGAAAACCGTGCCGAGCGGCGTCCATCCATTTGACGTGCGAGTTGCGCGCACGAACGCCGCCAGCGAAATCGATCCCGGCCGATTGGAAGTAGGATGCGTCGCTTGGCGAGGTGACTGAGGTCGCGCCGAGTTCGACGCCGACGCGTCCTTGCTCGTCATTGAGTTCGTTGGCCCAGGCGATATGAGAATCGCCAGTCAGCACGATCGCGTTGCCGCCGGCCGCGCGCACCGCCCCAAACACGCGGGCGCGCGACCCGGGATAGCCGTCCCAACCATCGACGCTCATGGGAAGGGCAAAACGCGTGAGCCTCAGCAATTGCGAGATTCCAGGCCGTAGGCGCTCCAACGCGGCGGCCAATTGCGCCGGCGTACGCGAAAGATCGGGCGCATCAACCGGCGCCATCAACACCTGGTTGCCAATCACTCGCCAGGTCACGCCATCGTTGCTTGAGTTCACCAGCTCTTCGGTAAGCCATTGTTCCTGCGCAGCGCCGAGCAACGCGTGTTCAGACCCGCTAAGCGTCTCGCGAAGGCGCTGGACATCCGGCGCAACGCTGAAGCCGACTGGCAAATCCTCGACGCGACCAATCAGGCTCTGCGCGCGCCGCCAGTCGAGCACCGGACGCATCTCTGCGCCGACCTCCTCATAGATCGCCGGCAGCAAACGCTGGCCGGTGCGGTCGGCTTCCCCGGTGCGGAGTGCGACGGGCGCGGCGGGGTTCGAAAAATCCCAGCGCTGCATCTGGATCGGCAGATCGCGCGCATAATCCAAGGGCTGGGTGCGTGCGAGCAACCTGGTCTCGAGCATCACCAACGTCACCAGATCGCCAAAATGGAAGCTGCGGTTGATCGCTTCGAACGCCCGTCCCGGCGCCGGATCGCGGATCGGCATCCATTCGTAATAGGCTTGCAGCGCCGCATGCTTGCGCACCGCCCACTCGCCTTCGTCGCGCTGATGGTTGTCGGCCCCCCCCGTCCAGCTGTCGTTGGCGACCTCGTGATCGTCCCACACCACTATCCAAGGAAACGTCGCATGCGCGGCCTGCAGCGAGGCGTCGGTCTTATATTGGGCATGCCGCTGCCGGTAATCGGCTAGCGTTTTCAGTTCGACTTCGGGCGCTGGGATGCGGCCCAATTGCACCGCAGCTTCGCCGCCATAGCCGGAGAGGCCGTATTCGTAGATGTAGTCGCCGAGGTGGACAACGACATCGACATCGTCACGTTTAGCCAGTGCGTCGTACGCGTTGAAATAGCCGTGTGCATAGGAAGCGCAGGAGGCCGCGGCGAGCACCAGACGTTCGGTGGCGCCGCGCGGCAGCGTTCTGGTCTTTCCGATTGGACTCTCGGCGGCGCCGGCGCGAAAACCGTAGAAATACGGCGCGCCGGAGCGCAACTCGACAACATCGACTTTTACCGTGTAGTCGCGCGCCGAATTGGTGACGACGACGCCAGTTTTTACAACATCGGTGAGTTCGCGGTTGCGCGCCACAATCCAGCGGACCGGCACCGGGCCATCATTGACCGGCGTGGCACGTGTCCAAATGACTACCTTGTCATGCAATGGATCGCCCGAAGCCAAGCCGTGCCTGAATGCAACCTCCCCCTCGTAGGGCGGCGTGGCGACGTCACGCGCGCAGGCCGCCGCCGCGCCCGTCGCCAGTGTCGCAAGCGCGCCGCGGCGCGATAGATTTGGCTCAGCCATCTAGTTCTCCAAATAGGAGCATAAGGCAGAGCCGCTTGATCTGCGCAAGCAAGTCTCATTTCAGCTCGACGCCGCGCGCGCGCCGGTCTAATCAAGATTGCGAGGCGGTGTGGGAATGACGCTTCTAAAAAAGATCGTATCAGGAACGCACGGGGTAAGCGCCGCGCGTGCGCTAGAAATAGCCGCCTATGCGAGCGCGGCTGTCTGGCTTGGCGCGAGCTTCATCGCTGTGCCCAGCTGGTTGAGCGGCGTTCCCGAGATCGGCGCCAATCGCACAATTGTCGTGATGGCCGCGGTGCTGGTCGCCGCACTCGGACTGACCGTGCTGAGCGAACTGGGCGAACTCTACGGACAACGGGCGCGCGACCTTTACGCCAATTCGGTATTCGCCGCTCTCCAACGCGGGGAAAAACCAGCGCCCTATTCTCTTTATCTACGACCGTTTGCCTCCACCAACGTGATTGGCGCCAATGTCGGCATCGGCATGCAGGCCGAGCGCATTGAGCTGGAGGCGCAGATTGAGCGCGCGACCCGCCCGATCGGGCCGCTTATTGCGCTCGGCGCGCCGCTTGAGCACATCGGCGCCGGACGGATTCAAGTTGGCGACGATTCCTGGCGGGCGGCGATCGCCCTGCTGCTTAAGCACGCAACACTTATTGTCATGCTGCCCTCCTCGCGCGCGGGCACGCTGCAGGAAATTGGCATCATCCTGGGTTCCGCACTGGTGACGCGCACCGTGCTGATCGACCCGCCCAATCTCGGAACCAGCAAAACCTACAATCACGCCATCGAATGGGCGAAAATCCAGGCGGCGTTCAAGGAAGCGTCGTTCTATCTGCCAGACGAACAACGCGGCGGATCGCTGATCTTTTACGGCGATAGCCGCGAGCCGTTGCTGCGCGAACACCTGCAGATCGACGCCGAAGACCGCATCGAGCGCATTTTCAATCGCATTCTCAGATTCCAGAGAACATCTAGGAGGGTTGCATCATGAGTCGGCTGTTGCAAGTCGTCATCGCCCTTGTGGGCCTTGCCATTACCGGCGTGCTGGGGCTTGCGTCCGAGCGCAGCGAAGGGCTGCAGGCGCGCCACACGCTGATCGGCTTGTTCACCGAGACGGTCGCCACCGCGCGCACGACGTGCGACGCCGACCTTGCAGAAATGGCCCAATTCGCGTTGGAGCAATTGCAGCAATTGGAAACCGCCAATCGCCTGCTGCTGACCGCCGAGGATCGCGCCGACCGCGAAAACACGCAGGCGCTCCTGTCCAAATACCAAGACATCATGGCCGGCGTGAAGGGCACGATCGATTCCGGCGCCTGCGCGGGCACCGCGATCGCTTCGGTCGAGCCGGCGGCGGCGAGCAGCGACAGCTTTGGCTCCGGCGCAGGCGCTTCGCCGCAGCCCTCGCCTGCCCCGCCGATACTCTCGCAGGCGCCGGCGCAGACGAACATGGAATTCCGCCGCGCCGAGCGCATTCAGCTTCCCGACGTGATCGAGCGCGCGCGCCAGCGCCGCGCGCCGGCGAGCGGAGCGCAGGACGAAGCCCCGGCGCCAGGCACGGCAAGCGTGGCCGCCGATGGCGGCTATTATGCGGTGCTCGCCTCCTACGCCGTCGATGACCCGGCCACCTACGACGGGCAGCGCGGCGTAGTCGCCGATTATCGCCGTTTGAGCGCAGCCGCCCGCGAGGAAGGCGCGACCGTGCAGGTGTTTCGGACCTCGCAATCGAACCATTTCGCGATCGTGCTGACGCCGCAAGGTTTGAGCCGCGATGGCGCTCGCGAACTGGTGGCTATGGCCCGAACGCGCGGCTGGTCGCGCGACGCCTTCGTCCAAGACGCCAACCAATGGGTGGCGTGCGCTGAGCCGGAGCGGATTTCACGGGCCAACACCTGCGCCAACTGAACGATTGAGGGCGTGGCGCGCGCTTGCGTTGGCGCGCGTTTCGCCCCACTCCGCCAAGCATGGATGGGAAGCAAACCGGAGCCGAGGAAAGCGACAGCCGCGTCGCGATCGCGCCAGCTGACGCAGGCGAGCGTGTCGATCTTTGGCTCGCGCGTTTGTGGCCCGACCTTTCTCGCGCGCGCATCCAGGGGCTGATTGGGCAAGGCAGGCTGAGCGCCGACGGCGCCCCGGTGACACACGCGAAGGACAAGCCGCGCGCCGGCGCACGCTATGAACTGACGCTGCCCCCGCCCGAGCCCGCCGCGCCGCTGCCGGAGGCGATTCCGCTCAGTATCGTGTTCGAAGACGAACACCTCGTTGTGGTGGACAAAGCCGGCGGCATGGCGGTGCATCCCGCGCCCGGCTCCATTCGCGGCACTCTGGTGAATGCTTTGCTGGCCCATTGCGGCGACAGCCTCTCGGGTATTGGCGGCGTGGCGCGCCCCGGAATCGTCCACCGCATCGACAAAGATACGACCGGGCTGGTTGTCGTCGCCAAGCACGACGCGGCCCATCAAGGGCTGGCGAAGCTGTTCGCGAAGCACAACCTCGAGCGGGTTTATTACGCGGTCACACGCGGGGCGCCGAAGGAACGCAGCGCGCGGATCGAGAACGTGCTGGTGCGATCAAATGAGGATCGGCGGAAATACATCGTCGCGCGCAACGCTGAATCGAGCGCCGGCAAGAACGCGATCACAGATTATTGGACCATCGAGAGCTTCGGTCAGCAGGCTGGCGCAAGCGCGGGGCGCGCCGCTGCGACGCTGCTCGAATGCCGCCTGCACACCGGACGCACCCACCAGATCCGCGCCCACATGGCGCATTTGGGCTGCCCGCTGATCGGCGATCCGCTCTACGGCAAGCAGCGCGCGTTCAAGGCGGAGGGCGCGCATGCGAGCGAAGTTGCGGCCCTGGTGGAAGCGTTCCCGCGCCAAGCGCTCCACGCAGCCGTGTTGGGCTTTGTGCATCCGGTCACTGGAGCGAACCTACGCTTCGAGAGCGCAATGCCGGCGGATATGGCGACGCTGCTGGCGGCGTTACGGGGGTTGTAGGGGCGTGTCGCCACCAGAACCGCACACCCCTCTCCCCCTCTCGGGGGAGAAGGCAGGGTGAGTGGGCAGCGCAGATGTTTAGTGTTGCACGCGATCCACGTGAGCCGCTTGCGCCTCACCTAGCAACGCTGGCGCTCCACCCTCACCACAACCCTCTCCCTCCCAAGAGGAGGGAGAGGGGGCTTGGCCGGCGCCAACTTTGCCTCAGTTTACGCTTGCACTTAGCGATACGCCGATCACGCGTGGTTCGTTCACGAACGCGGTGTTGTTGTTGAAGTCGATGCCGCCGATGATGTTTTCCTCGTCA
Organism: uncultured Alphaproteobacteria bacterium; assembly: GCA_902826035.1. Taxonomy (GTDB): domain Bacteria; phylum Pseudomonadota; class Alphaproteobacteria; order Caulobacterales; family Aquidulcibacteraceae; genus Vitreimonas. The sequence continues at coordinate 6,673 of CADEDG010000045.1, forward strand.
GTGATGTTACGGGCGAAGGCGGCAATTTCCCAACGATCGTCGGCGCTGCGATAGCCGGCGCGCAGGCCGCCTTCGAACTGCGAATCCGTCTCATACTCTACCGCGTCGTAGAGGAAGATGTTGAAGCCGCCGCGCATGGTCCAGTCGGTGGCCGCGAACAAAGTCGCCCCGCTTGACATCGGATGCTCGTAGCGCGCGGTGAAGTCGAAAATATATTCCGGCGCTTGCGGGAACGGGTTGCCGTCGATGAAGCGGTTGCCGCCAGGCGCCACCGGATCGAGCGGCGTGCATTGCCCCGATCCGCAAGCGGCAACGGCCAGGTTCGCATCCTTAATCTCGGTATGATTGTAACTGTACGCCGCGGTCAGCGTCAGATTTTCCGAGACCGCCAACTCGCCTTCGAGCTCAAAGCCGTAACCCTCGCCCTTGTCGGCGTTGATCAGCTGGTTGAAATTGCCAAGCCCGCCGATGGCGGAGAATTGCTGATCGCTGATTTCATAATAGAAGACTGCGCCATTCAGCCGCGCGCGGCGGTCAAGCAGATCGGATTTGAATCCAGCCTCGTAGGATTGAATTGTTTCCGAAGTCGCCACCGATGGCGGATTGAAGAAAGCGACGTCGCGGCCTTGAATGGTCGGCGCGCGAAAGCCGTTGGCGATGCGAGCGTAGAGGTTGGCGTCGTCGCTCAATTCGTAAACCGCGCTTAGGTCCCAGCTGACTTGCTCGTCGGAGACGCTGACCGACACCGGCCCTGGCGTGACCACGCCGCGGAGATCCTTCTCGTCATCGGTGTAGCGCACGCCCGCGGAAACGCTCAGGCGGTCGGACACTTCGTAGCCCGCCTGGCCGAACACAGCCCATGACGTGTTGGTGTGGTTGAGGGTAGCCAGCGGCGGGAAACCGACGCCGACGGTGCTCACCGTAAGGTCAGAGTCGAAATAGAACACACCCGCCTGCCAGTTGAACGCACCCTCGTCGCTGGCGATGCGGAACTCCTGGGTGAATTGGGTGAGATCGTCGATCGAGTCCTGGGTGTCGGAAGCGAACGGGATGAAGCCAGGATAGGTAACCGCGTCAGGGCCTGTGAACGGGAAGAAGCAATCGGTAACGCCGGAAGTGAGGCCTGGCGGAATTGGCGAACCGGTTGGCGCACAAGCGCCGCCGTCGATGTCGCCGCGTGAGCGCCCGTCGAGGGTTTCATAAGCGCTGATCGACGTCAGTGTGAGACCGCCGACATCGAAGGTGAGCGTCGCTGAGCCGCCAATCTGGTCGTATTCTTGTTCATTGCCGCCGCCGCCGTCGTACCAGACCGTCTCGCGGTCGAAGTTGCCGTTGAGGTCGTTCGAGCCGGTGCTGAGAATGTTGGCGCGGAACAGCGTCGAGGTGCCTTCGTAGCTGCGCCCGTGCACATTCAGCAGCGCGCTAAAAGCATCGCTCGGCTCGATCAAAACCTGCACGCGCCCCGCGAAATCCTCGTAGCCACCGAGTTCGGAGCCGTCGAACGCGTTATCGACCCAATCGTCGCGACGGCGGAAGCTCAACGAACCGCGCGCGGAGACGTTGTCGGCAAGCGCGCCGCCAATCGCGCCATCGAGCACCGCGGTGCCGAAGCTGCCATAACTGGCGTTGATGTTAGCGTCGAATTCCTGGCTGGGACGCACCGAGCGGAAGTGCACGATGCCCGCCGGCGTGTTGCGCCCGTAGAGTGTGCCCTGTGGACCGCGCAGCACTTCGACCTGCTGAACGTCAAAGATCGGGAATGATTTGAGAGCAACGTTCTCCTGCACGACATCGTCGATCACCACCGAGACCGGCTGCGAGGCGGCCAGATCGAAATCGGTGTTGCCGAGGCCGCGAATGTAGAAGCGGGGGGCGACGCGGCCGTTGGAGCTCTCGACATTGAGGCCAGGCGCGCGTCCAGCGAGCGCGAGCACATCGCCACCGCCGCTCAGAAGTTCGGCCACGCGCGCTGAATTCACCGCAGTGGCGGCAATCGGCACGTCCTGGAGGTTCTCGCTGCGGCGCTGTGCAACAACGATAACAGTGTCGATTTCGGAATCATTGTCTTGGGCAAACGCAGCCGGTGGCAGCGCGCCACTTGCGGCCAACATGGCGAACGCGCCTGCGCCGATGAACCTAGCCCGAAGATTTTTGATGCTCATGATGCTCCGCCCCGTTGAAAGAAGTGCGACAGGAAAAAAACGCGACTCTGGAAAATGTCGTTTCCGTGAACATACCCAGCCAGGGCCGCCGTCAATCCCGGTTTCCCCTATTAGTGGCGTGTGGTTCGCCACTTGTTGCGGAAACGCCGCACAAAATGCGGATGTCGTTTCGGTTGCCGAATTCAGTTGTTCGTGTTATGTTCGTTTTTGTGGCGGGATGACGGGCGCCGGCTTGACAGCGCCCCTATATAGTCCCCTGGCGCTCACGAAACCGCCCCGGTCGTTCGTTCGTATGAAGAACGCCCTGGGCCCGAGGGCGGCCTCTTGAGGGGAACACGAATGGCGTCCACCGCGCTTACGCTCGCGCTCTCGCCCGAACAGGGCCTGCAGCGTTATCTTTCAGAAATCCGCAAATTCCCGATGCTTGAGAAGCAGGAGGAATTCATGCTGGCCAAAAGCTGGCAGGAACACGGCGACACCCGCGCCGCACATAAGCTGGTCACCTCGCACCTGCGTCTCGTAGCCAAGATCGCCATGGGTTATCGCGGCTACGGCCTGCCGATCGGGGAAGTGATCTCCGAGGGCAATGTCGGCCTCATGCAGGCGGTGAAGAAATTCGATCCCGACAAGGGATTCCGTTTGGCCACCTACGCGATGTGGTGGATCCGCGCTTCGATCCAGGAATACATCCTGCGCTCGTGGTCGCTGGTTAAAATGGGCACCACCGCCGCGCAGAAGAAATTGTTCTTCAATCTGCGCCGGCTCAAGGGCGAGATGGCCGCGCTCGAAGAAGGCGATCTCAAGCCCGAGCAAGTGGCCACCATCGCCCACAAACTGGCAGTGACCGACGACGAAGTCATCTCGATGAACAGGCGCCTCTCCGGCGGCGGCGACGCCAGCCTCAACGCGCCCATCGGCGGCGCCGGCGGCGAAGGTGAAAGCGAGTGGATGGATTGGCTCGCCGACGACAAGGCCGAAGGCACCCAAGAGACACGCCTCGCCGACAGCGAGGAATACAATCAGCGCATGGGCCTGCTGGAGGCGGCGATGGCCGAACTCAACGAACGCGAACGCCACATCATCAAGGAGCGCAGACTGCGCGACGAACCGGCGACCCTGGAAGATCTCTCCAAGGAATACGGCGTCTCCCGCGAGCGCGTGCGCCAGATCGAAGTGCGCGCGTTCGAGAAATTGCAGAACGCCATGAAACGCCAAGCCGCCGCGCGCGGCATGATGGCGGAAGCGGGGGCTTAGGGCCGCAAACAAGAGCCGGCTGGAAGCCGGCGCTCCGTCCGCGCCTTGTCGCGCAAGAGTTAGCTCAAACGGAGCGCCGGCTTCCAGCCGGCTCTTATATTATTCGCCCAGCCCCAACCACGCCGCCAGCCGCGCCTGCACTTCCGGATTGGGCGCGTCGGTGCGGCCCAACATGAGTTGCGCGAAATTGTCGGCCAGCAATTCTTCGGGGTGCAGGACATACTCGGTGTTGCGTCCGGCGGCGGCGTAGAGCGCCGCCATCGCTTCCCGGGGCGCGACCGGGACCGGCGCACCGTCGGCCATGACCGGCGCGCAACCGGCCGCAGTTCGCTCGAATGCAAGGAAGCGCAGATTGAAATAATCGGCAAAGCCTGGATGAGCTTCATCGTAGAGCGCGGGCTCTGCAAACAGCACCGGCGCAATCATGCGCCCGCCGGCACCGAGCGGAGCGGCGTGCAACAGCAGCGGCGCATCGGGATTGGTGATGGTGCGCGCGCGTACTTCGTCCGACAGCAGCAGCGGGCACGGCTCGAAACCGACCAGCGCGTACATCTCGTCGTGGCGAGCGCTGTTGTGACGCGACAGCACGTGAAAGAGTTCATGAAAGAACAAACTGTCCAGCGCCTCGTCCTCCGACGGTAAGGCGAGACCCATATTGATCATCGCGCCGCGCGTGTGCGGCAGCGCAGTATCGGCGGCGCCCGAGGATTTCATCAGCAGCACGCGCGCTGGCAGCAAATGCGCCAATTGGGTAGTTTGGCTGGCGCGGCGCGCGAACATTGCTTCAAGCCGGGCGCGCTCGGCCTCGCTCCAGGCCCGCGGCGCTCCGGCGTACACAGCCCTTAGTTCCGCCACCGTAACCCCGACACGGCGCGCGCGGATTGAGAGATCGGCGGGGGTCAGCACCGCCGTGAATTCATCCTCAGCCGAGAAGACCGCCGCGCCCTCCGCCACACTGGCGATTCCGAAACGCTCAGTCGCCGGGGTGGTCTGCGCTTGCGCGCACGCCGACAGCAGCAAAGCAAGAGCGGCGACAAACTGGTGCTTGAACATTGGCGCGCCGCTCACGTCATACAGCCAGCGACCGACATCTGGATCGCAAATGTGACGATCGCCGCGACGGTGATGGTGGCGGTGTAGGACAACGCACGATCCTCGCGCGTGTGCATGAGGATGGGCAGCCCGCGATAGATCAAGAACACCATCAACCCCAAGGCCAGAACCGGGATGAACAAGAGCGGCGGCCACAGCAACAATAGCGTCGAGATGAAGAACGGCGTCAGCGAATAGGCGGCGATTTTCTGCGCGGCGAGTTCGTCGCGCATGGAATCGAAATTCTCAGCCGTCGCGTTGATGACGATCCCGAGCAAATAGACCATGGCAATTCCGACGACCCAGGCGACGATCGCGCCCACCAGGCGCCCGCCGAATTCGACCAGCCCTGCCCCGCCCCACAAATAAGAGCCGATCAGCTCGGCGACCGGCGGGATCGCCGCCAGCGGGGCGACATAGCCGATAAGGATATTGGGGATCGTCGTGTCCTCAGCGCGGATCTGCTCCCACTCGCCCTTTGGGCTCGAAACGAGACCCCACGCGCGCGACAGGATGGATTCCGATTTCGCCACCGCCTCCCGAAGGCGAGCGCGCGCTTCGTCTATACTGAGGCGGGCGCCCCACGAATTTTTGGAGCGGGGGGCATCTTGCTTGGCGTCGTGGTCGGCCGACATGGGGAACCTCTTTAGAGGCCCTTTAGCACCCCAACCTGGGCGCCGTCATGGCCTTGCCCCAGACACTACCTCACGCCCCTATCCGGGCCGGCCTAGATCGTCCCAGCGGCGCTGGTCGGAAAGCAAGCCGCGCAGATAGGTCATGTTCGCGGCCGCCTCGGCCGGGGGCAATTCCACGGTCTCAATCTGCTCGGCCTCGTCAAACCGGCCTTGAAGCGCGATCGAAACGGCGAGGTTTTGCCGCGCCTCCGGGGGCGCATTAGGCTGGGCCAGCGCCCGGCGCAGGACCGCCTCAGCCTCCGCCGCCTCACCCGCCATAAGATGCGAGACGCCGAGATTGGTCAGCACCCGGGCGTTGTCAGGAACGATCGCCAGCGCCTCGTCGTAGGCCTGGCGCGCCTGTTGGAAGCGCCCAATCTGATCGAGCGCCGCACCGAGCGCGGAACGCGCGCGCCAGTTCTGAGCATCGCTCTGCGCTGCAAGCGCTAGCGGCCGCAGGGACTCTTGCGGGCGCCCCGCGGCAAGCTGCGCCAAGCCGTAAATAAGGGTCAGTTCCTTGTCGTCTGGGAAACGCCCCAGCGCCTCGCCCGCGATCTCCCCGGCGCGATCGGCGCGACCACCGCGACGGAGCGCATCGGAAAAACGCTGCGCGGCTTCGAGGTCGTTTGGAAAGGTCTGATACTCGCCCGCCCAAAACGCCATCTGCGTCAGAAGGTCGGAGCGGACGATGCGCTGGCGCGCCTGGCGATCGACTGGGCGTGACGCGCGCGATGTCGCTTCGTTCGCATCCGAACTCGCTCTTTGTTGCGCATCGCCAATGGTTGCGCATGCGCCGAGACCGACGAGCGCCAGCAAGGCGATGGGAAGACGAGGAGCGATCATGGAACGAATCCTAACAGGTCGCTAACCATGCCGTGCCGAAGCTCAACAAAGCGCTAATAGCGTATGCGCCGCAATGAGGCTAGGAAGCGCCATGAACCTCCCGTTTCTCAGCGAAGACGACGCCGCAATCCCCATCCACGCCATTCGCTCGCGCGACTGGCAAGATTGGATCGAGCGGCATTCCGAGACTTTGCGCCGACTTGCGGCCGCGCACGATTTCAAGGCCCAGAACGCGCGCATTCTGCTTGTGCCGGCGACCGATGGCAGCATCGAGCGCGTCCTATTCGGAGTCGGCGACAGGGCCGAAGCCATCGTCATGGGCGTGCTCGCCCAGCACCTGCCGACGGGCGATTACCGGATCGCCGCGGCGCCGCGCGAATTCTCTGCTACGGTCGTTGCAATCGCTTGGGGCTTGGGCGCCTATGGGTTCGACCGCTACAAGAAGCGCAAGCGCCCGCCGCCACGTCTCGCCGCCCCCGAAGGCGCCGACATGGCGGAAGCAGCACGCGTCATCGAAGCTACTCACCTCGTTCGCGATCTCGTCAACACGCCAGCAAACGACATGGGGCCCGAAGCGCTACAGGCGAGCGCTGAACGCGTCGCCGCCGAATTCGGCGCAGAGTTCCGCGCCATCATCGGCGAAGAATTGCTCGAGCACAATTATCCGCTGATCCACGCGGTCGGGCGGGCCGCAAAACAACAGCCACGATTGCTGCACCTCGGTTGGGGCGACCCAGCAAATCCGCGCATAGCTCTGGTCGGCAAAGGCGTCACCTTCGATTCCGGCGGGCTCGACATCAAACCCGCCTCCGGCATGCGGATCATGAAGAAGGACATGGGCGGCGCCGCGCACGCCCTGGCGCTGGCGCAGTTGGTGATGACTGCGAAGCTCAAGGTACGACTCGATCTGTTCCTTCCTGTGGCGGAAAACGCCATCGCCGGAGACGCCTTCCGGCCGGGCGATGTGCTTTCCAGCCGCAAGGGGCTTACAGTTGAAGTTGACAACACCGATGCCGAGGGCCGCCTCATTCTAGCTGACGCACTGGCCCGCGCCTGCGAAGACAATCCCCAGTTGGTGATCGATTTCGCTACTTTGACCGGGGCCGCGCGCACCGCCTTGGGCCCGGATTTGCCGCCATTCTACGCCAACGACGAAACCCTGGCCAAGGATCTCGTAGCGGCGTCCCTGGAGGCCGCCGACCCAATTTGGCGCATGCCGCTATGGGACCCCTACGAAAACGACATGGATTCCCCGATCGCCGACCTCAAGAACGCCGGCGACGGCGCCTTCGCAGGCTCGATCTATGCGGCGCTATTCCTGCGCCGCTTCGTGACCGCGCCAGCGTGGGCGCATTTCGACATTTTCGCCTGGGCGCCAAGAGAAAAACCCGCGCGCCCGCAGGGCGGAGAAGCGCAAGCGCTGCGCGCGTGTTGGCAAATGCTGAAGCGACGCTTCGCCAGCTGATCCCGAGTTAGCCTTTGCCCAAATCCCGCGACCTCTGCGCGGCGGCGGCGACAGCGCGGCGCAGCAGCGGTCCGAGGCCGTCGGCGGCCGCCAGGATGTCGAGCGCGGCCTCGGTGGTGCCGCCGGGCGACATCACTTGCTTGCGCAACGTGCTTGCGCTGTCAGCGGTTTCTAGCATCAGCGCGCCAGCGCCGGCGACTGTACGTGAAGCCAGGCGCATCGCCGCTTCGCGATCCAGGCCTTCCTGTTCAGCGGCGACCGCAAGCACTTCCGCAAGCAGGAAAACATAAGCCGGCCCTGAACCCGACACCGCGGTCACCGCGTCCATCAGCCGCTCTGCCACCAGCGGCTCGACTTCCCCGAGCGGCGCCAGCAATTGTTCGATCAAGCGTTTGTCGTCATCGCTGCAGGCTGGCGAAGCGACATAAGCGGTGATGCCGCGGCCAATGCGCGCCGGCAGGTTTGGCATCGCGCGCACGACCCGCTCCGAACCCAGTGCTCGCGCGAGTTTCTCCATTTGCACGCCGGCCATAATCGAAAGAATGCAGGTGTCTTCGCCAACAAAACGTCGCGCGGTGGCGGCGGCTTCGGCGAACGCCTGCGGCTTGACCGCAAGGACAAGCACGCCGACTGGCCCCGCGTCCGGCGGATTAAGCACGGCGCCGACATTCTCCAGCTCGCGTTGCAGTTCGGCATCGAAATTGGGCTCGACGACGGTGAGCGTCAGCCCCCCGCCTTTGCGCACCGCCTCGCACCAGCCGCGCACCAGGGCGCCGCCCATGGCGCCCGCGCCAACCAAGGCGACCGAAGGAGCATCAAGTCCGCTCACGCCTCTCCAATAGTTTCAAACAAGGCCGCGGCGGCGGCGTTCTCCGCGTTCATGCCACCCAGTATGACGAAGTGAAACGCCGGCTGGAAGCGTTCGGCGGCGTCGAGTGCAGCCGCCAGCATTGCCTGCACTTCGCCGACTGAGATTTCCTCGCGGCCAATCATAGGCATGGCGTGGCGGAAGATGATGGTGCCGTCATCGGACCAGACGTCGAAATGGCCGAGCCAGAGATTTTCGTTGATACGCGCGGCCAGGCGAATGGCTTCGCTGCGGCGTGATTTCGGCGCCTGGATGTCGAGCCCTAACGTAAAGAGCAGCGCCGGCAATTCCGCGCGAAAGCTGAAATAGCCAATGGTTTCGCCCCAGGCGCATTTGAAACTGAAATGCAGATCGCCGTCCTCGGCGCGCTCGTGCTGGAAGCGGTCGTCCTGCGAAATGATCGCCTCAACTGTGTCCAGCGGATCGCCGGCGATTTCAGTTTCGTCGTCGAGATAAAGATCCATGAGCCTCCCCTCACGCGCCCAGTACCCCGCGCCCCAAATGTGGACCTCGGCGCGGTGGAAATTCCTTCACTTGGGGCGCGCTTGCCGCCGCGCGCTCGATTCGACCCTCGTTGGATAGAAGAGCGCGCGAAGAGTTACCGAGGGATTACCCGGACCAGTATTCCTGGCGCAGGAGGTGCCGCCCACCTTTGGGTTCCATTTGGTTGGCGACGGTGCGGCGTCGCCTCGCTTAACCCCGCTCCGGCCGCCCCGCAGCGAGCAAGCGCGGGCCACACGCGCGCAGGATTTCGCCTTTGACCTCGAACGCGGCCCAGGCGGCGGTAGGAAAATCGCTCGCCACCGCACGCGCGAGCTTGGAGCCGTCATGGGCGTCGCGCACCAGCATCGCCGCGAGATCGCCAATGCCAGGGTTATGGCCCACGACCACCACGCTCGCGCAATCGCCTGCGATGAACGCATCCCAGATGCCTTCGGGCGACGCCAAATAAAGTGCGGTGTTGAACTCGCACTTTACGTCCGTGAGCGCGTACTCGGCGGTCTCGCGCGTGCGCTGCGCGGTGGACGCCAGCGCGAGCTCGGGCGCGAGCCCCGCCGCCCTTATCGCTTCGCCTGCAGCCTCCGCATCGCGACGGCCACGGCCGGTCAAGCCGCGCGCTTCGTCGCTCGGCGCCTCGTGGGCGCGTTCAGCTTTGGCGTGGCGGAAGAGGATCAGGGTGCGCATGCGCGCCGATTGTGGCGCTTGCCTCGAATTTCGCAAAGCCCCGCGGCGAAGATTTCATGCCGCCAACCAACACTCATTGCGGCTCGATTCCGCCATTGAGCGACAGCTGGCGCATGTAGGCGAGCAAAGCAGCGCGGTCCTCGGGCTCGGCGATGCCAGCAAACGTCATGCTGGTTCCTGGCACCAGGTCCTCAGGGTGCTTCAGGTAGCGATCGAGCGCGTCGTAGGTCCAGTCTGCGTTCGCTGCGGCGAAGGTCCTCAGCGCTTCGGAATAGCGCATGTATTCCGGCGCTGCGGCGATCCGCCCATCGAACGCTTGCTGCAAGCTGGGGCCGGTGTGTTGAACGCCGTTGGCGACAAAGGAGTGGCAGTGGCGGCACTGGCGCGCGACCTCCGCCCCGCGCTCGATCAGCTGCTGTCCGCGCTCGGGATCGCGCAACGCCGCGCGCCAGCTTTGATAGGTCATGGAAGTATTGATCGGCGCCGATGGCATCGACCGCGCAACTTCTTGCTGGCGCAAGACCGGCACGCCCACCGCCAGCACTGCGACCGCAGTGGCAGCAGCGGCAACGCCCCACAACCAGACCCCCAGCCGCACTCCTATGCCGCGCCGCGTGGGCGAAGCGGGCGCAGACGCGTTTAACTTCCCGGCCACGCCAGCGACAACCTCGGCCACCCCAGCGTGCGCCGCGCCGGGCCGATAGCCCCGCAAATCCGCTGTTTGCACGATGCCGTAGGGATATTTCAGCGCCACATCGTCGAGCCGGGCGGCGACCAGGATTTTGCGATTGAAGCCGTCGATGGCCTCGGCCTGCACCCATTGGCTGGCATGGCTGGCCGTGGTCCACAGCACCAGCACACAGCGCGCGCTGGCCAATTCGCGTTGGATGGCTTCGTTGAAATGCTCGCCCGCGACCAGCGAGGTGTCCCACCAGCAGGAAAAGCCGGCTGAGTTTAACGCGCGGTCCATCGCTTCCGCGGTGGCTCGGTCCTCACGTTTATAGGAGATAAAAACGTCAGCCATCAACCGCCCCGCTCCCACAGCTTTCAGCCATAACACGAGCGGGTGCACGCGCCAGTCCCCACGCCGCTCCAGCCTCCCGCCATCAAAGACGCGGGCCTGCGCCGCAGAGGAGCGGACCGACCAAAGATGGGTTTGGCATCGACAGCGCCGGCGTTTAAGCAAGGCGCCATGTCCGGATTCGCCTATGTCTGAGATCGCCACCCTCGCCGCCGCCGCCAAACCTTGGCCGTTCGAGCAAGCACGCTTGCTGCTGGAGCGGGTGAAGAAAAAACCGACCCCCGGCCCGGTGATTTTCGAGACGGGGTATGGGCCATCGGGGCTCCCCCATATCGGCACATTCGGCGAAGTGGTGCGCACGAGCATGGTGCGCCATGCCTTCCGCGTGCTGACCGGGGACGGCTACCCGACGAAGATCATCTGCGTCTCCGACGACATGGACGGGATGCGGAAGCTCCCCGACAATGTGCCCAACCACGACATGCTGCGCGACTACCTGCAGCGTCCGCTGACCGACGTACCCGACCCGTTCGGCACGCACGCGAGCTTTGCGCATCACAACAATGCGAAGCTGTGCGCCTTTCTCGATTCATTTGGCTTCGAGTACGAATTCAAGTCCGCCACCGAATTGTACAGATCTGGCTCGTTCGACCCCACGCTGCTGCAAGCGCTCTCGGTCTACGATCAGATCATGGCGATCATGCTACCAACGCTCGGCGAGGAGCGCCGCAAAAGCTATTCGCCGTTCCTGCCGATTTCCCCGAAATCCGGTCGCGTTCTGTATGTGCCGATGAAGCGCATCGATGCAGGCGCGGGCACGATCACCTTCGACGACGAGGACGGCGAGGAGATCACCCAAACCGTAACCGGCGGTCGCGCCAAAATGCAGTGGAAGCCCGATTTCGGCATGCGCTGGGCCGCACTCGGCGTCGATTTCGAAATGTTCGGCAAGGACCACCAACCGAACCAGGGCGTTTACGCGCGCATCTGCCAAGCTTTGGGCGCGGAGCCGCCGATCAATTATGTCTACGAGATGTTCCTCGACGAACACGGCGAGAAAATTTCAAAGACCAAGGGCAATGGCATCAGCATCGACGACTGGCTGCAATACGCCGCGCCGGAGAGCCTCTCTCTTTACAACTTCCAGAAGCCGCGCACGGCCAAGAAGCTCTATTTCGACGTAATTCCGAAGGCGGTCGATGAATATCTCGCGCACGTCGAGGCTTATGCAAAGCAAAACCTCGCCGAGCAGCTGGACAACCCGGCCTGGCACATCCACTCGGGCGCCCCACCCGCCGACCTCACGCCGATCTCGTTCGCACTCTTGATGAATTTGGTTTCGGCCTCCAACGCCGAGACCAAGGATTTGCTCTGGGCCTTCATTGGCAAGTATGCGCCTGGAACGACGCTGCAATCGCACCCCTTCCTCGACAAACTCTGCGGCTACGCCATCCGCTATTTCGAGGACTTCATCAAACCGACAAAGAAATTCCGCGCCGCCAGCGACAAGGAGCGCGCCGCGTTCGAAGCCCTCGTCGCACGCCTCGATGCGCTCCCGGCGGACACGACCGATGGCGAGATCATTCAGAACGAAGTCTACGCGGTCGGCAAAGAGCACGGTTTCGAGCCGCTGCGCGACTGGTTCAAGGCGCTCTATGAAGTGCTGTTCGGCGTCGAAAGCGGTCCGCGCTTCGGTCAGTTCGCGGCGATTTTCGGGGTGCGCGAGACCAGCGCACTCCTTCGCAAAGGGTTGGCGGGCGAGTTAATGCGCGCGGAATGAGCCCTTCGCGCGGATGGGGAAGTGTCGTACTTCACCTGCTTGAAGACGCGTAGTGCAACGCTTTTGTCGTCAGCCGCACGCCAATCGCGCGTGTTCGGCGTTTGCATTTCGCGAGACGCGGATATTTTCGCCGCTTCTTGCCAGTTTGCGACGCCTTCGCGACGCTGGCGGCGAGGCTTGTGACGCCCGCGTCACAAGCGTGGTTGGAGAAGAGGCCATGACCGGAACGCAAACAAACCCGACGGCAAGCGGCAGGGGCCTGATCGCGCTCGAGGGCAAACGCGTGCTGGTCACCGGCGGCGCTTCCGGGATTGGCAAGGCGTTGGCCGAAACTCTTGCAGTGCGCGGCGCGCATGTTGTGGTTGCGGATGCGAACGCCGCGGGAGCGCAGTCGGTCGCCGCCTCCATCGGGGGCGAGGCCCTCGGCTGCGACCTCGCCGATCCCGCCGCGCCAGCGCGCTTGGTCGCGGACGCGAGCCGGGGCGGCCCGTTGGCGCTCGTTTGCTCCAACGCCGGCATCGGCCGCAACAAGCGCATGCTGAACGAGCGCGACGAAGAAATCGCGCGTGTCTTTGCGGTAAATTTCTCAGCCGGATTGCGCTTGGCGCAGGCTTACGCCGCCACGCTTGGCGAGCGCGCGCGCGGGCGCGTCCTGTTCACGGCTTCCGAAAACGCGCTTTCCATTCCCACCGCCGTGAAAGGCCGCGGCCTCGGCGCCTACGCCGCCAGCAAGCACGCGCTGCTCGCCGCAGCCGAATGGCTGCGCGACGAAGCGGGTCAACTTGATGTACACGTGCTGTTGCCCGGCGCGGTCTACACGCCGCTGATCTCCAAACATTTGCCCGATCCTAAACTCGCCCCTCCGCAACTCGGCCTCATCATGCCCGAACGCTGCGCGGAGCTCGCGCTCAAGGGTATGGACCTCGGCCTGTTCTATATCCCCACCCACGCACACATCGCCACCGACATGCGCGCTCGCAGCGAAGAAATCGCGACGGCACTAGAGGTTTTGGGGTTGCGGTGACCGCCCCCTCACCTCACCCCTTGCGCCAAAACCCGCTCCGCCTGCTTCAAATGCGGGGCATCCAGCATCTTTCCGTCGAGCGACAACGCGCCGGCGCCGGGATTGGCGGCGAACAGATCGACGATGCGTTGCGCGTGCTCGATTTCCGCCGCCGAGGGCGTGAAGCATTCATTGATCGCGGCCACTTGCGCGGGATGGATCGCAAGCCGCCCGGTGAAGCCTTCCGCGCGCGCGGCGCGTGAGGAGGCGCGCAATCCCCCTTCGTCGCGAAAATCAGCATGCAAAGTCTCGATCGCCTGCACGCCGCATGCGTGGGCGGCGAGCAGCGTCATGGAGCGCGCCAGGCGATAGGTGAACGCCCATTGGCCGTCAGTGTCGCGATTGCCGCTGGCGCCGAGCGCGGCCGATAAATCCTCCGCGCCCCAAGTGAGCCCTAGCAAACGCGGCAGCTTGGCGTTCGCGAATTGGTTTAGCTGGAGCGTCGCTGCCGGAGTTTCGGTGGCCACGGGAAGGATGGCGATCGAACCAGGCGAGAGGCCCGCCTGCGCTTCAGCTTGATCAAACATCTGCGCAAGCCGCGACACGTCCTGCGGCCCGTCGATCTTCGGCAGCATCACCCCATCCGGTGCGCCTGCAACGATAGCGGAAAGGTCAGCCTGCGCGTCGTTTGTGTCCAACGGGTTGATGCGCACCCAGAGCTTGCTGATGCGGCTCGCGCTCGGGCGCGCGGCCAAATATGCCGCGACCAGGTCGCGCGCCGCCGGCCTCCGCGCCGCCGCTACTGAATCTTCCAGGTCCAGGATCAGTGCGTCAGCGCCGGTGTCGTCGCCCTTTGCAAGCTTCTTCTCGCTGTCGCCCGGGATGAACAAAAGCGAGCGCAACGGCGCGGTCACGGCGCGGGCTTCCTGCGTTGCAGGCCCGAGCGCTTGCACGAGCCCACCAATTCGTCGTGCTGGTTGTAGGCTTTGTGCAGGAACGTGACGATCCCCGCCTCCGGCCGCGATTTTGAGTCGCGCAGCTCGATCACTTCGGTGACGACGCGCACGGTGTCGCCGTGAAACAGGGGCTTTGGAAACCGCACTTCGTCCCAGCCGAGATTAGCGATCGCCGTGCCGAGCGTGGTGTCGCCAACGGAAATGCCGACCATCAGCCCGAGCGTGAAGGCGCTATTGACGATGCGCCGCCCGTACTCGGTGCCCTTCATGTATTCTTCGTCGAGGTGCAATTGCGCTGGATTGTGCGTCATCGCGGAGAACAGCACGTTGTCTGTTTCGGTCACGGTGCGGCGGATCGGGTGCTCGAACACCTGGCCGATCTTGAGTTCGTCGAACCACAATCCAGGCATGCAACCGATCCCTGTTCACGCCAAAAAGCCAACGCCAAAGGCGATGGTGGAGCCGAGCTCCACCTAACTCAGTGTTTGCAGGCGTTCGTCCGTGTTCGTCAATGCCCTCGTAAGATTATGAGTTAGAATATTTTTCCGCCACTCGGCGCCCGCACGCGCCCATTGACGACCGCCGCAAGCGTCATCATTTCCGTGGGTAGAAAGGTGGGTACGAAGTCCGCCTGAACGGGAGCCGCTATGGCGAGCCTTTACCGATTGAGCGCGCGCACCGTGGCGGCGGCAAAGGCGCCCGGGCTCTATGCCGATGGCGGCGGGCTCTATCTGCAAGTGACGCGCGGGGGCGACGGCGCATCGCGCCGTTCCTGGCTGCTGCGCTATACTGCCCCCGACGGACGCCGCCGCGAAATGGGGTTGGGTTCGGCCGCATTGGTCGATCTCGCGGATGTTAGGGACGCCGCGCTCGCCGCACGCAAACAGGTGCGATCCGGGATCGATCCGATCGAGGCGCGCGCCAAGGGGCGTATGAAGGTCCGGGCCAAGGTGATGTGCTTTCGCCAATGCGCCGAGGCCTATCTCGCCAGCCATGAATCGTCCTGGAAAAACGCCAAGCATCGCTGGCAATGGGAGAACACGCTACAGGTGCACGCCTATCCCGTCTTCGGCGAAATCCCGGTCGGCGAGGTCGGTGTTGCGCAAGTGATGGCCGCACTTGATCCGATCTGGCTGACCAAGACCGAAACCGCATCCCGCTTGCGCGGGCGCATCGAGGCGATTCTCGATTGGGCCGCAGTGCGCGGCCATCGTACAGGCGACAACCCGGCGCGCTGGCGCGGGCATCTGCAGAAAGCGCTGCCCACGATCAAGAAATCGCTCCGTGTGCGCCATCATCCGGCGCTGCCGTTCGCCGAGATGGCGCCGTTCATGACAAAACTTGCGCGCCAAGCCGGGGTTTCCGCCCGCGCGCTTGAATTTTGCATCTTCACCGCCACGCGCACTGGAGAGACCATCCATGCCCGTTGGAGCGAGATCGACCTCGACGCTCAGACCTGGACCATTCCCGCCGAGCGCATGAAGATCCCACGCGAGCATCGCGTGCCGCTCTCGCCCGCGGCGATGGCGGTTCTGGGTGACATGCCCCACTCGGCTCGGCCAAACGATTTCGTCTTCCCTGGCCTGCGCGCCGGCCAGCCATTGTCGAACATGGCGCTCTTGATGACGCTAAAGCGCATGGGCCGAGGCGATCTTACTACCCATGGATTTCGATCATCCTTCCGAGACTGGGCTGCAGAGCGCACCGATTTTCCAAGCGACGTGGCCGAAGCAGCGCTTGCCCACATTGTCAGCAACCAGGTCGAGGCAGCCTACCGCCGCGGTGACCTTTTCGACAAACGGCGCCAGCTCATGGATGCGTGGGGCCAATATTGCGTTCCCGTTCCCTCCATTACGCTGGCCATGTAGTGTCCGTCATTGAGCGGAAAAACGCCGGACGCATGCCAGTCACATGGGACATTAGATCGCCGAAGACTGCCATATGACATCGGCCCGCGCCAGCCGCTCCTCGTCCAATTCGGGATAGACATAGCGCGTCGCCCGTCCACGCCCGTCGAAGAAGGTGCTGGTGACCCGGCCCAATTCGTCGATCGCCCGCGAAGAGCGCCCCCCCGGAAGCGTCGAAAATGTTGGAGAGCACCGCATACCGCCCGCCCAACGGATCCTCGCGCTCCCCGCGCGCACCCGGCGCGATGCGGAAGCGGTAGCGCTCGCGCACGCCAAGCCCCTGCTGCAACGAAACCGCGTCGCGCGCCTCCATCGCCCGATCCAGCGAATCGTAGCTGTAGCGCAGCGAGGGAAGCGCTCCGTCGTCGGCGTCGTACACCTCGTTGAGCCGATGGATTTCGCCGACCACCGAGGTCGCGATCCGCGTCGTCGCCCCGCCCGCATCGGTGACAACGACCTGCCCAGACCCGTTCACCCCAATGCTCGTGGTGCGCAAATCGTTTCCTGGTCTCACAATGCGTGTGTGTCACCTTTCCCCGTGACCGGTTAAGAGGGCGGCGGCGGTGCTCACGGTGACCTCTCAGCGCTCCTCTCGGCAAGGCAGCTGCGATGACGGGGCTAGTCGATCAGTTCGAGCAGCCGGTCGCACAACGCATCTATGATCCGTCCTCGCTCCGTCAGTGCGTAATCGGCATCAAATCCGGCGCGGACCATTTCTTCCAGCAACAACTCCCTTATGTCGTCGGCCTCATCAGCCCCCAGTTCAAGCACACCGCCAACCTCCTGCGACTCCCACACGCGCCGACGGAACGCTTCAGGGATGGTTGCCACCCCCACAATTGCGAGCGCCTCAGCATTGGTCAATCTTAGCGGCTTTGCGGCGTTCATTCCGATGCCCTCCGCAACCGGCGGGAACTCGTCGGGTAAACGGTCACAACCCTACCGGTCGTGGGATTCACGACGACAGTTGTCGTGCTGCCTCTAAACGTGACGGACGGGCGACCGAGGGCATCGGCTTCGCGTCGCGTTACCTGAGCGGGATTTCTTAGAGCATCCAGGATGGCTTGCGGTCTGATCCCAGCCTCCGCGCCGGGTCTTCCGATTGCGCGGCGAACCGCTTCCCCCGAGAAACTGCGAACAACTACATCCTCGACTGCAGTTGCGACACCTCGCGCCGCCCTGACCTCGCCCGCCGGGCTAGGGTCAAAGATCATCCCCAGAATGATCCCCTCGGGGGAGTTCATTGCGTCGCGCGTGACCCGGTCCAGCCCTTCAAGGTCAGTCTCTATGTCTTCGATGACGCCCTGAACCGCTTGCTCACGACGCTCCTGCGAACCAAAGGTTTCGTTCCAGCGGCGTTCCATGCCTTGCAGCATGCCTTCGATGCCGATGGTGAAGCCTCCGGTCGATGCACAGGTGCCGTCATCGTTTGTGATGCGTGACCCTGTACACATACCACTGGGGTCAGTGTTGCTCAGCGGGTCATTCGCGACGTAGGCGTAGAGATTGAAATCGTCCTCATACCCAACAGGATCAGTTTGCAGGAAGCGTCCGCACTCGGGGCAGTAGGCTCGCGCCTTGTAGTGGTACAAGCCGATTTCCGGCAGCGCGAT
>CADEDG010000046.1 GCA_902826035.1 uncultured Alphaproteobacteria bacterium
GGTTCGTGCGCGCGAGGATCGACTCGAGATTCAAGCAAGAGGTTGGGTTCTCGCGGCGAACGCGGCGGCGCTGTTGCTGTGCTTCAGTGCCTTCTTAGACGGCAAAGTGTGCGATTGGCTGGTTCTCCGCCCAGTTGTGTTGGCGTTTGTTGTGGGGTTATTTGCGACTTACGGCAGCGTTATGCTGGATCGACTCACGACGCGGGCAAGCGCGGCGCAGTGGCTGTTGCTTCAGCAAATGGCAATGCACGAAGACCTGCGCAGGGAGGCGCAACAGGCGATTCATGAGACGCCCAATATGCTGCAATCATTGAAGGAAGACCTCGAGCAGCGAGTGAAAAATGCAGCGGAGCGACGAGATTTTTTTGAGGACGTTCTCAAGAAGTCGCCTTCAAGCGATTTGGTCAATTTCGGAGGTGGTTCGGCCGTTACGCTCCTTCAGCTAATCGGTGTTGGAGCGTTCGTCTTCGGGCTGTTATCCGCCGTTCTTGACAACAAATATGCAGCTACCCTCTGTCAGGTTTAAACTAATCTTCGCTGGGCCAAGTCGTGGAACTTGAATCCCTCCTCCGCACCCGCCTAGATCCGTTCGACACGCCAGCGCCGACGCGCATGCGGGGCGATGCGGACTTGAACGCCGAGTGGCCGGATCGTCCGACCACCTTTCGTCCCGCCGCAGTGCTTGCGCCCATCGTGCGCCGGCCCGAGGGGTGGACCATGTTGTTCACGCAGCGCGCCGAGGAAACTCCTGCGCATCCGGGGCAAGTGTCGTTCCCTGGCGGGCGCGTGCACGCCGACGATGCGAGCGCGCTCGAAACCGCGCTGCGCGAAACGCGCGAGGAGATTGGCCTCGATGCGCGCTTCATCGAACCGATCGGCGCCTGGGATCAGTACGAGACCGGCACTGGCTTTCGTATCACGCCGATCGTGGGCCTGGTCGAGCCGGGCTTTTCACTCACGCTCGATCCGCGCGAAGTGGCGGACGTGTTCGAAGCGCCGCTGTCGTTTCTGTTCGACCCCGCCAATCACGAGCGCCGCGAAGGCGAGTGGCGCGGCTACAAGCGCGCCTACTACGCCATGCCCTACGAAGGCCGCTTCATCTGGGGCGCCACCGCGGGGATGATTCGCGCGCTGTGGGAGCGGCTGTACAAGTGAGCCTAACTTAATCAGGGCTGCCGCGCCCTTTGAGCGGAAAATATTCCCGCCACGGCCTGGCTTCGTCGATGGCGCGTGCGACCGACGGCCGCGCCAGCAGTCGCAAGCGGTAGGCGCGCAAATCCGCATGCGCCTCTGGGATTGGAAACCCCCAATGCGCATAGAATAACGCCGGCCCCGCCGCGCAATCGGCGATGCCGAAGGCATCGTTCGCGGCCCAAGTGCGCCCGCCCATCCAGTGGTCAAGCCATGCATAACTCTTGTCGAGCAATACTTGCACTTCGCCTTCGACGTGGGGATCGCGTTTGCTCTCCTCGCGTAGAACCGCCGCAACCATGCGCTGCAATGGAACCATGACGTAATCGTCGAACACGCCATCCATCTGCCGCGCCTCGATGGCCGCGCGCGGATCGCTTGGAAACATTGGCGGGGCGTCGCCGTGGTACAGATCGAGATATTCGATGATCGCCGCCGATTCGATCACGACACGTTGGCCATCGACCAAGACGGGAAACTGCCCGGTGGGCGCATGCCGGGCCACAGCTGCGTTATTGTCGGGATTGTCGGGTCCTAACATCATGAACTCGAACGCCACGTCGCGTTCGTAAAGCGCGATCAGCGCCTTCCAGGTGAAAGAGGAAAAGGGGTGGCCGTAAAGTCTGAGCATCGTGGATTTTCTAGAACCTGGATACCTTTTTGGCGAGGCGGCTGCAACGGAAGCCCGTGACGGTGCAGCGCCGAACAGCTAACATTTGTGTACGAATCGCCTGGGGGAGATGTGCATGCAAGTCCGTCTAATAGTGGCCGCTGCGCTTGCCGTGCTCGCGAGCACTTGGCTGCACGGCGAAGCCTCGGGGCAAGACGATCCGGTTTCCGCATATTGCCCGGCGTGGGAGATTTCGCGCCCATGCCAAGAGCTGCGGCGCAGAGCAGCGCCGGTGACGGTTTCGTTTCCCGCGCCCGAACCCTTTCGTGACTGCGAAGACTGCCCTTCGATGGTGTGGATTCCCGAACAATCGTTCGCGGTGAGCCAATACGAGGTGACGTTCGCGCAATGGGCGGCGTGCGTGGAGGATGGCGGCTGCGATGGCTACACGCCAGACAACGAAGGTTGGGGCGGCTGGATGGAATCCGAATACGCCGAACTGCCTGTGCTGAATGTGACCTGGGACCATGCTCAAGCTTATGTGGGCTGGCTGAGCGAACGGGCGGGAAGTCGCTACCGGTTGCTGACAACCGAGGAATGGGCGCTTGCGGCGTTTCCCGGCGGCCGGCGACAGAATTATTATTGGGGCAACGAAACCCCGGTCTGTGAGCGAGGCGCGCGCAACGGCGTGGCGTATCACGACGAGTGCTGGCCCGTCGGCCCGCGGCGCGTGGGAACGTTCCAGCCGAACGCGTTCGGGCTCTACGACATGATTGGCAATGTCGGGGAATGGCTCGAGGATCCCTACGCGCCGGGCGACCCGCGTCGCGCGATCATCGGATCGTCCTGGCGCTCTGACCTGGCCAGTCTCGGCGGCCGCGGCGGAGGGCGCCGCCACGAACACGGCGACGACACCGGCATCCGCGTGGCGCGGGATCGTTAGTTTAGCGAAGAGGTCATGCGGCGCGGGGTCGGTTGAAGGGTGCCGCAAACTACGCGAAGACTGTTCGCAATGACCGCAATCCCCCACGCCCCCTGGCTCAAAGCGCCGGAAACACAGGCGCTGATCGCTGCTCTCGAAGCTGCACGACCAGACGGCTCGCGCTTCGTCGGCGGGTGTGTGCGCAACACTTTGATGGGGCGCGAGGTCGATGATATCGACATCGCCACGCAGCTGACGCCGGACCGCGTCACCGAAATCGCGCAAGCCGCCGGCTTCGCCGCGCATCCGACTGGCATCGAGCACGGCACCGTCACCCTCGTCGTCAATCACAAGCCGTTCGAGGTGACCACGCTGCGCCGCGATGTCAGCACCGATGGTCGCCGCGCCACGGTCGCGTTCACCGAAAGCTGGGAGGAGGACGCCCAGCGCCGCGATTTTCGTATGAACGCGCTCTATGCCGATGCGCATGGTCAAATCCACGATCCCATCGGCGGCGGCCTCGACGATGCGCGCGCCGGCCGGGTGATTTTCATCGGCGACGCGCACGAGCGTATCAAGGAGGACTATCTCCGCATCCTTCGCTATTTCCGCTTCAACGCTTGGTACGCGCGGACCCCGCTCGATCCGCACGGACTGCACGCGTGCGCCGATCTGGTCGGAGGGCTCGATGCGCTTTCGGTCGAGCGGATCTGGAAAGAAGTGAAGAAGCTGCTCGCCGCGCCCGATCCGCGCGCCGCTTGGGAAGGCATGAGCGTGATCGAAGTGCGCACGCGAGCATTGCCGGAAATGAGCAACGAAACGCGCCTGGATGCGCTCTGCCGCATCGAGGCCGATCTCTTGATGCCGGTCGACGCGATGACGCGCATTGCGGCGGCGCTCAAGGACCAAGAAGGCGCGCGCGCGCTGGCGCGGCGGTTGAAGCTGTCGAACGAGGAGCGTGACCGCCTAGTCTCCGCGCTTGACGATGAACTGAAGATCACCTCGTACATGTCGCTCAAAGAGATGCGCCGCGCCATCTACAGGCTTGGCAACGAGGCGTTCCGCGATCGCGTCATGCTCGCGTGGGCGAGTGCGGGTGGGGACAAAGCGCAGCAATGGCGCGCGCTGATGGCGCATGGCCAGATGTGGACCCCGCCCAAGCTGCCGCTCAGCGGCGAGGAAGTCATGACCGCCGGTGTGCCCGCGGGGCCGAAGGTGGGCGAGGTGATACGCGAAGTTGAGGCCTGGTGGATCGATTCCGACTTCCCAGACGACAAGCTCTCGGTGATCGAGCGCCTGAAGGCGGTGGCGCAGGGGATGGCGTAGGGCTGGACAGGCGGGTTAGTTCGTTATAACTTGTGTTATAACATTGAGGCCAGCCTGATGACAGATGACCGCAAAAACAAAGGCGTAAGCGACGCCGAGCAGGCGCCGTTCCAGGCCGATACCCCATCCAGGCCGCTTGGCCGAACCCTGAAAGTCCGCCGCATCGGCAATTCCCTGGGCGTAGTGCTTCCCAAGGAAGTGCTGGCCAAGCTGCGCGTGGGCGAGGGCGATGAGCTGAGCGTGAGCGACACCCCGGACGGCGTGGCGCTTCGTTCATTTGATGGCGGTTTGCAGGAGCAGATTGAAGCGGCGCGGCGCGCTATGAAGCGTTATCGCAACGCGCTGCGCGAACTAGCGAAATGAGTGAGTCAAAATGGCTGGATCGTGCTGCGGTCCAGGTCATGCATGACGAACAGCTCGTTGAACACGGCGGCTCGCTAGGTTTGCGAGATGCCGGCGTGTTGGAATCAGCGCTCGCACGACCGCGCAACGCGTGGAGCTACGGCGAAACTGATCCCGTCGCTTTGGGCGCACTCTACGCGGCGGGCGTCATGCGCAACCATCCGTTCGTTGACGGCAATAAGCGCACTGGATTTCTGGCGGCGTATTCATTTTTGTACGTGAACGGCTTGGAGATTGTCGCCGAAGAAGCCGAAGTCATCGTTCAGTGCTTGGCGCTTGCTTCCGCGGAGATCGACGAGGACGAGTTCGCAGCCTGGCTGCGCGATAATGTGCGGGCGGTTTAGGCTAGTTTCGCCAGCAGCGCCGCCAGCTGCAGCGCCTCTTTCTCGTTCAGCGGCGCCAGCACTTCGCGCATGGCCTTTCCGTAAACTGTCCACATGGTTTTGCGGAGCTTGAGGCCCGAGGGCGTGGCGTGCACCATCTGCCCGCGCCCGTCGTGCGGGCATTCGCGCCGCTCGACCAGGCCGTCGGCCTCCATGCGGTCGATCAGGCGTGAAATCGAATAGCGCGCGATCAGCATGTGGTCGGCGAGGTCGCGCTGGCGCAGCGGCCCTTCGCGCTCGAGCGCCCAGAGCACATCGTACCATTCGAGCGCCGGGAGGTCAGCCAACCTCAAGCGCGCGTCAACCCGCTCCAACAGCGCCGGGCCAAAGCGCTGCACGGCGACCCAGGCGCGCTGGACCGGGTCTTTCGGCAGAACCAAAGTTTTCGGGGCTTGTTTTTGTTGCATCTGCATCTATATCGCTATTCGTTGCAACTGCAACAATACATTGGTTTGATCTATAGGGGAACGCAAGATGAGCCGCAGCGTCGCAATTATTGTCGGCAGCCTTCGCAAAGATAGTTTGAACCGCAAGGTTGCGCGGGCGCTTGTCGCCGCTGCGCCGGCGGGGCTCGCGTTCAAATTCGTCGAGATCGGCGATCTTCCGTTCTTCAGCCAGGATTTGGAGGCCGCGCCGCCTGCACAATGGACCCGCTTTCGCGACGAGGTGAAAGCCGCTGAGGCGGTATTGTGGGTGACGCCTGAATACAATCGCTCAGTCCCAGGCGTTTTGAAGAACGCCATCGATGTGGGCTCGCGCCCGTACGGACAGAGCGTGTTCAACGGCAAGCCCGCGGCCGTGATCTCCGCTTCCATGGGCGCGATCGGCGGCTTCGGCGCGAATCACCACCTGCGCCAGAGCCTGATGTTCTTGAACATGCCGACGCTACAACAGCCGGAAGCCTATATCGGTGCGGCGCATACTTTGTTCGATGAGCAGGGCAAGCTTGCCAACGAGGGCACGAAGAAGTTTCTAGGCGCGTTCGCGCAGGCCTTCGCGGCGTGGGTGGAGAAACACTCGGCCTAGTCTTGCCAGGGGCGCGCCAACGCTGCGTGGAGGCGCTTCTGGCGCCATCGCGCGCTCGGATGGGGCGTCTGCATTTCGCCGAGAGCAGTCATTGTGCCCTGGACGACTTCCGCCGACTTGCGCATTGAGGGATATGCCCGCCGACCTCTCTTATCCTCCTGTTCGCTCTAGCCTCTGGCTGCGGGTCATAGGAAGCGGAGCCTTCGCCGCATTTGCGATTGGATTTGGCATTTGGTGGGCAGAGCAGCGCCCAATTGGCTCAATCGTGTTGATAGTGTGCGGTGGGTATTTCGCGTTTGTCTCCGTCTGTTTCATCCGACAGCTTGCCGACCCCACGGGGCTAGCGGCTGACTCCGAAGGGTTTTCGTACCGGGCAATGTGGGAACGACGCCGCGTTGCTTGGAGCCAAGTCTCTGAGTTCAAGGTCGTCAAATACCGAACGATCCGGGTGATCGGATACGACTTAGCCAATGCTCAAGACACGCCGACGAGGCGCGTCAACCGCAGTTCGATGGGCGTCAGCGACTACATCTTCGCGCACAGTTTTGCTGCGCCAATAGAGGAAGTGTGCGCGCGACTAAACGAATTGCGCCAGCGAGCTATTGGAGTATCGAGCGTCTGAATTGGGCCAATATCAGCCTTACGGCCACTTCGCCACCGGGGGCATGCTTGAGAGGATGCTCTCGACATTGCCGCCGGTTTTTAGCCCGAACGTCGTGCCGCGATCGTAGAGCAGGTTGAACTCCACGTAGCGCCCTCGCTGAACCGATTGCTCTTCGCGCTCGGCCTCAGTCCACGCTTCGTGCATGTGCTTGCGCAACAGCGGCGGGTAGGCCGCGAGGAAAGCGCGGCCAACGTCTTGCGTAAACGCGAAGTCGCGCTCCCAGCTATCCTCGCCCGCGTCGCGGCCGCTATTGTGGTGATCGTAGAAAATGCCGCCGACGCCTCGTGGTTCGGCCCGATGCGGCAGCCAGAAATATTCGTCGGCCCATTTTTTGTAGCGCGCATACAAGCCCGCTTCGTGTTTCTCGCACGCGTCGCGATAGGGCGCGTGGAAAGCGCGCGCATCTTCGGTTTCTTCGTTGCGTTGATAGACTTGCGTCGGGTTGAGGTCGCCGCCGCCGCCGAACCACCAGCGCGTGGTAATGATATGGCGCGTGTTCATGTGAGCGGCGGGGCAGTGGGGATTGCGCATATGCGCGATCAGCGAAATGCCGGACGCCCAGAAGCTCGGATCGGTTTCCGCGCCGGGAATCTGCTTGGCGAATTCGGGGCTGAACTGGCCATGCACCGTGCTCACGTGCACGCCGACCTTTTCGAAGAAGCGCCCGCGCATCAGCCCGGCGACGCCCCCACCTTGATCGCTGGCGCCGTCGCCGCGCCGCCAGGGTGTCCGCACAAACCGCCCCGGCGCGCCTGGGTAAAGGCTCACCGGCGCCTCGTTCTCCAGCCGCTCGAATTCGGCGCAAATCTGGTCGCGCAACTCTTCGAACCAGGCGCGGGAGCGCTGCTTGCGGGCCTCAGTTTCGCTCAATCCAATTTCTCCCAGTCCCCGGTTTGTCGCATCGCCTCTGTCAACACCATTGCACCCGCCACCACGACATTGAGCGAGCGCAAACCGGGGCGCATGGGCACGCGCACGCTGGCCTGGGCGGCGGCGTAGAGTTCGCCGGGCGAACCTGCGCTTTCGCGGCCGAGGATCAGCGTATCGCCTGTGGAAAACGAAAAATCCTGAAAGCGGGTAGCGCCGTCGGTCTCGATCAGCACCAGGCGCCCGCCTTCTCGTTCCGGCGCCGCACGGAACGCCGCCAAGCTGGAGTGCCTGGAGACGCGTGCTTTATCCCCATAATCCAGCGCCGCCCGCTTCATTGCGGCGGCGGTAAGGGGAAACCCGCACGGCTCGATCACGTCCAACGCCACCCCCAGGCAGGCGGCGAGGCGAATGGCCGCGCCAAGATTTTGGGGGATGTCAGGTTGATAGAGAGCGAGGCGCACGTTAGAGCCTCCAGCGCCGGAGAATCGGGGCGGAATCGGGGCGAGCATGCGGCGACGCGCCGCGCGCTTTAAGAGCCCGGACTAGCCTAGCTTTGATTGAGAACCAAGCTCGCGGAGAAAATGGCGGTGGCCGAGGCAAAACCAGCAGACGCACATGGCGCCGATGGCGAAACGCGCCGGGACTTCATTTTCATTGCGGCGGGATCGGTCGCCGCGGTTGGCGCGGCGGCAACTGCGTGGCCGTTCGTTGACCAGATGAACCCAGCCGCCGACACCCGCGCGCTCGCGATCACCGAGGTGGATCTTTCCGCTATCGAGGTGGGCCAGCAAATCAAGGCGATCTGGCAGGGCAAGCCGGTTTTCGTGCGACACCGCACGCCTGCTGAAATCGCCTCCGCCCAGCGCGACGATTACGCGAGCCTCAAGGACCCCGAAAAGGACGCCGACCGCATCAAGCAGGCCGATGGCGAACCCGGGAAAGCCGAGTGGCTGATCCTGCAGGCCAATTGCACGCACTTAGGATGCGTGCCGCTGCCGTCCTTCGATCCAGCTTACAAGGGCCAGTTCGGCGGGTGGTTCTGCCCATGCCATGGCTCGGACTTCGATACTTCCGGTCGCATTCGCGGCGGCCCTGCGCCGATCAATCTGCGCGTCGCCCCGTTCGTCTATCTCAACGACACCACCATTCGCATCGGCTAAGCTTGGGAGCCCCCAAAAGTGAGCGGTCATTCCACCTATGAGCCGAAATCGGGGTTCACCCGTTGGCTCGACAAGCGCCTTCCCATCGTCCGGCTGACGCACGACAGCTTCGTCGCCTACCCGACACCGAGGAACCTCAATTATTGGTGGACGTTCGGGGCGATCCTGTCGTTGTGCCTGATCGTGCAGATCGTCACTGGGATTGTGCTGGCGATGCACTACGTGCCCCACATCGATCACGCTTTCGACAGCGTTCAGCGCATCAAACGCGACGTGCCATACGGGTGGTTGATCCAGCCGATCCACGCTGTCGGCGCCTCGATGTTCTTCCTCGCTGTCTACATCCACATGTTCCGCGGGCTCTATTATGGGTCCTACAAGGCGCCGCGCGAAGTGCTTTGGATCCTCGGGTGCTTGATCTATGCGCTGATGGTCGCCACCGGCTTCCTTGGGTACACGCTGCCGTGGGGCCAGATGAGCTTTTGGGGCGCCACCGTGATCACTTCGATCCTGGGCGCGATACCGTTCGTGGGCGAGCCGATCCAGACCTGGATCGCGGGCGGTGCGGCGATCGACCAGCCGACCTTGAACCGCTTCTTCTCGCTGCATTATTTGCTGCCGTTCGTGATCGCTGGCGTCGTGGTGTTGCACATCTGGGCGCTGCACGAAGTAGGGCAGAACAATCCCGCCGGCGTAGAAGTAAAATCCAAGGCCGACACCGTGCCGTTCACGCCGCACGCGACGATGAAGGATTTGTTCGCGACCTCGATCTTCCTGATCCTGTTTGCGGTGTTCGTGTTCTACATGCCCGACGCGCTCGGCCACGCCGACAATTACATCCGCGCCAACCCGGTACAGACGCCGCCGGAGATCGTGCCGGAATGGTATCTGCTGCCGTTCTACGCGATTCTGCGCGCGTTCGACTTCAACATCGGTCCGATTGACTCTCGTACGGCTGGCGTCATCGCCATGTTTGCATCGATTGGCGTGTTGTTCGTGTTGCCGTGGCTCGACACATCGAGCGTGCGTTCGATGCGGTATCGGCCTGCGGCGCGGCAATTCTTCCTGATCTTCGTGGTGGTTTCCTGCGTGCTCGGTTGGTGCGGCGGGCAAAGCCCGAGCGTCGTTTTAGCCAAGTCTGGCAATTATAGCGGCGCAGTGCGCTGGGCCGAAGGCGGTCAATTGATCGAGCAACCGATCGTGGCGACCAGCGAAGCGGAATATCCTGCCGCAAGCAGAGCTGCGGTGAGCGCGATGCGCGAGCGAACCGAGATATTACTCGCAAGCCGCAATGGCCCGACTGGAGGCATGGTGCGCGCGACTGTCGGGGGGACGCCTCGGTCCATCGAAGTTCGCGCCGACACGCGCGAGGAACTCGACGAGAAGATCAACGAAGCAAAGCGGAGCGCATTCGGCGGTGGGGCCCCGTTCATCCTGGTTGATCACAACATTCCGTTCGAGTTCACGGTGACGCGCCTGTCGCAGCTCATGACCGCCTATTATTTCTTCTTCTTCCTCGTGTTGCTGCCGCTGCTTGGCTTGATTGAAAAGCCGAACCGCGTGCCGGACACGATCGCCAAGCCGGTCACCGGCCAAGCGCAGGGAGCCTCCTGATGTTGCGCGCTTTGACTATCGCCGCGATTGCGGCCGCGGCTGCTGTTGGCGTCGCGTTCGCAGCCAGTGAGGCCGAGCATCCCGAGGATTATCGGTTCAGCTTCGACAGCCCCTTGGGGGGGTACGACATGGGCGCGGTGCAACGCGGCTTCCAGGTCTATTCGCAGGTCTGCTCGAATTGCCATGCGTTGGAGCATTTGGCCTATCGTCACCTTGGTGAAGAGGGCGGGCCATTCGCGGCCTATCTAGTGCGCAACCACGAAACAGGCGCCGAGGAAATGACCACCACCAAGCCCGAACACGGCGGGCGTTTCGTGGAAGTCACCGACAATCCTTATGTCCGCGCCATCGCCGAAGCCGCAACCATCACCGACATTGACGGAACCAGTGGGCAGCCCACGGATCGTCCGGGGCGGATATCCGATTATTTCCGCAGGCCATTCCCGAACGCGATCGCGGCGCGCGCCTCCAATGGCGGTGCGTTGCCGCCCGACCTCTCGGTGATCGTGTCAGCCCGCCATGGCGGCGCGGATTATGTGCGTTCCCTGATGATGGGTTATACCGGCGAGACGAGCGGCGCTCAGCACGTGAACCGGTATTTCCCCGGCGAGAAGATCTCTATGGCGCCGCCGCTTGTCGATAACGCAGTGTCATACGCCGACGGTTCGCCGACCACCGTGGCGCAATACGCGACCGACGTCGCCACCTTCCTGCAGTGGGCCGCCGATCCGCACATGGAGCAGCGCAAGCGCACGGGCGTGATCGTGCTTGCCTTCCTGCTCGTGCTTTCGGCGCTCTTGTACCTGGCCTACAAGCAGGTCTGGCGCGGCGAGAGCCACTGAGGGCGCAACGTGGACCGCTGGCGTCGCCGGCGAAGGTGCTTGCTACCGCGCTAGCGCTCAGTGAGTGCCCAGCGGCGTACGCCGGCGAGGACGCCGGCGGTCCAAGGTGGCGTTCATCTTGGACGCAGAGGCCTAGCGAACTGCCGCGGTGTCTTCTTCCTCGATCGGCAGGCCCTCTTCGAACGCCTCTGAAACGTCAATGACGTGTGCCCGGCGCTGCGAACCGTCGCGGACGTCGTGATAGAAAACGTGCGCGCCGATAACGCGTCGGCCCTCGCCGAAGCGCGCCCAGCGCGGATGCACCGAGCACGCATGATAAAACAGCGCGCCTTCGGTGGGATCGTTCGATTGTCCCAACAGCACCTCGCGCGCAATGCGCTGAGCGGCTTCCCATGCAACGAGATTGCCGCCCTCGGTGGCGTAGGCCTCCGGATTTTCCACCAGCGGACGGTTTCGATCGCGCGCATTCCAGGCGGAGAATTGCCACGGCGCCAGGATCACGCTCTCAACATTTTCGCCGAACCGCGCGCTGATGCGATTGACGATGACATGCGCCACCGCGCGCATGCCGATCTCGCCTTCCGAGCGCGCCTCGGCCCAGATGGTGGCGGCGAGCAAGCGGGCGTCGGACTCGTTGAGCGGCGTTTCGGTGGTGAGCGAAGCGGAGTTAGGCGCGGGCCCGAGATTGGCCTCAAAGGCGACGATCTCTGCGTGCGCGCCTGGCGCAAGGCTGAGCGCCAGCGGGACAAGGAGCGCGGCAATCCCGCCGCGCGCGCCGCCGCGCCGCTTTCCGTTACGCTGTTCCACCATGGGCCCGTCGCTCCGTTCCGCATCGGGCCCCGCAGCCCCGTGACTAATGACGGCGCTGCGTTTCGGTGCGGGGCGGGGCGAAATTACGGCTGACCCGCCGCCAGAGCACGGCGGCGGGATTACCGATCGTTCAGAAGCGCGCGGAAGGTCTTGATTTCACGAAGCGCGAGGAAACCGCCTGCGTCCTATAGTCCCAGCAGCACCGTGCGCTGGTTGAGCGCTTGAACATGGCGTGAACTCGCGCCCAGCGCTTCGCGGAGTGCTGCCACCTGCTCAGGCGATGCCTGGATTGGCGTGCGCAGCACGTTCCAACGAACGCCTTGCGAGCAAGGCGGGGTAGTCAGAGAGCCCGCATAAGCGAAATAGGTGCTATCTCCAGGCAGCAACGAAGCGGGGTCGAGCGCGACATGGGTCGCGTTCGCATCTCCTTCGGCCTGCGGCTTTGCAGCGATCAGTGCAGCGAGCGCGGAATTCTCTGCGCCTTCTTCGATGAACACGCCCACGACCGCGAGTTGGCCGGCGCTGTTGCGATGCACGAAGTGCAGCTCCACCGGATAAGCGCGACGGTCGAGCGTGTGTTCGGCGGGCGAGTGAAAATGGAATTGCACTAGATTGTATGCATCCGTGCCGATGGTCAGCATCGAGGTGTTGGCGGCGGGCGCGAATTGCAGCGTGTGGCCATTGTTCACGAACGCGCCATCGAGGGGCAAATAGCGCGGATTGAGGTCGGGCACTTCCGCGACTGGCGCAGCACTTGAGAGATTGACCGGCGATTGCTCGGCGCCCACGCCGCATACATCGGCATTGTGCCCCCAGGCGGCCTGATCATTGTACGACCAATGCGCGCCGTCATGGTGTGCGGCGGGCTGCGCGCCGTGCGCGGCGGCTGGTTGCGCATGTGCGTCGCCATGACCAGGCGCGCCATGAGCTGGCGCGCCATGGGCGGCTGCCGCACCGTGCGCATCGTCAGCTTCGCCATGGGGAGTAGAAGCCGCTTGCGCGCCGCAAGCAGCCAGAATCACCGCGAGCACGGGGCCCGCCGAACCAATGCGCATAGAGAAATCTCCACCAACCCGCGCGCTTCGTTGCTCGAAGTCTTGCGAACGCCTCTCTCTACACCACGGCGATTAAGGCTCGGTTACGTTACCGGCATCCCCGCGGCGCGCGCATGATGGTGAAGCGTCCGTCAACCATGGCGTGGAAATAGAGCGCGCCATCGGGGGCGACGCTGGGGGCCTCGACATAACCTTGCAGCGCCTCGACGCGCTCCGGCACGCCGAACGGCGCTGCCGTGTTGGCGCGTACGGAAACGAAAGTCTCGAACCGCGGCGGCCGCAGGAAAGCGAGCGTCAGGCGCGTGAAGTACAATTCCGTTTCCGCCTCATTGGTGGCGGGCGCATATTCCAGCGCGTTGCGAGTATTAATTGCCGCAAACCATGAATCGAATTCGGGTGCGCGCCGCCAACGGCCGTTGTTGCGGACGCTGAGGCGGATGTCGGAAGTGCGCAAGCCTCCGATCAGCGCCCAGCGATTGTCGGTGACGTAGAGGTGCGCGCCGGAGGCTGAGAGTTCGCCGTCCATGTTGAAGCGCGGAGGGGGCCCTGGCCGGAGCGCGGTTTGGAGGTTAAGCGCGGTGACGGCATTGTCGCTCCAGCGGCCCATCCAGATCGTGGCGCCGCCGCGCTCGAACGCGCGTAGCGAGGTGAACGCGAACGTGCCGTCACGGGCAAGGGAGGGCACCCCGTCGAGATGGTTGGAATTGGCGCTGGTGATCCGGCCGCGATAGCGGAAATGCGTGTCGTCGATGCGGCTCGCCCAATGCAAATCGGTTTGCTCCGCCGGCTCGTTGCGGTTGTTGAAGAAGAGCGTCTGCCCATCGCGGGCGATGAACGGCTCCATGGCATGATCGGAATAGTCGGCGATCGCGACGGGCTGCGGCGGGCCGAAACAGGCGCCGAGCGCGAGAGCGGCGAGCATTGCGAGCATACACGCTCTCCTTCCGATTGCGTCGGTTAGGTGTCCCCGAGCGCCGCTCGGAGCCGCGTTTCCAGCGCATTGATGCGCGCGGCATTGGCGCCGAGATCGGACTTGCCGATGCGCGAGCGCGAGAACACCGCCACCCGAGATTGCTCAGCCGCAACCGGGCGGATCAGCACATCGACATCGTCGCGGAAGCGCAGCAGCGGCGTCACCGCGACATAGCGCGCGCGGATATCGCCATTGGCTTCGGTGTTGAACTGCGCATTGGGTTCAATGCTTCGCAGCATGGCGGCGACGCGCTCGGCGCTAGCGCTGAATGTGAATTCCGGGCGCGAGATCTGCGCCGCGGGGCACATGTCAGCCGAGCAGGCGAGCGCGCTGTTAGAGGTACGACCCGGCTGCAAAGTCGCGAAGTCCAGCCATGGACCGGACGGAGGCGCGGGCGCGGTCATGCAGCCCGCGAGCGCAAGCGCGAAGAGCGCAACGAGGAGGGCGCGCATCCGATCATGCCGCCGGCGTGACGCGCACGTGCCACCATTCGCGCAGCGCGTTGACCGTGAGCGCGTCAGCGAAGCGGCAGACAAAGACGCCGTCGAGGTCGATGGTCGCGCCGTCCGGGACGCTGTTGAACGTCGCATGCCATTGGCTGACGCCCTGGTCTCCCGAGCTGGCGACGATCTCATAACTGAAGCGCACATTGGCTTGGCCCGCCGTGACCCGCGCCCAATATGCTTCGATCGCGGCGCGGCACTGCATCGGCGCGTCGAACGGCATTTCGTGGTAGCTAGCGTCAGCACTGAAGAGTGCGCCCGCGGCGGCCGGATCGCGCGTCTCCCAGGCCTGCTTGTAGCGGTCGAGCCAGGCGGCGTGCTGGGCCGGCGTCAACCCGGGGCTCTGAGCAGTTGGGCTCTGGGCATCGGCGGTTGCGCAAGCGCCAAGCGCGAGCGGGACCCCGCCAAGGCTGAGCAGGCTTGCGCGACGTGTTGGATGCATGGCGCCCTCCGATCCTCAAGCCGCTCCCACAAGACGTGTCGCTCGCTTGGACCGCCGGCGTCCTCGCCGGCATACGGTATTGCCATTACAACCGCCGTCCGTGCGGTAGCAAGCAAAGATGCCGGCGAGGACGCCGGCGATCCAAGGGCTACCGTATCTCCGCCGCGCTCCGCACGATCTTTCCCACCAGCCCGTAGGCCTTGGCTTCTTCCGCCTGCATCCAATAATCGCGATCGACGTCGCGCTTGATCTTGTCCATCGGCTGGCCGGTGGCTTCGGCGAAGATGCGGTTGAGGCGCTCGCGCATTTTCAGGATTTCGCGCGCCTGGATTTCGACGTCGCTCGCCATGCCGCCGACGCCGCCGCGCGGCTCGTGCAGCAGGAAGCGTGTGTTGGGCAGGCAATAGCGGTTCTCGCGCTGCGCGGCGGCATAGATCAGCGCGCCGGCGCTCGCCACCCAACCCGTGCCGAGCATCCGCACCGGCGCGTTGATGAACTTGACCACGTCATGGATCATGTCGCCGCTCTCGACGTGCCCGCCGGGCGAGGAGATCACGAACGTGATCGGATCGGCGTTCTGGGAGGAGAGCGCAAACAGCCGCTCGGTGACGCGGCGGGCCTGGAGGTCATTCACCTCGCCCGTGAGCATAACCACGCGGGCGTCGAACAGCGCTTTCTCCACCACATCCGGCGCATTGCGGCCCTCAGGGGCGGTTTTTTCGGCATCGTCGAGGCGGGTCGGGAAATGGGTCATGTGGATAACTCGCTGGGGCGGGGCGGGGCCGTGGAATCCGGAGACCTGGAAGTAGGGCGCTTCGCCGGGATTTCCTAGTCCTGTAGGCGCCGCGAAAGCCTCGGCTTAGAGTTCGGGATTGCCAGCCGCCGGGCTGGGCCGGAGAACGCCCCCATGCCCCAGTCCGAACTTACCCTCCGCGCGCTTGTCCTCGGCGCCCTCATCGCCATCATCTTCACCGCAGCCAACATCTATCTCGGCCTGAAGGTCGGCATCACCATCGCTTCCTCGATTCCCGCCGCGGTGATCTCGATGGGGATTTTCCGGGCGTTCAACACCGGCAGCATCCGCGAGAACAATATCGTGCAGACCGTGGCTTCCGCGGGCGGCACGCTTTCGGCGATCATTTTCGTACTGCCGGGGCTCGTCATGATCGGCTGGTGGCAGGGGTTTCCGTTCTGGA
This sequence comes from uncultured Alphaproteobacteria bacterium, assembly GCA_902826035.1. Lineage (GTDB taxonomy): Bacteria > Pseudomonadota > Alphaproteobacteria > Caulobacterales > Aquidulcibacteraceae > Vitreimonas. The sequence goes on from CADEDG010000046.1 coordinate 15,990, forward strand.
CAACGTTTTTGATCTGCGCGCTGGGCGGCATCCTGGGCGTGATGTTCTCGATCCCGCTGCGGCGCGCTTTAGTGGTGAATTCGCCGCTGCCGTTCCCTGAAGGCGTGGCGGCGGCGGAAGTGCTGAAAGTCGGCGCCACCGGCGACGAGGCGCCAGCCAACGTGATCGAGCGCACGCGCGGGCCGCTGGTGGTGCTGTTCGGCGCGCTGGCGGCGGCGGGCGTGCAGATCGTGACTTTCACCGGGCTCGCGGTAGCCACCACGCAGCACTTTTTCCGCATCGGCGCCAGCGTCACTGGTGTGACGCTCGGCTGGTCCATGGCTTTGGTGGGGGCAGGGCATCTGGTTGGGATTTCGGTGGGGGTGGCCATGCTGGTCGGCCTGCTGATCACCTGGGCCGGCATCGTGCCGATCATGACAGCGGGCCTTGAAGGCGACATCGCCGAGCTTGCCGATCACGCCTTCCGCGCCCAAGCGCGCTTCATCGGTGCGGGCGTCATCGGCGTCGCCGCGATCTGGAGCCTGGTGAAACTCGTGAAGCCGGTGTTCGACGGCATGGCCGCCACCGCGCGCGCCAGCGCCGCGGCGAAGACCGGCGCGCAGGAAGATCGCGATCTCTCGCCGGGGGTAATAGGGCTCACTTGCCTCGCATGCCTCCTCGCGATCGGCTGGCTGTTGTACAGTTTCGTGCAAGGCGGGCCGCTCGAAGCAATAACCTGGCCGCTGGTGCTGGGCGGCGTTCTTTTCGTGGTTTTGGTGGGCGCTTTCATCGCCACGGTCGCGGGCTACATGGCCGGCCTGATCGGCGCTTCGAACTCTCCCGTGTCGGGCATCGGCATTCTGGCGATAGTTTCCGGCGCGCTGATGCTCGCGGTGTTGGCGCTGCCCGCGCTTGGCGTGGGCGCGACCGATGCGCTGGTGGCGTTCGCGCTGTTCGCCGTCGCCATCGTGTTTTCGGTGGCGACGATTTCCAACGATAATCTCCAGGATTTGAAAACCGGCTATCTGGTCGGCGCGACGCCCTGGCGCCAGCAAGTGGCGCTGATCGTCGGCGTGGTCGCAGGCGCGGCAGTTATCGGCCCCGTGCTCGACATGCTGAACCACGCTTACGGTTTTCCCGGCGATCCCAATCGCGTCGCCATCGCCGCCGAGCCGCTGGGCGCACCGCAAGCGGCTTTGATCTCGACGCTCGCGCGCGGCGTGTTGAATGCGCAACTCGATTGGTCGCTCATCGGTACGGGCGCATTGATTGGCCTGGTGCTGATTTTCATCGATGAGATTCTGGGCTTTTTCAAGCAGCTGCGGATTCCGCCGCTCGCCGTGGGCATTGGCATCTATCTGCCGATGGACGCTACCCAACCCGTCATTCTCGGCGCGCTGATCGGCTGGCTTTACGATCGCGCGGTCTCGCGGCGCGAAAACGCGGCGATGGCCAAGCGCTTTGGCGTCTTGCTCGCCTGCGGTTTCATCGTCGGGGAAAGCCTGCTCGGCATTCTCAACGCCGGCCTGATCGGCGCCACCAATAACGCAGCGCCACTGGCGCTTGTCGGTGCCGACTTCGCGTCCGTCGCAAACTGGGTAGGCCCGGGTTTGTTCACGGTCGCGGTCGCGATCAGCTATTTCTGGATGTCGCGGCAATCGAAGGCCTGAGCCTGCGCCCATGGCCGACGTGTTCATCTCATACAAGCGCGAAGATATTGCGCGCGTGGAGCCCATAGTGGCGTTGCTGCTCGATCTCGACGTCTCGGTGTGGTTTGACGCCGGCATCGAGGTCGGCGTCGATTGGGAGCGGCGCATCCAGGAGGAGATCGACGCGTCGCGCGCCATGATCGTGTGCTGGAGCTTTGCGGCGTTCTCCTCGCACTGGGTGACGCGCGAGGCAAGGATTGGGCTTGAGCATAACCAATTGGCGCCCGTGAAGATCGCGCCGTGCTCCCTGGCGCCGCCGTTCGATGCGTTGCAGGCTGCGGATCTGTGCGGCTGGGATGGCGCTCCCGATCATGTCGAGATGCAGAAGGTGTTGGAGAAACTCGGCCAATTGTTGGGCCGCAAGAATCTCGCCCGCAATGCACGGCTCCGCGCAGGCGGGCAGAAGGAGGCGCTGGTGGGATTGCTGCGCAATCTGCTGGTGGAGCGGGCTCTCTCGGGCGGGCAACCTTACACGTACACGCAAGCGGCGGACGCGTTGCGCGAAGCCGCCGCCGCGCAGGATTTGCAGATCGGCGAGTTCGATCAGCATTCGCTCTGGGGCGCGCTCGACGCCATCTCCGAACAAAATCGCCGCCGTCGCGAGCCGCCGCTCGATGTTTTGGTGGTCAGCAGGGACACAGGCAGGCCGGGCCGCGGCTATTGGCAGAAGCACGCCTTCCTGGAAGGCAATGGCGACGAACTCGAACAGCTCATGTTTGAGCGCCACCTAGCGCGCGTGCGCGCTTCAAAGTGGACCCAGGACGTCTAAGCGTAAAAAAGCTCATTGAAAGCAGCGACCGCCGCACGTGGGCCGTGCGCATGATTCCAGACGCCGCTGCTGACGGCCAAAAAATCGGCGCCGGCGCGGATCAACGGTTCGGCGTTGCCGATGGTGATCCCGCCGATGGCGACGCAGGGAATGGTCGAAATCTCTGACCAGATTTCCAAGACTTCGGGCTCGGCCCAGTGCGAAGGCGCTTTCGTGTCCGTGGGATAGAACGCGCCGAACGCAACGTAATCGGCGCCGGCCTCGGCGGCTTCCATCGCGAAGTGGCGCGAGTTGTGGCAAGTCACGCCAACGATCTTGTTCGCGCCAAGCATGGCGCGCGCTTGCGCGTAACTTGCGTCGCTTTGGCCGACATGAACGCCATCCGCGTCAAGCTTGGCTGCGAGATCGGGGCGGTCGTTGAGAATCAACGCCGCGCCAGCGCTTTGTACGATGGGTCTCAACGCCGCGCCGACGCGCATAACTTCGGCATCGGCGGCATTCTTAAGCCTCAGCTGAAAGCAGGCGACGTCCCCGCCAGCCAGCGCGTCCCGGAGCGCATCGGCAAAGGCTTCTGTTTCAAAGCGCGGCGGGCTAATCAGATAGAGGCGGCAGCGATTCATTTGGGCGTTCATATGGCGCTCTGGCGCGCGGCGCTAGCTTGGGCCAAGGGGAGCAGCAAAATGAAGTATGCGTTTTTGGCGCTCATGGCGCTTGCTGCGGCCCTAGCACTCTCCGCCTGCGAGACCATGAGCGCGGAGGAATGCGCAGGCGCTGACTGGCGCGCGCTGGGTTTCAACGATGCGGCGAACAACGGCGCTGACCGTTTCGGCGACCGCGCGGAGAGTTGCTCAAAAAAAGGGTTTGCCGCCGACGGGCCTGCTTATGCGAACGGCTTCTCTTCGGGCATGCGGCAATTTTGCCAGCCGCCGAACGGGTTCGCATTCGCGCGGCGCGGAGGAAATTTCAACGGCTCTTGCCCGGCCGAACTCCAGTATGATTTTCTGGCCGCGTACAATGATGGACGCCAAGTCCGCGACGCCGAGTATGAGCTGAGCGATGCGCGCAGCGACATTAGCACAATCGAATCCCGCCGCCGCGAGCTTGACGAAGATCTGCGCGATCGCGAGCGCGAGCTTGGCGATGCCGCGACGGACGATGAACGCAATCGCTTGCGCAGTGAGATCGATCGTTTGCGCCGCGAACGCCGTGATCTCAACGACGACCTGCGCACCGCCGAGGAGCGCGCCTATTTCGCGCAACGCCGCATCGACGATTTGCGCCAGTCCATCGGTGACCGCTGGGCGCCGTGGTGAGCGTCACGCGCGCGTCTAAAAAAATGGTCAGATTGCCACCTGCGCGCCGAGTTCCACTACACGCGCGCTCGGAATGTGGAAGAATTCCGTGGCGCTCGCCGCATTCCTAGCCAGGAAAATGAACAGCAAATCCTGCCAGCGCGGCATCGCTCCCTTTGCGGTTGGCACAAGCGACCGGCGGCTCAGGAAAAATGACGTGGTCATGATATCGAAGTGGAGGCCGTGTTTGCGGGCCAGCGTCAGTCCATGGATCACGTTGGGCGTCTCCATGAAGCCGTAGCGCAACGTAACGACATGAACATCTGGCCGTACGGTTTCTATTGTAAAGCGTTCGGCGTCGGCGGCTCGCGGCGTCGGCGCGGTGCGGATCGAGAGCAGAATGATACGCTCGTGCAGCACTTGGTTGTGCTTGAGATTGTGCAGCAGCACGCTCGGGGCAGCGTGAGGATCTGCAGTCAAAAAGATAGCCGTGCCACGAACGCGTTTTGGCGGCGCGATCTCCAGTGTGGCCAGCAATTGCGCGAGGCTGACATCGCGGCGCGTTTGCTCATGCAGCAACGCTGAACCGCGCAGCCAAGTCCACATGATGAGTATGAAGCCTGCGGCAATGATTAGGGGTACGATGCCTCCGGAGAAGAGTTTCAGAAGATTCGAGCCGGCGAAAACCAGTTCGATGGCAAGGAAGGGCGTCATCAACGCCACCGCGATCCAAAGCGGGCGCTTGCTTATTTTCCAGAGTGCAATGATCGCCAGCATCGATGAGGTGATCATGGCGCCGATCACTGAAACGCCGTACGCAGACCCCAGCGCGCTCGAAGAGCCGAACGAAAAGGTCAGGAACAAGACGCCGGCCATCAGCAGGTAATTCACCTGCGGCATGTAGATTTGGCCGAAATGACGTTCGGAGGTCTGCATGATTTTCATGCGCGGAAGCAGGCCAAGTTGGATTGCTTGTTGCGTCAGCGAGAAGGCGCCTGAGATCACGGCTTGACTGGCGATAATTGTCGCGGCGGTGGCGATCACCAAAACAGCAGGCCGCCAAACTTCCGGCGCCATCAGAAAGAAGGGATTGCCGATGGTTTCCGGCTCAAGGATCACCATGGCGCCTTGGCCAAGGTAGTTGAGGGTCAGCGCCGGGAACACGAGCCACATCCAAGCGGCTGCGATCGGCTTGCGCCCGAAATGGCCCATGTCTGCGTAGAGCGCCTCGGCGCCGGTGACGGTGAGGAACACTGACCCCAGCACGACGAAGCCAAGCTCGCCATGGGTGGCAAGGAAGCTCATTGCGTTGAGGGGATTGAACGCTGCAAGGATGGTCACGTCGCGGCTGAGATGCAGCAGGCCCAAAGCGGCGAGCACGACAAACCAAAGGATGCATATCGGCCCGAACCATGCGCCGACAAAGCCGGAGCCGCGCCGCTGCACCAGGAACAGCGCAACCAAAATGCCCATCGTAATCGGCATGATGTAATGCTCGATGCGGCCGCTGAGCCCCGGGAGCACCGTCAGCCCCTCAATGGCGGAGAGCACCGATATGGCTGGCGTCAGCATCGCATCGCCGAAGAAGAGGCCAGCGCCGGCAAGGCCCACCAACAACACGAAGGGCGTGCGTTTCGCCAAAGCGCGCTGGACCAGAGCCATCAAGGAAAGCGTGCCCCCCTCGCCGCGATTGTCGAGCCTCAGGAGGATAAACACGTATTTCAGTGTGACGATGGTGACCAAGGACCAGAGCATGAGCGAGACGACGCCGACGATCTCGATGCTGGTCGCTGCGCCGTCTTTGCGAACGATGTGCGCGACCGACTCGCGGAAGGCATAAAGCGGCGAGGTGCCGATATCTCCGTAGACCACGCCTATTGCGGCAAGCGTCAGGCGCCAAAATCCGCTTTTGGGGTCGGCGTGGGTGGCGGCTTGGGGGAGGTTATCCATGGTCCCGCCCTCGCACGAGACGGCATAAAGATTCCATTAGGTTGCGCGGGCGGGAAACCGGGGCCAGATTCCAGCAGTGAGCGACGCCGCCCAATCCAGACGCTGGTTAAGCGATCTCCGACCACTCGCCCGCATGGCGGCGATGGTCGGCGCCGCGGCGCTGCTGGCGGCCTTGGGCGAACGATGGCTCGACCCGCAAAGCCTCGCGCTGTTCTTCGTGGTCCCCATCGTCCTGAGTGCGATGCGCGACGGCTTGCGGACTTCGCTCGGGGCGTCGCTTCTGAGCGTTGCGGCGATCAATTTTCTATTTGTGGAGCCGCGCCACACGCTGGCGGTGGCGCGCGTACAGGATCTCGCCGCTCTCATGTTGTTCGGCGCTGTCGGGGTTCTGGTGAGCGTGATCGCGGAGCGGACGCGGGCGTTGGAGACGGTTCGCCAAGAAGTATCGCGCGAACGCTTTAAGTCCGAATTGCTGGCGGGCGTATCCCACGATTTGCGCACGCCGTTGGCGACCATCCTCTTCACTCTGCAGAGTCTGCAGCGCTTTGCTGACAACCATACCGTTGAAGCGCGGGGTGAATTGATCGACCTTGCCGAAGGCGAAGCGCGCCGATTGACCGAGCTCGTCGACACGCTGCTGGCGGCCTCTCGCGTGGAAGTGGGGGCGGCGCCGGTTCAACTCGAAGCGATCGCCATTGGCGAGATCGTCGCCGCGGGTCTGAGTCACGCGAAGAATGAAACCGCCGGGCTCGACATCGCAATCGAAATTCCCGAGGGCTTGCCATTCGTCTCGGCAGACCCGGTGCTGGCTGTCCGAGCGGTTACATACCTGATCTCAAATGCAGCGAAGTACGGAAACGGTACGCCGATCAGCGTGAGTGCGCGCTGTGAGGATCACGATGTCATGGTTGAAATCGTCGACCGAGGGCCGGGGCTTGGCGACAATCCGGAGCGATTGTTCCAAAAATTCGTGCGCGGAGTTTCAGGCGACGGGCGTGCGCCGGGGCTGGGACTTGGGTTGGCGCTGGCGCGCAGTTTCATGGAATCGCAAGGCGGCGCGCTCAAAGCGGCCAATCGTCAAGGCGGCGGTGCGGTGTTCATGTTGACCTTCCCGTGCTGGACCAAGGTGGCACGCCATGTCGGCTGAAGCGACAATCCTTGTTATCGAAGACGACGCCGCCTTGTTGCGCTCACTCGTGGTGACGCTGAAGGCAGCCGGCTTTCGAGCATGCGGCGCGGAGAGCTTGGCTGAAGCGCGGCGCGCGCGCGCGCATTATAGGCCCGCGGCACTCCTCCTCGATCTTGGCATGCCCGATGGCGATGGTCTCGACTTCATCGCGGAGGTGCGCGCCAGTGACTTGACTCCGATTGTGGTGTTGACGGCGCGCGACGCCGAGGCTCTCAAGGTGCGCGCGCTCGACGCCGGCGCCGACGATTATGTCACCAAGCCGTTTGGGCTAGAGGAGCTGCTTGCGCGCCTTCGCGCGGCGCTTCGCCACGCGGTGCAGGCTGGGGGCAGTGCGCCAAAGGTGCAAACCGGGCCAGTGCAGATCGATCTCGTCGCGCGTGTCGTTCGCCGCGACGGCGCCGAGATCGATCTCTCGCCGAAGGAATTCGAAATCCTGGCGCTGTTGGCGGCGCAATTGGGAAAGGTGGTTCGCCACCAGGATTTATTGAAGGCGGTGTGGGGATTTGAGCGCGCCGATATCCAATATCTGCGTGTCTATGTCAGCCAGCTGCGCGCCAAGATTGAGCGCAACTCAAGCGAGCCGCGTTTGATCGTCTCCGATCCGGGGGTTGGCTATCGGCTTATGGCGCTACCCGCGGAATGAGGGACGCCGGAGCCCTCACTCCGCCGCCACACGCGTCGCGTCGATCTTGGGCGTCAGCTCGCCCTTGGAATAGCGCTTGGTCATTGCGCTCAAGGGCAGCGGCTTGATCTTGCTGGCCCAGCCGTTGGCGCTGAACTCCTCGAAGCGCTGCGCGCAAACTTTGCGCATCGCTTCCTTGGCGGGCTTCAGATAGAAGCGCGGGTCGAACTCCTTCGGGTGCTCGACGAAGGCTTTGCGGATGGCGCCGGTGATGGCCAGACGCCGGAGCCCTCACTCCGCCGCCACGCGCGTTGCGTCGATCTTGGGCGTAAGCTCTCCCTTCGCGTAGCGCTTCGCCATAGCGCTCAGTGGCAGCGGTTTGATCTTGCTGGCCCAGCCATTGGCGTTGAACTCTTCGAAGCGCTGCGCGCAGACTTTGCGCATCGCTTCCTTGGCGGGCTTTAGATAAAAGCGCGGGTCGAACTCTTTCGGGTGTTCGGCGAAGGCTTTGCGGATCGCGCCGGTGATGGCCATGCGGTTGTCGGTGTCGATATTGATCTTGCGCACGCCGTGTTTGATGCCGCGCTGAATTTCCGCGATCGGCACGCCCCAGGTCTGCGGCATTGTCCCGCCATATTTGTTGATGATCTCCTGTAGATCCTGCGGCACCGAGGACGAGCCGTGCATCACCAAATGCGTGTTCGGCAGGCGGCGATGAATCTCCTCGATCACGTTCATGGCAAGCACCGCGCCGTCGGGTTTGCGCGAGAATTTGTAGGCGCCGTGGCTGGTGCCCATGGCGATGGCGAGCGCATCGACTTG
>CADEDG010000047.1 GCA_902826035.1 uncultured Alphaproteobacteria bacterium
AGCAAACCTTCTCCCTTGCGGAGAAGGTGGCCGCGGAGCGGCCGGATGAGGGGCGGGCGACGATCGGGCGCCGGCGTGTTTGTGCGTCCCTCTTTCCCCTTCTCCGCAAGGGAGAGGGGGAAAGAGGCTAATGCCCCACGCTCGCCGCGCGCCGAAACACCGTGCGTATCGTAAAATTGCTCACCAGCCGCCGCACGCCGGGTAGGCGCGAGAGCGTCTCCTGGTGCACGCGCTCGTAGCGGTCGTCGTCGTGAAGCACGATGCGCAGCAGATAATCGCTTTCGCCGGTCATCAAATGGCAGTCTTGGACTTCGCGGCAGAGCGCCACCGCGCGCTCGAACGCCGCCATGGTCTCGCTGCGCTGGTTTTCCAATGTCACCGCCACGAACACGGTGGCCCCGCGTCCCAGCGCCTTTTCTGAGAGGATCGCCGCGTAGCCCTCGATTATCCCCGAGGCCTCCATGGCTTTGACGCGTCGGTGGCACGCGGAGGGGGAGAGGCCAACCCGTTCCGCCAGGGCAGCGCTAGTGAGCGCGCCGTCACGTTCCAATTGGAGCAGGATTTTGTGATCGAACGGGTCGAGCGGGAGAGGATTTTCTTGCGGCACAACGGCGACATTGCACGAAAATAGGCACAAACGCCACGTCAACCGGAACAATATCGAAGAAAAAGCGCGCGCGTTGGGATATTTCGACGCCAAAAGCCCAATCAACGGAGGAAACCCATGCGCGTCGGCTGCCCGAAAGAAATCAAGGTCCATGAATATCGCGTCGGCCTGACGCCGGAGAGCGCGGCGGAGCTGGTGCACGCCGGCCATGAAGTGCTGATGGAGACGAAGGCCGGGGAGGGCATCGGCGCCTCCGATGACATTTACAAGAAGATCGGCGCGAAAATTTTGCCGAACGCCGACGCGGTGTTCAACGAAGCCGAGATGATCGTGAAGGTGAAGGAGCCGCAAGCGGTCGAGATTGCGCGGCTGAAGGCGCACCACACGCTCTTCACCTATCTCCACCTGGCGCCCGATCCCGAGCAGGCCGAGGGGCTGATGAAATCGGGCGCGACCTGCATCGCCTATGAGACGGTGACGGATCGCGACGGGCGCTTGCCGCTGCTGAAGCCGATGTCGGAAGTGGCTGGGCGCATGTCCATCCAAGTCGGCGCGCATTTTCTGGAGAAGGCGCAAGGCGGACGCGGCGTGTTGCTGGGCGGCGTGCCCGGCGTGCAGCCGGCGAATATCGTGATCCTCGGCGCAGGTGTTTCTGGCTACAATGCCGCGCAGATCGCGGTGGGCATGCGCGCGCGTGTGCAGGTGTTCGACAAGAACCCCACGCGCCTTGAGGAGCTCGACCGCGAGTTCAACGGCCGCCTGGAAACCGTGTACTCAACCAAGGCCGCCATCGCCGAAGCGATCAAGGACGCCGATGTCGTGGTCGGCGCGGTTTTGGTGGCCGGCGCCGCCGCGCCGAAGCTGATCACCAAGCCGATGCTGAAAACCATGCGCCCCGGCTCGGTGCTGGTGGACATTTCCATCGACCAGGGCGGCTGCTTCGAGACTTCGCACGCCACCACGCATTCCGATCCCGTGTTCACGGTCGACGGCATCATCCATTATTGCGTCGCCAACATGCCCGGCGCGGTGGCGCGCACGAGCGCGTTTGCCTTGAACAACGCCACGCTGCCGTTTGCACTGGCGCTGGCGAACAAGGGCCACAAGCAAGCGCTCAAGGACGATCCGCATCTGGCGAATGGACTCAACGTGTATGAAGGCGCGATCGCGCACGAGGCGGTGGCGAAGGATTTGGGGAAGGATTACGTGCGGCCCAATTGGTTGGGATGACACGAACCGATCCTCTCGCTTGCGGCGAGGGCAAGGATTCCTAGCAAGCGCTAAGGCCATGTTCGACGCAATCTCGATTTCCAGAACCGCCGCCGAAGCCGCACTCACCAAGATGTGGAAACCAATTCTCTCACGCGGGCCGAAGCGGGTTTGACGCAGACCGGATGAACCAATGAAGTTCTTTCGATCTGGCGACAGGGTAATTGTCTCTGACGATTTTTTCTGGGCGGCTCAGAAGCGCGGCGTTAGCCTTGGCGTGACGGAAGCGCAGCTGGTTGAGGCTGAGCGCGTGCTGGTCGAGAAGCTCGCCTTGCCGCGTGAGCAGGCGATTGACGCGCTGGAGACGATCGCGCGGCTTCTGCGGGTGGCGCCGAAAGCGCTCTACGCTACATGCGAACAGGCGGCGCGCGCCCGTCTGCACGCGCGCGGTCAGCGCGATTGGCTCGTTCTGGCCGCCGCTCTCGCCGCCGATGGCGGCGTGTGGAGCCATGATCGTGACTTCTTCGGCGTCGGCGTTCCCGTGTGGGCCACGCCCAACATGCGATTTGCTGAGTGAGTGCCCGCGGCGGCCGTTACTCGGGTTCGCCAGCCTCCGCGGGCGTCACGGCAACGCGGTCGGGGGGCGCATCCGCTCCGTGTGGCCAGGTTATGAGCAGCAAGCGCGTCCGGCTGCCGATTTCACCGCTGGTTTCGTCCATCGTGCTTTCGCGGATTTCGAGATCGACGCGACCGGGAGAGTCCGCGACCACGCGATAATCGAGGAAGTCGCCCACGCGAAACACGCGCCAGCCTTCCGCTGGATCCTGGAAGAAGGCGAGGTGGGTGTAGAGCCCGTTCATCGCCGGATCGCCGCCGGCCGTGCCAAACAGCTTCACCCCGGCGCCTGCATCCTGGTGCTCTAGAAAATCAACGCGCGTCACTGACGCCGCCCATTGCGATGGCTCATCATTGGGCAATGCCTGCATCAATTCCGGCGCGCCTGCGATGGTCAGAGTGACGGGCGCGGGTTCTGGCTCGGCCGGCGGTTGGGCGCGCGAGCAGGCGCCAAGCGCGAGGCCAGCTAGAACTGCGATCATTGCAACGCGCATCCTGTGTTCTCCCAAGGGGTGGTATCGACCGTGTGCTCGCTCGGCGCAAGATTCAACTCATATCCGCATTGCGTCGATCGACTATGCGTACGGCCGCCTCGATCGCCGCCGCTATGCTCAGTTCGCTCGTGTCCAGCTCATGCGCATCTTGCGCTTGGCGCAGCGGGGAGTCGGTCCGCTCCATGTCGCGGCGGTCGCGCTCGGCGATCTGGGCTTGCAATTCCTTGAAGCTGATCGTTTCGCCCCGCGCGTGCAATTCGTTGAGCCGCCGTTGCGTCCGCACGGGCAATGCGGCGGTGACGTAGAGCTTCACCTCCGCGTTGGGGCAAATCACGGTTCCGATGTCGCGGCCGTCCATCACTGCACCGACTGGGTCGGCGGCAAACGCGCGCTGCGTATCGCGCAACACCGCGCGCACCGCGCTCATGGCGGCGACCTTGGAGGCGGCAAGCCCAACAACCGAGGAGCGGATGCGCGCTTCGTCGATAGCGGCTAGATCGAGCGCGCGTGCCGCCGCCACAGCCGCCGCTTCATCGCCTGGGTCGCCGCCAGCATCGAGCACAGCCAAGCCTACGGCGCGATAAAGCGCGCCGGTGTCGAGCCGCTTCAGGCCAAAGTGTTTGGCGAGCCCGGCCGCGACCGTGCCTTTTCCCGAAGCGGTCGGTCCATCGACGGCGATAATCATGGGGCGGGGTGTAGGCGGAGAACGCAAGCCCGGCAATTGGTCCGATTTTTCTGGCGTGACATCGACGCGGCGTATCCAAAGCCGCTAAGGTTGGCGTCCGGGCGCACAGAGATGATCGAGGTTCACATGGAACTCAACAGGCGGAACGTCGCCAAGGCCTTGGCGCTTGGCCTCGCGAGCCCCGGCATCGGGGCGTGCGCAACCACGCACGCCGAGGCGGTGTCGCCGGTGCTCATCGAAGCAATGGCGGACAAGGCCGTCCCTGGGATGACAGCGCTAGTCATCCGCGACTTCGAGGCTGGGCCCGAACTCGTCGCCGGCGTGCGCGCTCTTGGCCGCTCTGAGCCCGTGGCGCCCGGCACGCGCTGGCACCCCGGGTCCAACGGCAAGTCGATGACGGCGACCTTGATCGCTCGCTTGGTCGAAGCGGGAGCGCTCGCCTGGGACCGGCCATTGGCGCAGATGCTGCCCGATCTCACAGAGACGATGCAGCCCGCCTACCGAGGCGTCACGCTGCCCGATCTTCTTTCGCATCATGCTGGACTGCCGGAAAACATATCGGACATGGACTTCTTCGCCACCTTCTACGACGACGCGGCGCCGCTCATGGCGCAGCGCCTGCGCTATGTCACGAGTTGCTTGCGCGAGGCGCCGATTGGTCCGGCGCGCGCCGATCCCTCTTATTCCAACACGGGCCCGATAATCGCAGCGGTGTGCGCCGAGCACGCGACGGGTCACTCGTTTGAGTCGCTGATCGTGTCCGAGGTGTTCGCGCCGCTCGGCATGGGCTCGATCAGTTTCGACCAATATGGCGGTGCGGGCGAGCCTTCTGGGCACGTGGATGGCCGCATCGCCAACCGTCCTCAAGACGCCAATCCGCGCATGTTCGCTCCGGCCGGCGCCATGCGCGTCACCATGCGCGATTGGGCGCGTTTTTGCATCGATCACATGCGGGGCGAGCACGGACATGGCCGGCTCTTGCGCGCCGAAAGCTATCGCTTCTTGCATGCTCCACAAGACGCGAGCGCCGACGGCGCCGGCTGGGCATTAGGGTGGGGCGCGGCCCCGCATCCGATGAACCTCACCGGTCCGGCGCTCACGCATTCCGGCTCCGATGGAAATTGGTACGCCCTGGTTTGCCTGTTTCCTCAGACCGGGAACGGCGTTCTTGTCGTCTCTAACGCCGCCGAAAGCATGGGCGGCGATCAGTCGACCCTGGCCGCGATGCGCGCGCTCGCTCCAACGGTCGCAGCACCCTGGTCGTCGCCGCCGGCGTGAGTGCTTAGCCCCTTCGCAGCGCGCTTGGGCTTTGGCCGGTCCAGCGCTTGAACGCGCGTGAGAACGCCGCCGGCTCGGAGAAGCCGACGAGATAGGCGGTTTCGTTCACCGAGACCTTGCGCGCGCCAAGATAGTTCAGCGCCATCTTGTGGCGCAATTCGTCGAGCACCTGCTCGTAGGTGACACTCTCGCGGCGCAGGCTTCGGTAAAGCGTCTGGCGACCGAGGCCTAGCTTCTCGGCGATCGCATCCATGCTGATGTCGCCGGTGTGCAGGATTGGCAGAAGCAGGCTTTCCACGCGACCGCGGGTGGTTTTTGATTCCTGCAGGCTCTTGAGCAATGCGTCCGCCCGCTCGCTCAGCACGCCGAACACGTAGCGGTTCACCGGCGGCTGCTTGAGCGCGAGGAAGCCCGCGTCGATCTGCATGGCGTTCCAATGGCTGTTGAATACCACCGGCGCTTGAAACACGCGTTCGTATTCATCGGCATAGCCCGGGTCGGCGTGCATGAAGTGAATGACACGCGGATATTTGAGCTTCTGGAACTCCGGCGAATTGGCAAACATCACGCGCCCGTTCCAGACCAGGCGCGCGAACTCGGCTTCGGCGATGAGCGGATTGGCGGTGAACAGGTCGTGCGGCGCCTCGATCCAGACGCCGTCGTCTTTCCAAACCCCGCGCATGAGGGTGGCTGGCTCGCCGCAATCGTCGTCGAGCACGAGCGCCGCGTAGCGGTTCAGTTCGCGGCCGACATCGATTGTGGTTTCGCACGCCTCGCAGATTAGGCCGACGATGGAAATCTCCTGCATCCGCACCGCCTCGCCGAACTTGAGCGCTATAGCGGGATCGTCGGTGAGCTGGGCGGCGGTTTGGATCAGCGCCACATAGCGCTCGACGGACACGCGATTGTCGGGGTGGCGTAGTTCGTCCTCGCTGAGGCCCGCGCCGGCTAGGAGCCCGGCGCGCTCGCCGCCCTTACTGGCTGCGAAATTCAACAATGCCCGGGGATAACCGGCGGAGATGGTCGCGTTCGGCATGGAGTTTCGCGGGCGCCCCCGTCGCCTGGGATCAATTTTTTGGCGCCGGGCGTCATGTTCGGTCGCCCGCAGCTCCGATAGACCATATCGTCATTCGATATGGTCGTCGAGTAGCCGATTAGAGGGCCCATGTCCCACACAAACTACCACCACCCTACTGGCGCCGGGCGGGGGCGCACGCTGGCGGTGTGCGGGGCCGTAGTGTTTGCAACGGCATTGTTGGCCGCTGGCCCCGCATTGGCTGACCACCTGGAGGTCGCACCGACCGCGCCATCGTGGATACGGTTCGGCGCCGACGCGTTGCTCTATCTGCACATTGCCGGCGGCACGGTAGGCATGCTCTCCGGCGCGGCAGCGCTGCTCGCGCGCAAGGGTGCGCCCTTGCATCGCCTGGCTGGCCGCATTTTCATGATTTCCATGCTAATCATGGCGGGGATCGGCGGCGCCGTGGCGCCATTCCTGAACGACAGGCTCTCCACCGTCGCCGGTTTGATGACGTGCTACCTTATCGCCACCGGCTGGGCGACGGCGCGCCGGCCCTCAGGCGTGGGCGTCGGGGAATTCGCCGGATTGTTTGTCGCGCTCGCGGGGGCGGCCAGCATCTACACGCTGACCTACATGGCGCAGAACGCTGGGGGCACGCTCGACGGCGCGCCGCCGCAAGGTTTCTACATCTTCGTGCTGGTGAGTACGATCGCGGTGGTCGGCGACCTCAAGGTCGTGCTGCGGCGTGGAATTTCCGGCGCGCAGCGCGTCGCCCGCCATGTCTGGCGCATGTGCTTCGGGCTGTTTGTTGCTACGGGCTCGCTGTTTCTTGGGCAGATGCAATTGTTTCCAGGATGGCTGCGGGAGACGCCTGTCCTTTACATCGCCGCGCTCGCGCCGCTCCCGTTCCTGCTATTCTGGATGCTCTATGTTCGCTTGTCGCGGCGGTACAATTCAACGCCAACGCTCGCATGAGTATTGGAGTCCCGGCTATGCTCTCCCGGCTTTTCCCGCGCACGATTGACAACGTCTATCAGGGCCATGTTCTGGCGCTTTGGCTGTTTGCGCCTGTTGTGCTGCTCAAAACGGTGATGGGTTTCAACGTCTCCGGGCTCAATCCATGGGTGACCAGCCGCTACATTCTACAGACAGCCGATGGCGTCCCGGTCGATAGTTTCTCGGCTTACGGCGCTTCTGTCGTCGTGTTTATGTTCGCGTCCTGGGGGCTGGTGCTGCTCATCCTGGCGCTGCTCTCGATCCTAGTCCTCATCCGCTACCAGGCGGTGCTTCCGCTCATGATCCTGGCGGTTACGCTCGAGCAGGTCGGGCGCAAGGGTATCGCGCTGATCAACCCGATCCTCAGCAGCGGCGACGACCAAGTTTCGGCCGGGTTCTGGATCAATTGGGGCTTTTCCGCCGCCCTGGTTCTGAGCTTGGCGCTGTCCTTGCTGAAGGTGGAAACGGCGCCCGCCCGCGGCTAGCCATGCCGTTACGTCCGGCTTTGTTTTGCACTCCGCCTGCGCCAAGATACGCAGCCATGGACGGACTGCATTCAGCTCAAAGCGAACATTTCGATATCCTCATCATCGGCGCGGGGCTCTCCGGCGTTGGCGCGGGCGTGCACCTGGGCAAGCATTGCCCTGGCAAGAGCTACGTCATCCTGGAGAACCGCGACGCGATTGGCGGCACCTGGGATCTGTTCCGCTATCCCGGCATCCGCTCCGACAGCGACATGTACACGTTGGGGTATGCTTTCAAGCCGTGGACCGAAGCCAAGGCTATCGCCGACGGGCCCTCGATCTGGAAGTATGTGAACGAGACCGCACGCGAGTATGGCGTTGATCGCCACATCCGCTTCAAGCACAAGGTCGCGCGCGCGTCGTGGGATTCGGCGATGGCGCTGTGGACGATCGAAGCGGAGCATCAAGGTCAGAAGCGGCGCTTCACGGCGAACTTCCTGATGTCGTGCGCCGGCTACTACAATTACGATTCCGGCTACGCGCCGGAGTTCAAAGGCGCCGAACGCTTCAAGGGCCGCATCGTGCATCCCCAACATTGGCCAGAAAATCTCGACTATGCCGGCAAACGCGTTGTCGTGATCGGCTCGGGCGCTACGGCGGTGACTTTGGTCCCTTCCATGGCCGAGCGCGCGGCGCATGTCGTTATGCTTCAGCGCTCACCCACCTACATGGTTTCGTTGCCGGCGGTGGACAAATTTGCCAACTGGCTGCGCCGCACGCTGCCGGCGCAATTCGCTTACGACCTCACGCGGCTGATGCGCACAAGCATGCAGCAGCTGTTCTTCCGGATTGCCCGTAATCGGCCGCAGCGTACGCGCGAGCGCCTGCTTGGTCTGATCCGCGATCAGCTCGGGCCGGAACAGGTGGAGAAGCATTTCACGCCGCGCTACAATCCGTGGGAGCAGCGGCTCTGCCTGGTGCCGGACAACGACATGTTCCTGGCCATCAAATCGGGCAAAGCCTCGGTGGTCACCGACACGATCGAATCTTTCACCGAGAAGGGGATCAAGCTCGCATCGGGAGAAGAACTCGCGGCCGACATTATCGTCACCGCCACCGGGTTGGCGCTGCAAATGGTCGGCGGGGTCGTGCTTTTTGTGGACGGCGCCAAGGTGGAGTTCGGCGGGGTCCATGTCTATCGCGGCGCCATGTTCACGGGCGTGCCGAATTTCTTCAACGTGTTCGGCTACACCAACGCCTCCTGGACGCTGAAAGCCGATTTGATCAGCGAATATGCGTGCCGCGTCATCAAGTACATGGACGAATACAACCTCGCTCAGGTCACGCCGCGACCGCCGGGCGAGGGCGTAGAGGCCCGACCATTCGTCGATTTCTCCTCGGGTTATTTCCAACGCGTCGCGCACTTGTTGCCGAAACAAACCGACACCGCGCCGTGGAAACTCAACCAAAGTTATGGCCACGACATCATGGCGATGCGCTTCAGCGCGGTGGAGGACGGGGTGCTGGAGTTTGGGACAGCTCTTGTCTCTCGTTCTGAACGGGAGAGGCACGGTGTTTCCAGCCTCGCTTGAGGACCCTCTCCGCCAATGGGGGAGAGAGAGTCTGAGCGGCGCTTGAATGAATCGACTGCGTATACCCGCTGCCCTTCACCGAAGTCCGCCGCTGGCGTTGAGGTTTGCGCTGGGCTAACCAAATACCCATGAAACTCCTCTCCTTCATCGTGCTCGCCGCTTTAATCGCCGGCATCGCCGTCGGCGCCTGGGTGCGAGCCGACGCGCCGCAGTTCACAGAAGCCGCCAATGTCGTCGAGGCCTTCGGCGGGCTTTGGCTCAACGCGCTTCGGATGACCGTGGTGCCGCTGGTGGTGTCGCTGCTGGTCGTGGGCATCGCTTCGGTGACGGACGCGGCGAAAACCGGAGGCCTGGTTCTGCGGGCGATCATTCTGTTCAGCGTGCTGTTGATCTTTGCCGCGGTGTACGGCATCGGCGCGAGCAATCTCGCGCTGCAATTCTGGCCGATCGACGCTGACGCCGCGTCAGCCTTCCTCAACGGCGCTGGCGCTGAGGCGCCGCCCGCGCAAAAGCCGCCGACGCTCTCGGAATGGATCGTCGGTCTCGCGCCGGCCAATCCGGTGAAGGCCGCCGCCGAGAACGCGATCCTGCCGCTGGTGGTGTTTGCGGTGTTCTTCGGCTTCGCCGCCACCCGCCTCGAAGCGCCCTTGCGCGATGCGATCACGACGTTCTTCCGCGCCGTCTCCGAAGCCATGATCGTGATCGTGCGCTGGGTGCTGATCGCGGGGCCATTCGGTGTGTTCGCGTTGGCGCTCGGTGTCGGCCTGCGCGCCGGTTTCGGCGCTACGGAAACGCTGGTGCATTACGTGCTGGTGGTTTCGGCGGTCACGCTTGGCGTTACGATACTCGCCTGGTTGATCGCGATCCTGTTCGGGCGCCAGCCCATCGGGCGATTCACTGCCGCGGCCGCGCCGGTCTGGGCGATCGCCGCCTCGACGCAATCCTCGCTCGCTTCGTTGCCGGCGATGCTGGACGCCGCGCTGCGCGGCTTGCGCATTCCCGCGCACGTCGCCGACGTTGTTCTGCCATTGGCGGTGGCGGTGTTCCGCTTTACGAGCCCGGTTGCAAATTTGGCTGTGTGCGTTTTCGTGGCCCATCTCTACGGCCACGAGCCGAGCGCTCTGCAATATTTCGGCGCCGTGTTTGTCGCCTATGGCGTCAGCATCGGGTCGGTCGGTCTGCCGGGGCAGATATCGTTCATCGCCTCGGTGGCGCCGATCTGCATTGCGCTCGGCGCGCCGACGGAGCTTCTCGGCATTCTCATCGCCGTCGAAGTGGTGCCCGACATCTTCCGGACACTTGGCAACGTCACCGGCGATCTCGCCGCGACCGCGATACTGGGGAAAGGGGAGCGGGGCAAGGCATGACCGTCAACCTGATTGCTTCGGCACTATTGGCGGGCGCACTTACACTCTTCTTGCTGAGCGCAAGGCAGTTGCCGTTCTGGGGACGATCGATCCTGCTTTGCGTAGGCGGCGCACTCGTTTGTGCCGCGATAATCGCGATTTCAAACATCGAGGGTCACTTTGGCCTCTTCAAAGTGGCGGTTGATGCTTGGACGCATATGGGCGATCCTCAGAATAGCGTTATCGCCATCGCCCTGCAGCGAAATGAGGGCTCAGTCGAACGGCATATTTTGCCGCTGCTCGATCTTTTTGCCGTCGCGACGACTTTAGTTGGAGTGTTCGCTGTCATTGCGTTAACGCCAGGCGAAGGTGTTGAACGGTTCGTGCGCCCGTTTATCACACTCCTGTTGGGGGTGATGCTTGGGGCGTCCCTCGCATTGAGCATTGTCGCGATAGGTTTTGGTGGTCCCGTCGATCAGCGCGTCTATGCCGGCATGGGGCAGCGACAAAACGTCTATGACGGCGACACATTTTGGTTGGGAGAACCTCGTTTCGTCTATTCGGCGTGGACGCTCCCGAGCGAAACCAGCCTTGCATTCAAGATACCAGTTGCGGTCGCCGCGCAGCTGACAAGCTAGCGGACTTGATTGATGGGGGACTGGTTCGGTGCGAAGTACGCGAGCGAAGAGGCGCTGTGACCGAGTCCTTCGGCCGTCCGCTTGTAGTTTGCACCGTTCGCGATCCGGGTGGGTTTGAGTTTGACCTCGGCGAGAAGCTCGTCACTGAAGGTTACGCGGTGGTCTATTCTGGCATGCAGGGTGAACAAGAGAATCTGGACAAAGCAGAACGAGAAGCTCGGTCGCAACGTGTGGGCTTGTTCGCCGATTGCTTCTTGGACCCAAAGGCTTGGCGTTCTCGAAACGGTCGCGCCGCGCGTGATGCGTTCTTGGCTAGGCGATTGCAGGACATACCGGCGGAGAACTTCGTTGGGGCATGCCCGGTTGTCGCCCCTAACTCCGATAATCCCCGTTGATCTCGACATAGCGCTTGGTGAGATCGCACGTGTACATGCGTGCGCGGCCGGCGCCTGCGCCGACATTGACAGAGATCTCCAGCTCAGCGCGCTTCATGTAGGCGCTCATCGCCGCTTCGTCGTAATCGCGTGCGACCATGCCGTCCTTGGCGGCCCACAGCTCCCCGAAGCGCACTGAGAGCATCTCACGCGTGATCGGCTCGTCAGCGCGGCCGGCGGCGGCGACGATGCGACCCCAATTGGCGTCTTCCCCGGCGATGGCGGTCTTGACCAGCGGGCTTTCGCAAATGGTGCGGGCGATTTTCTTCGCCGACGCGTCGCTGGCCGCGCCCGACACCGACACCGTCACGAGTTTGGTCGCGCCCTCGCCGTCACGCACGATCTGGATGGCGAGATCGGCGAGGACCTGGGAGAGGGCGGCGCGAAAGCCGGCCAAACGATCGTCCTTGGCGTC
Organism: uncultured Alphaproteobacteria bacterium; assembly: GCA_902826035.1. Classification (GTDB taxonomy): domain Bacteria; phylum Pseudomonadota; class Alphaproteobacteria; order Caulobacterales; family Aquidulcibacteraceae; genus Vitreimonas. The sequence goes on from CADEDG010000047.1 coordinate 11,795, forward strand.
GGCGATAGGAGGTGACTCTGCCGCGCCGGTGGCGAACAGCAACACGCAATCATTGGTGCTGCGATCGCCATCGACGGTAATGGAATTGAAACTGGATTCGGTCTCCTCGCGCAGCATCCTCTCCAAGATTTGCGCCGGCAGCGACGCGTCGGTGAACACGAAGGCGAGCATTGTCGCCATGTTCGGCGCGATCATGCCCGAGCCTTTGGCGATGCCGGCGATGGCGACCTTCGCGCCGCCGATTTCGCAGGCCGCGCCGGCGCCCTTCGGAAAGGTGTCGGTGGTGCCGATCGCTTGCGCGGCCGCGAGCCAGTCCACGGGGCCCAATTCCATCGCCGGCAATGCGCGCGCGATCTTGGAATCGTCGAGCACGACGCCGATAACACCGGTAGACGCCGCCAGCATCTCGTTCGGCGCCAATCCAAGCTTAACGGCGGCGGCTTCCAGCGAGCGGCGGCAAGCCGCATCGCCGTCCGCGCCCGTGAAGGCGTTGGCGCAGCCGGCATTGACCATCAGGCCGCGAGAACTCCCGCGTCCGGCGTCCAGTGCCCGTTTGCACCAATCGGTGGGGGCCGACCCAACGGCGTTGGTTGTGAACACGCCCGCAGCTTGAGTTCCAGGCGCGGCCAGCATCAACAAGAGGTCGGGCCGCTCATGTTTGTAGAATCCGGCGCGACCGATTGCGGCCTTGAGCCCCGCTATCACGGGTAGTTCTGGGAAGCGCGCAGGCGCCAGCGGCGAGACCTGCGACGCGTCCTTGCTCATTGCTCCCCGCCGTCAGCCGGCTCTTGATTGGCCGGCTGTTGCGACGGCTGCGCCCCTGGGAACGGGAAGGGCGGGGGCTCCTGGCCCGGCGGTGAGGCAAGGTCCGGCGCCGGACGCGGCGGCGGCTCGCGCCCTGCAGCGTCGGGCGGCGCGCCGGTTTCATCCTCGCCAGGCTGTGCGCCTTCCTCTGGTTCGCGCAGCCGTTCAATCCGAACTTCGCGCGCAAGCCGTTCGTGCAGCCGCGAAATTTCCTGGTAGCGCAACCATTCCACAATGCGCGGCCGCAGCGTTTCCAGGCTCGGGATGCCTACGGCTCGGCGATCCTCCAGCCGGAACAGATTCCAACCTGTGGGCAATTGCACCGGACCGAAGACATCACCGACACTCGCGTTTGCCGCCCCTTCACGGACTGCTGGGGTGACGTCGCTGAGCGCCGAAAAGCCCAGATCGCCGCCGTCGGGGGCGGTGTCGCGCTCTGTAGAGAGTTCAAAAGCTAGAACTTCAAATCTTTCGCCTTGGTCGAGCCTTCTTTTGGCCGCGTCTGCAGCCTCACGTGTCTCGAACTGGATATGGCGCAGATGGACTTCCTCCCCTTGGCCGAGCCGGCTCGCGTTTTCGCGATACAGCCGCTCGACGGCCTCCGGATCGACCGCGCGTTGGTCGAGTTCCTCATAGATGGCGTTGGCGAGCACGCGTTCGCGCGCGTTTTCCAGATGCCGACGCACAGAAGCTTCGCGATCCAATCCCCGCGCCTCGGCCTCCATGCTGAACAGGCGTACCTCGATCAATTCCTCCAGGGCGAGATAAAAAGCGTCGGAATTGGCGTCGAGATCTTCTGTCTCCTGCAGCCAGCCGCGCGCTACAGCGTGGGCGCGTACGTCCTCTACATAAATCGGCCGCCCGTTCACGGTCGCCGCTACGATCGGATTGCGGATGACCCCGCCTTCGCCGCCTTCCTGGCTGCCCAGGCCGCAGCTCGCGAGGAGGAGGGCGAACACAACAGCCGCAAGGCGGTTAGGCCGGATCATGCATTCTGCTCCCGATTGGCGCCGCAGGGATTGACGCAGCGCCGCGTCCGCCAATCGCCCATTGGGGTCGCATTGACACCGTACCGAGGCGCTCTTAAGTCTCGCAAGCGCGCAAGTCGAGAGTGTTTTCGCACCCGTGAGCGCTTCGGGAAACAACAAAAAAGCCTGGACTATCAACATACTTTACGCCGCGCGCGCCGAGCCCTCCAGGGCTGGCTCGTCGTTAGGCCGCACCGGATATTAGATCGCGCTCATGCTTAACCTCGCCAAGCAAATTTTCGGCTCCGTCAATGAGCGCAAGGTGCGCCAGTTGCGCCCTCTGGTGCAGCGCATCAATGCGCTCGAGCCCACGTTCGAAGCGCTTTCCGACGATGCCCTGCGCAACAAAACCAGCGAATACCGGCACAGGCTCGCGCGCGGCGGCAAGATCGACGAAGTGCTGCCCGAGGCATTTGCCACTGTGCGCGAAGCCGCCAAGCGGACGCTAGGCATGCGCCATTTCGACACTCAGCTCATGGGGGGCATGATCCTGCACCAGGGTCGAATCGCGGAAATGCGCACCGGCGAAGGCAAGACGCTGGTGGCTACCTTGCCGGTTTACCTGAACGCGCTCGAGAGCCGCGGCGTCCACGTCATCACCGTCAACGATTACCTGGCCAAGCGCGACGCTGAATGGATGGGGCAGGTTTATCGCTTCCTCGGACTTTCCGTTGGCGTGATCGTGCATGGCTTGTACGACAACGAGCGCCGCCAGGCCTATTCCGCGGATGTCACCTACGGCACCAACAACGAGTTCGGTTTCGATTATCTGCGCGACAATATGAAATACTCGCTGGGCGAAATGGTGCAGCGTGGCCACCGCTTCGCCATCGTCGATGAAGTCGACTCGATCCTGATTGACGAAGCGCGCACGCCGCTGATCATTTCCGGCCCGACAGAAGATCGCAGCGATTTCTATAAATCGATCGATGCGCTGATTCCGCTGCTTGGCGCCGACGATTTCGAGCACGACGAGAAACAGCGCTCGGTGACGTACACCGAAACAGGCTCTGAGCGTATCGAGGAAATTCTGGTCGAGCGCGGCCTGCTGCAAGGCTCGATGTACGAGCCGGCAAATATCTCCATTGTCCACCACGCCAACCAGGCGTTGCGCGCGCACAAGCTGTTCCAGCGCGACAAGGACTATATCGTTAAGGACAATGAGGTCGTCCTGATCGACGAGTTCACCGGGCGCATGATGCATGGCCGGCGCTTGTCCGAAGGCCTCCACCAGGCGATCGAGGCCAAGGAAGGGGTGAAGGTTCAACCCGAAAACCAGACGCTGGCCTCAATTACGTTCCAGAACTACTTCCGGCTCTACGACAAGCTCGCGGGCATGACCGGCACTGCGTCGACCGAAGCAACCGAGTTCGGCGATATTTACAAGCTCGATGTCATGGAGATCCCGACCAACCGTCCGGTAAAGCGCCAGGACGACGACGACGAGGTCTACCGGACAGCGAAGGAAAAATACAAAGCCATCATCGCCGACATCGAAGAGACTCACCGTAAGCAACAACCGGTGCTGGTGGGCACGGTGTCAATCGAGAAATCGGAATATCTTTCGACATTGCTGAAGCAACGCGGCATTCCCCACCAGGTGCTGAATGCGCGCTACCACGAACAGGAAGCGCAAATCGTGTCACAGGCCGGCGTACCGGGCGCGGTCACGATCGCCACCAACATGGCTGGCCGCGGCACCGACATTCAGCTCGGCGGCAATCTCGACATGCGCATAAAGGCAGCTCTCAAGGGCGACGAGCCGCCGGAGCAGGTTGCGCTGCTGCGCCGCCAGATCGGCGCGGACGTGGAGCAGAAAAAACGCGCCGCCTTGGAAGCGGGCGGGCTCTATGTGCTCGGCACTGAGCGCCACGAAAGCCGACGAATCGACAACCAGCTGCGCGGTCGGACCGGGCGCCAAGGCGACCCGGGAAAGTCCAAATTCTATATCTGCCTGGAAGACGATCTGCTGCGCATCTTCGCCGCCGAGCGGCTCGACGCGATCATGCGCGGCCTCGGCATCCAGGAAGGCGAGGCGATCATCCACCCATGGATGAACAAGGCGCTGGAAACCTCGCAAAAGCGGGTTGAGCAGCGCAATTTCGAGATCCGCAAAAACCTGTTGAAGTTCGACGACGTCATCAACGATCAGCGCAAGGCGATCTTCGAGCAGCGCATCGAATTCATGCGCACGGCTGACGTGGCGCCGATTGTCAAAGACATGCGACATGACGTGGTCGAGAAGCTGGTGTGGCGCCACATGCCGGAGAAGGCTTACCCCGAGCAGTGGAACACGCCCGAACTCATGATCGAAGCCGAGGAAATCTTCGGCTTCACGACCCCAGTCGATCGCTGGGCTGCCGAAGAGGGAATCGCGCAGCAGGAAATCATCGAACGGCTGACGCGCGAGGTAGACCAATCCTACGCGCAGAAGGCCGCGATGCTCGGTCCGGAACGGCTGCGAGCGGTTGAGAAGCAGGTGCTGCTGTCGGTCGTGGACATGCGCTGGCGCGAGCACTTGTCGCAGCTCGACCACCTGCGCTCGGTCATCCATTTGCGCGGCTATGCGCAACGCGATCCGCTGAACGAATTCAAGACCGAGGCGTTTACGCTGTTCGAGCGCATGCTGCTTGACCTGCGCACCACGGTCACCCGCATGCTGCTGCGCCTGCAAATTGGCCAAGGCGAAGAAAATCTACCGCGCCCGATGGCGCCGGCGCGCACGTTCGAAATTCACCAGAACCCAGACACAGGCGAGAATGAAATGGCCCTGCGCGATGCGCCTCCGCTCGCGCCCGACGATTTCAATCGGGAGGATCCCGCTACCTGGGGCAAGGTCTCGCGCAACGCCCCGTGCCCATGCGGCTCAGGCAAGAAGTTCAAGTATTGCCACGGTGCGGAAGTGCACGCGTAAGAACGCGATAGCCTTATTGCCGGCGGGGGCGCTGGCGGTCCATATTCGGTGCATGCATCCGCATTTCACCCGTCGTGGCTTTGGCGCGGCTTCTATGGCTGCGTTGGCAGCCTGTGCGACGCCGCCGCGCGGCATGCGCGATCTCCTGATCCATGGCGGGCCGATCTACACCGGGCTCGTGGCCAACCCGCGTGTCGAAGCGGTGCGCATTCGCGACGGGCGATTCGTGTTCGCCGGCGCGCTGAGCCAGGCGCGAAGCGGAGGCGGCGCACACGAGATAAATCTGCGCGGCGCGGCGGCGTTTCCGGGCTTCGTCGATAGCCACGTGCATCTGACTTATGTCGGTCTGGCTTCCATAGTGCTCGATCTAGTCGGTGTTCAGTCCATCGCAGCGCTGCAGATGCAGCTGCGCGAGTATGCGCGCGCTAACTCGAGCGGACCCATCATCGGCCGCGGTTGGATAGAGACCCATTGGCCGGAAGCGCGCTTTCCAACTCGCGCCGATCTCGACGCGGTGGTGAGCGACCGCCCGGTGTTCCTCGAGCGCATCGATGGACACGCCGCGGTGGTGAATTCCGCCGCGCTGGCGCTCTCCGGCATCGGCGCCAGCACGCCCAATGGCGAAGGCGGGCGCATCGAGCGCGATGCCTCCGGCGCAGCCACCGGCATGCTGATCGACAACGCGATGAGCCTGGTTTCGTTGCGCCTGCCTGAGCCCAATGCGGCGCAAAAGCTCGAAGCGCTGCGTCAGGCCGCACAACTCTACGCCGCGCGCGGCTGGACCGGCGTGCACAATATGAGCACGAGCGGGGAGGAGCACAGCTCATTTTTCCAGCTCGCCATCGCTGGGCAATTCCCGCTGCATGCCGACATCTATCTGGATCCTGCCGCGCCGCCGAGCGTGGACCCAGAATCGCGATATATTCGTCGTCGCGGGGTTAAGCTGTACATGGATGGCGCGCTGGGCTCGCGCGGTGCGGCGCTGCTGGAACCCTATAGCGATGCTCCCGGCAATGGGCTGCTGGTCACGCCGGTTGACGAACTACGCGTTTTGTTGCGCGCAGCGCGCCGCGATCGAGTCCAAGTCGCGCTGCATGCGATCGGCGATCGCGGCAATCGGCTGGCGCTGGACGCGTTTCGCGATACTTTCGCCGACGATCCCGCTGCGCTCCGCGCCGCGCGCTGGCGCATTGAGCATGCGCAGGTGCTCGATCCCGCTGACATACCGCGCTTCGCGCAGATGGGCGTCATCGCCTCGATGCAGCCCTCGCACGCGATCAGCGATCTTCATTTCGCACCGGCGCGGCTCGGCGAAGCGCGGCTTGCGGGCGCTTACGCCTGGAATTCGCTGCTGCGCTCGGGCGCGGTGATCGCCGGCGGCTCGGATGCGCCGGTGGAGAAGGGCGATCCGCTTGTCGAGTTCTACGCGGCGTGTCATCGCCACGATCTCGCGGGCTTCGCTGGGTCGAATTGGCATGCGGAGGAGGCGGTGTCGCGCGCACAGGCGCTGGCGATGTTCACGACAGGTGCGGCTTACGCGTCGTTCTCGGAGCAGGAGCGTGGCACGATAGAGGTTGGCAAGCGGGCGGATATGAGCTGTTTCTCCGCAGATCTGATGACTTGCGCGCCGGCGGCGATCCCGCTCGCGCATGCGGTGCTGACAATGAGTGACGGGCGCGTGACGCACGAGGCGCTGTGAAGTACCGAGTCGTCACAGCGACCCTGGGAAAGGCGCCGGTGTCGATCCACCGCCATGAAGCACGTCTCGTTGTCTTTTTACGGGGCGCTATGCGCGAGCGCACCTTTGAGGGGGCGGCGCGTTTTGAAGCTGCCGACTTTGTGTTTCGGCCGCATCATTTCGCCCATGCCAGCGAAGCGCAGTCGCGCGAAGCCGCCTACACGCATGTTCAGGTGTCGCCACAATTGGTTCGCCGTTGGGTCGGTCGTTATGGCTGGCGCTGTGGGCGAGGCCGCGTAGCGCTTCAAGATATCGGCGATGCGGGTTCGTTGCTTGAGGCGGCAATTCCCGATGTGTTTCGCGCCTCTCCACCCAAGGGTAGAATGGACCGGGTCGCCGATGCGCTTAGAAGCGCCTACCCAGCCCCTGCCACGCGGCTCGCGGAAGAGGTTGGTCTTGCCCCGCACCAACTGACCCGGCATTTCTTCAGAACTTATGGGATGACGCCGACATGCTACCGACGTCAAGCACGTCTGCAGCGCGCCTTAGGGAGGTTGGCGGAAGGGAGCGCAAGCTTGGTTTCCATCGCCCAGGATTGCGGGTTTCATGACCAAGCCCATTTGTGCCGCGAGGTTCGCCGCGATACAGGTCTGACGCCTCGGGAGATATTCGTCGCGCATCTCGCCTAAGGCCATGCAAGGATATACAAGACTGCCCTGGTTCTCAGGGGCAGGGTACGCAGCATGCGCACTCTCGTTTTTCTTGCCGTGTTCCTTGCTTCATGTGCCAGCGGCAGTGATCCCGAACGGTCCGCGCCCCTCCGCGCCACGCAAGCGATGGAAGATCTGGTCGTGCGCGGGTTTGCCGGCTCTGTTCTCGTAGCCTGCGGCGCCGCCCCAATATTCTCGGGGGATTTTGGTTTGCCTCCCCACGATGGCCGGACCCCGAGTTATTGGGTCGCCTCTATTTCCAAGCAATTCACCGCCGCAGCTGTCCTTAGGTTGGTTGAGCGGGGCCGGTTGCGCCTTGAAGATAATCTGGGCGCCTTTTTTCCCTACGCACCTAGGGACAAGTCCGGCATCACTTTGTTGCAGTTAGCGACACATAGATCGGGGTTGCCACAGGCCTATGCGGCGGACGGTCACAATGATCGCGAGGCGGCGGCGCGCGCGATTTTCGCGGGGTCGCTGGAGTCCGCTCCTGGCACGCAGTTCAGATATTCCAACGACAATTACGCGCTGCTAGCGATGGTGGTCGAGCTGGCTTCCGGTGAGCGGATTGAGGATTTTGTCCAGCAAAATCTCCTTACACCTGCAGGTTTGACGGAGGCCGGCTTCTGGCCCGAGGCGGGGAATGCTTACGTACCCACGCGATTAATGCCGCCGGGGGCGGAGCTCGCTGGGCCTAACTGGGGGATGCGCGGCAGCGACGGTATGCGAGCGTCGGTGAACGACTTGCTGCGCTGGGTGAGTGCTCTTGATGGCGGCGAATTGCTTTCGCAGGAGAGTGTTGCGCGGCTCTACGGCCCGCACTTGACGCTCCCCGATGGTGATGGCGTGGGAATGGGCTGGTTCTGGTCGGCTACGGAAGACGGCAAACGCTGGCTTTGGACGCGAGGAACCGAGGACACCGGCCCGAACGCGATCCTTTACCGCCTTTGGGGAACGCCGCTCACCATCATAGCCGCAACAAACGCCGGTCCGGCAGAGGACGCCGGCCCAGGCTGGTCGCGCCAAGCACGGGACGCCTTAATGGCAATCTACGACGCAAACGCCTGCGGTTGATTTACGCCGCCACGCCAGTACTGGGCGAAAGCGTCACGCCTGCCTCGTGCGGATCGCGCAGCACGTAGCCTCGACCCCAGACGGTCTCGATATAATGTTCCCCGCCGGTGGCGGCAGCGAGCTTCTTGCGCAGCTTGCAGATGAACACGTCGATGATCTTGAGTTCCGGTTCGTCCATGCCGCCATAGAGGTGGTTCAAGAACATCTCCTTGGTCAACGTCGTGCCCTTGCGCAGCGAGAGCAGCTCCAGCATCTGGTATTCCTTGCCGGTCAGGTGAACGCGCTGGGCGTTCACTTCCACGGTCTTGGCGTCCAGATTGACGGTGATGTCGCCGGTCTTGATCACCGAATGCGCATGGCCCTTGGAGCGGCGCACGATCGCGTTGATGCGCGCGATCAGTTCGTCCTTGTTGAAGGGCTTGGTCATGTAATCGTCGGCGCCGTAGCCGAGGCCGCGCACCTTGGTGTCGATGTCGGCGGTGCCGGAGAGGATCAGGATCGGTGTGTTAACGCGGGCCACGCGCAGCTGCTTCAGCACGTCGTAGCCGTGCATGTCCGGCAGCGTCAGGTCGAGCACGATGATGTCGTAGTCATAGAGCTTGCCGAGGTCGATGCCTTCCTCGCCCAGGTCGGTAGAGTAGATATTGAAGCCTTCGGACTTCAGCATCAGTTCGATGCCTTGCGCCGTGGCGCTATCGTCCTCGATCAACAGAACTCGCATGTGCCCTCTCCGAACCTCAGCGCGCGAGGCGCGCTGCCCCGAGGCTAGTTAAGCTTTCATACCCAGTAATCAGTCTTAACCGGTGGATATTCAGTTAACAGCCTCACGAATCTCTCTGAGTCTGTTCGAGAAAGAGCGCAAGAGTCTGTGCTCAAGAAAAACCAGGACACTGTCGGCGCGAAAGATTCCGGCTTCGGAATCATCCGTGCGCCTCAATGCATTTGGTAAACGCCTTGTTCACCATGTCGCTGCAATTGCTGTGGGCAGATCATGCCAACACTCCTCTCCCGCATCGCCGATGAAATCGAAGCGCTCGATCCGCGCCGCTTCGAAGGCCGCGTCACCGGCCTCTCTGGCGCGTTGATCGAAGCCAGCGGCCCCCAGGATGCGTTGGCGCTCGGCGCGCGCGCGACCATCCACGGCGCGAGCCAAGTGCGCGGCGAGATCGTCGGCTTCCGCGGCGATCGGGCGCTGCTTGCGCCGTTCGATTCTATCGAAGCGGTAAGGCCAGGCGCGCGCGTCTCGCTCGACGGAACTTCTCCGATGGTGCGTCCCTCGCGCGCGTGGCTCGGGCGCATCGTCGATTGTTTTGGCGAGGCGGTGGACAACAAGGGTCCTCTACCTTTGGGTCTCAAACCGCGCCTGGTGCGGGGCGCGCCGCCTCCCGCGCACGCGCGGGCCCGTGTCGGTGAACGTATGGATGTCGGCGTGCGCGTGCTGAACATGTTTGCAGCGCTTTGCCGCGGCCAGCGTATGGGCGTGTTCGCGGGCTCGGGCGTGGGCAAGTCGGTGCTGATGTCGATGCTGGCGCGGGGCGCGGCGGCCGATGTGATCGTGATTGGCCTCGTCGGCGAACGCGGGCGCGAGGTCAAGGAATTCATCGAGGATACTTTGGGCGAAGAGGGGCGCAGGCGCTCCGTCGTCGTCGTCGCTACATCGGATGAAACCGCCGCGCGCCGCAGGCTCGCGCCACACATGGCGTGCGCGGTGGCGGAGCACTTTCGCGACGAAGGTCTCGACGTGTTGCTGCTGATCGACAGCGTGACGCGTTTCGCCATGGCGCAGCGCGAGATCGGGCTGTCCACCGGCGAACCGCCCACCACCAAAGGCTACACGCCCTCAGTGTTTTCCGAAATGCCAAAGCTGCTCGAACGGGCGGGACCGGGCTATGACGGGCAGGCGGGCTCGATCACGGCGCTGTTCACGGTGCTGGTCGATGGCGACGATCACAACGAACCGATTGCAGACTCGGTGCGGGGCATTCTGGATGGCCACATCGTCATGGAGCGCGCCATCGCCGAGCGCGGGCGCTACCCGGCCATCAATGTGCTGAAGTCGATCTCGCGGCTGATGCCGATGTGCCACTCGCCGCATGAGAACGCGCTGGTCGCGCGCGCGCGCGCGGCGCTCTCGCTCTATGGCGAAATGGAGGAGCTGATCCGCATCGGCGCCTACAAGCCCGGCGCGGACGCCGAAGTCGACCAAGCGATCCGCGTGCGCCCGGCCTTGGAGAACGTGCTCACGCAAGGTCGCCACGATTTGTGCGACATCGAAGAGGGGTTCGCGATGCTGGCTGAGGCGCTCGGATGAAGTCGCTCCGTACGCTCCTCAAGATCGCCAAGCGCGATCTCGATCTGTTGCGCCGCCAGCTTGCGGACCAGAACGGCAAGCTGATGCAGGTAGAAGCGCGTGTCCTGGGCCATGACCGGGAAGTTTGCGCCGAACAGGCGCTCGCCGCACGCGACTATGAAAGCGCGCGCGCTTTTGGTGGTTACGCAACGCGCGCCAAGGGCGTACGCCAAGCGTTCGAAGCTGAGAAGAAATCGATCGAAGCCGAGGTCGAGCGCCTTCGCATTCTGATCAACGAAGCCCATGTCGAGATGCGCAAATTCGAGCGTCTGCTCGAGCTTGAAGAGGCGCGCGAGAAGGTAAAGCGCGAGAAGCGCGAAGCAGCCGAGTTGGATGAATACGCCACGCTGACGGCGGGGCGGCAGGCGGTCTAACCCGCGTTCAGCACTTCCACGATGCGGATCACATCTTCATACGCTTGGCTTTGCGGATGGCGGATCGGGAGCGGGGTTTGCGCGCGGATCGAGTCCGGCACGCGCGGGTCGCGGCAGATGGCGCCGGCGAATTTCGGCTTGAAGCCCAGATACTCATTGCAGGCCATGGCGAATTGATCGAACACGCGCCGGCCCCTGTGGCGGTTCTCGGCCATGTTGACGATTACCCAGGGAACCACATTGGCGCCCTGCAGGCGCAGCAATTTCACCATTGCATACGCGTCGGTGAGCGCGGTCGGTTCTTCAGTGGTGACCAGAACGAGTCGCTCGGCGGCGCGTGCAAAGCGCAGCACATTGGGGTCGATGCCGGCGGCGAGATCGAGGATGATGCGATCGTAATGCGGCGCGAGCCGCTGCAATCCAGTGGCGATGCGCGCGACATCTTCGAGTTTCACTGCACCCAGCGCGCCCGAGCCCGAGTGGCCGGCGATCAGGTCGAAGCCGCCATTTCGTCCCGGTCCGCCCATGACCGGCGTAACCGCCGCGTCCAACTCCAAAAATCCGCGCACGACTGAATGCACGTCGGCAGTGGGGCGCACGCCCAATTGCACATCGACGTTCGCCAGCCCGAGATCGCAATCGACCAGCAACACGCGCTGGCCGCTGCGGCCGAACGTGATTGAAAGCATGGTGGAAAGCCAGGTCTTGCCGACCCCGCCTTTGCCGGAAGCGACCGCATAGATCGACGCCGCGCGTGTGCGCGGGAGCGGCGGCTCGGGGAGAGCGTGGGCGCCTGACATAAACGCGATATAGCGCCCGAAGGTATTGCCGAGGCGTTAGCGTCAATGCGTGATTTGGTTAACGGGCTGCTACTGCGTCACGCGTTCTTCACACTTGCCCCATCGCCTTGAGCCGCATTTTCGGGTGCACTTCCGATTGCCCCAGCACTGCGGTGGTCGGGCGGAAGCGCTCGATCAGCGACCGCACAAACGGGCGCACCGCCGCTGAAGTGAGCAGAACCGGGGTTTCGCCCATCTGCGCGGCGCGCTCGAAAGCGGCGCGCACATCGGCGACGAATTCATGCAGTTTCGACGGCGCTAGCGCGAGCTGACGGTTTTGTCCTTCGCCAACCAACGCCTCGTTGAACGCCTGCTCCCAAGACTGCGACATCGAGATGATCGGCATGGCGCCGTCGGCGTTCTTGTGCTGGTGGCAGATCTGCCGAGCGAGGCGGGCGCGCACGTGCTCGGTGATGAGCACCAGATCGTGCATCGAGGGCGCGGCTTCGGCGATGGCCTCGATAATGGCGGAGAGATCGCGGATCGAGACCCGTTCCTTGAGCAGGTTTTGCA
>CADEDG010000048.1 GCA_902826035.1 uncultured Alphaproteobacteria bacterium
GTAGTCGAGAACCTGCTGTTCTCGGCGCTGTACAATATTGTCGCCGCGCCCTTGGCGATGGCTGGTCTGCTGACGCCCTTCATCGCGGCGCTGGCGATGTCGAGTTCATCTCTGGTCGTGACGCTCAATGCGCTGCGGCTGCAGACGGGGAGCAAACGCTCATGGAGCTGATGGTCTTTCTCATCCCGGCTGCGTTGTTTCTCGCTTTGCTTGGGCTCGGGGCCTTCTTCTGGAGTTTGAACGCGGGGCAGTATGATGACCTCGATGGCGCTGCGCATCGTATTTTGATCGATGAGGAAGATAATGCCTCGCATTGATTCGTGCGGAGGTGCGCCGGCGTCGCGCTTCGACAAGACCAGCGCGACGCCATTCTTCGAGCGTGCCCTGGGGTAGCGTTCGCGATCAATCCATCCGCGCCAACGCCCAGCGAACGCGGTTCGGCGGGCTGAGGCCGTGGCCCATGGGATCGGCTTCTCCGGCGAGCACGATTTGACTGGTCTCGCGTGGCGAACTTCCGCCCCAATAGCGCGATTCCGCGATGGCTGCGGACGGTGCGTCGGTTCGAAACCGCCAGCGCTGGCCGGGTGGCGTTTCGAGGTAGATGGTTTGTTGTTCAGCCGGACGTACGCGCACGTCCGGATGCAGATGGAAGCGGACCACGAAGGGGATAGGCTTCTTGCTTGGTGTGGCCTTAAGTTTCGACGGTCGGATCAGTTCGTCAATGCCGCGTAGGTTTCGTCCCTCAACATCCATGAACAAATAGCGCCGGTGCATGAGGCCGAAGCGGTCGCGGTAGCCGTCATGGCGGCCCTGCACGGTGACGCCGCTCTCGTCGGACGAACGGCGCACGTCATCAAGGTTGGGGCCGAGCAAACGCGCCGTGCCGCGGTTGCGACGCGATCCTTCCAGCACGGCAGAGAGCGTGTCGGCGAGCACTAGAGTTGAGTGGCCGTTGCTGGCTCGTGCGGCCACACGGGCAGCTGGCGCAAGCTCGCGCGCCGCGCCGATGTTGACGATGAGTCGCTCGCCCCCGCTCGAGAGTTCGAACGCGAGCGCGCTGGCGTGGGCGCGGTCGGAGTAAGCCAGCGGCGGCGCTCCGCCCACGTCGAGCAGCGCTGTCAGCGTTCCGGCCTCGAGCCGCTGAAAGCCGGAACGCTCGGCGAAATAGAATTTTCTTCCCTCGCCGCCGATGCGTGCAAGCACGGCGTCGATCGTTGCGGGCGAACCCTCGGAGCCCCCATGGAGGCAGGCGAGGCCGCCATCGCTCATGCGCAACAGGCGCACCATGTTGGCGAGCTTCGGGAGCATGTCGCGCAGGATTGGGGGCGGATCGGCCAGCATTTCGTGGGCAATGGCGAGGTCGCACAGCGCTTCAACCAAAGCTTCAGGCGACCGCGAAAGATGGCCGCCATCGGCAAAGAATTGCTTGGCGCATGCTTCCAACAACATCTCCTCGCCATGCGCGGCGAGGCGCTCGGCATCGGGCATGCCGGCGGCGGCGGCGAGCAGCAGCGTGACACCCGCCTTGATCGAGCCGAGAGGGCGCTCGCCCAATTCGCTCTGCGCCAACATCAGCAAGCGCGCCTGCCGCGCTGCAGAGCGCAGCAGGGCTTGCCGCCGCTCCGGGTCGCCCGCTTCAAACGCAGGCCGCCCCCAACACAGCCAGGCAAACAAGCGCTCGGCGGTGAGTTCGGGATCCCAGGCTATCTCATCCCACTCACCGTGGAGTTCCACCCATGAGGCGATCAGATCGGCGATGCGCGCGTGCGCCGAGGCGCCCACGGCGGCGAGGTCAATCAACCAGTTGAACGCGTGCAGCCTCGCGTGGAAATGGCGCGACGGAAACGGCGTGCGCCAGGGCAGGGCATGCTCGCCCGCGAGCCGCTCGCCGGCTATGCGCCAATTGCCCTTGCCGATCTCGCGCCCGCGCTCGGAATCGCCGACGCGCAAATCCTCGCCCCAGGCTTCAATGTGCTCGGGGGCGGCTTCGCCCAGGCGCATGCGGTGGAACGGGTTGGCGCGCCAATGTTCGCCCACGAGCGTCAGCCCGTGTTTCTGAGGCGGGCTATGTTTTCGGCATAGGCGCTAGCGGCGCCGCCGAAAACAGCCGTGCCAGCCACCAGCGCGTCGACCCCGGCGGCGAGGATGCGCGGCGCGGTCGTTGCGTTCACGCCGCCATCGACTTCGAGAATGATGTCGCGGCCGCTGGCGTTGATCTTGGCGCGTACCGCTTCGATCTTCGCCAGCGCACTTTCGATGAAGCTCTGGCCGCCGAAGCCTGGGTTGACGCTCATCACCAGAACCAGATCCACGAGGTCGAGCACCGGATCGATCGCATCCGCGGGCGTGCCGGGATTGAGCGCTATCCCCGCCTTGGCGCCGCTTGCCTTGATCGCCTGCAGTGTGCGGTGCAGGTGGGGGCCGGCTTCGGGGTGCACGCTGATGATATCGGCGCCGGCTTCGCGGAAGGCAGCGATGTAGGGATCGACCGGGGCGATCATCAAATGCACGTCGAGCGGCAATTTCGTGTGCGGCCGCAAGGCTTTCACCACCGTTGGGCCGATCGAGATGTTGGGCACGAAATGTCCGTCCATGACATCGACATGGATCATGTCTGCGCCGGCTTCGTCCACCGCACGCACTTCCTCGCCCAGCTTAGCGAAATCGGCCGCAAGGATCGAAGGTGCAATGAGCGTGCGCGCCATGCCCCCGTGCTAGCGGCGCCCGCGCTCAGGCGCAAGGCGAGCACGTTTCGGCGTCAATCTAAACGAGCACAAGCCGCGTTGCGAAAAAGCCGTCAAGCCCGCCAATCTCAGGCCAATGCGAAGGCAGGGTCCGCAGATCGCCATCGGCGGTTGTGAACTCAGCGACGGCAATTTCCTGCGTTGCTATTGGCTCGCGTCGCCAGCCCTGCTTCAGCGCTGCGGCTACAATTCCTGGGCCTTCTTCCGGCTCAAGCGAGCAGACAGCGTAAACCAGCGGCGCGCCGGGTTTGAGTAAAGCGGCGCACGCCGAGACCAATTGCGCCTGCAATTCCGCCAACGCGCGTACATCCGTCGGCCGGCGCTGCCAGGCGATTTCGGGATGGCGGCGTAGCGTGCCTGTCGAAGTGCAGGGAGCGTCGAGCAGCACGGCGTCGAACGGCTCGTGCGCTTTGAAGTGAAGCGCGTCCGCGCAAATTATCTCGGCGTCGAGCTTGGTGCGCGCGAGGTTTTCGCGCAGTCGCGCCAGCCGCGATTGCGACTTGTCCACCGCGGTCACCAGCGCGCCCGCCGCTGCCAGTTGCAGCGTCTTGCCTCCTGGGGCGGCGCAGAGGTCAAGCACGCGTTTGCCGCGCACGTCGCCCAGCAGGCGTGCCGGCAGCGCCGCCGCCGCGTCTTGCACCCACCATGCGCCTTCGGTGAAACCGGGGAGATCGGCGATTCCGGAGGGGGCGTGCAGCCGCACGCTCCCGGCAGGCGTCAGCGCTCCGCCGAGCTTCTCAGCCCAACCAGTGGCGTCGTTGTTGGCGCTCAAATCGAGCGGCGGCTCGATAAGTAGCGCGCGGGCGATGGCTTCGGCCTCGGCCCCGTAGGTCGCGCGCCAGCGTGTGTAGAGCCATGCCGGAAGGTCCGCGCCCGGCGGCGCGGCCGCGAGCAAAGTCGCGCCCTCGTGCGCGACCCGCCGCAGCACCGCGTTCATGAGTTTCGCGAAGCCGCGGGCTTCGCGCATGGAATTCGCGGTTTCGACGGTTTCGCCGACAGCGGCATGTGCCGGCGTGCCGAGCACCAGCAGCTGCGTTGCGCCGAGATGCAACAGCGCGCGCGCATGTGCGGCGTCTTCGGGCAGCGGACGCTCCAGGAAATTCTGAAGCACCGAATTGATGGTCCCAAGGTGGCGCAGGCCGGCGGCAGTCAGTGCGCGTGCGAAAGCGCGGTCGCGTCCAGACAGCGCCTCGAAGCTTGGTGTTGTTGCAAGCGCCTCGTCAAGCGTCTGGCCGCGGTCCATCACCGCAACCAGGAGCTCCGCCGCCGCGCGCCGCGCACTCAAGGCGTCGCCGTGTCGTATTCGATGTTGATTTCCGCGCGCCGCCACGACGTCAAGCGCACCACCGCGCCGCCAGCAGAGAACGGCGTAGTGATGCGCACAGGCGGTGCGAACGATGAGTCTGGCGTAAGCGCGAACCAGACTTCGCCATGAGGGATGCGCCTGCGGCCTCTGTCGCGAAGCTCAAAACCTGCAACAGCGATATAGGCGAGGGCGCATTTCAACACTTCGCCTTCGTAGCCGCCGCCCCGGAAGCGATCGATCTCGCCGCCCGCGAGTTCGAGCAGGTAGTGGAAACGGCCGTCGAAAGTTGGGTAAGCGCCCGCGCAGCGGCGCGTCTGGCCAACGTCCAACGCCATGGACACCAAAGTAGAGAGCGGATCGCGGGAAATGCGGCGTTGTCCTTCGGTGGTCGGCGGCTCTCCCCAAAGTCGGTAATTAGGATTGATCTGCGCAGCAACGGCGCCGTCATCGCCCGTTTGCAAGCTGATGGTGCGATGCTTGCGGCTGTAATGATGGTCCAAATCGTAGCGCCGCCAGCGAACGCTTGCGCCCACGATCAGCCCGGAGGCGGAAGCGCGCAGCTCGGTCGGTTCGAACAGGCTGAGCAGGCCGCGCGAGCGCATCGTCGCCGAGATCTGGTAGCTGTCGTCAGCGACATCAGCATCGACGCTCATATCGCCCAGCGGGATAATCCCGAAGGCGGCCCCCTGGTAGGATAAGGCAAACCGATCCGCCGCAGCCGGGGCAGCGCTCAGAAGCATCAGGACTGCGACAAGGGCGGCACGCACAAGGGAGTTGTAACGCCGCCGCGGCGCGTAAGTCTAATACAACGATGAAATGCGCGTGCTTAGAGCGGGCGGACGTTGATCTCGCTGTTGCGGAGCGGCATCTCGAGCAACATGCCGATGCGCCCGGCGATGACGTCCTCCAACCCCGCGGCGCGCGCTTCGGCGACCTGCATGCTGGCCGACATCTGATTCTCGGCGCCCGTGAGCACGACCATGCCGGAATTGGCCACTCGCGCTTGCGCCGCGATTTCCGCCGGCGTGGCGTAGCCATCCTGGTGCAAATTCGCCAGCACCTCGCTTTGCGCGCCCTGCAGCACGACCTGCGCGTTTTCCGCTCCCTGCGCGCCAACCACCCGACCGTCGCCGCCTACGACCAAAGAACGGCCGCGATAATCGAAGCGATAGCCGATGCGGCGATTGGCGAAATCGCCATCGGTCGCAAAGGCAGACACCGTTAGACCGTCACTTTCGAACACGATGACAGAGCGCCCCGGCTCGGGGCCTGGACCCCAGGCCTGCAAACCTTGCTCCAAACCATCCAGGCCAGCCACTTGGTTAAGGCCGTCTACGGTGCGCTGCGTTTCCGCTGGGCCGTAGACCGGCATAAGCGGCGTACTGCGCGTGGCTGCGCTGTCGTTGTAGAGTTCACCCAGATCGGCGGTTTGCGTTGAGCTTACGCTCGTCAACAACACGGCGTGCAAACGGCCCATCGGAATATTGCGCCGGGCCAGTGACGCCGCGGCGCCGGAACCGGCATCGACAACGAACAGTTTGCCGGCGGCTATTACTGCCAAACAGGGCTTGGGCTCGCCGCGTTCGACGCCTTCGCCGCCGCATACAATGGCGCGCAAAGCGTCCGAATTGAACAGGTCCTCATTGGCAGCGGCCTGATCCTCCGCATAAGCGCGGTAGGCGCGCGCAATAGCTTCCTGCCCCTCGGGCGTTTGTGCGCCGATAATCCAGCCGCCCCAGAGCAATCCGGTCATCGTCACGAAGACGATAGATGATTTGCCAAGTGCGCTCATGGTCAGACCCCGTTTCGTATGCGCACACGCGCGCTGACGTTAAGCCCCGATCCAGCGTGAGTAACCCAATCCATGATTCGCGCCAATGCATTTAAGATTTGGTTTCCACAAGAAAATGACCGAGCTGTCACGTCGCAGCGCGCTGCAGGAATAAATGCAATAAATCATGCGTATAGATCAATCGCGCGATCGCTTGACGGGGTTCAATCGTGGCTGCAAGTTAAGGTATGAAGCGGGTCCTCGTGTTCGATTCCGGGGTCGGCGGGCTCTCCGTTTTTGATTCGATCCAGGCGTCCGGAGCGGCGCTCGATCTCTACTACGCCGCTGACAATGCGTGGCTGCCGTACGGACTCAAGTCGGAGGCCGCGCTTCGGGAGCGTGTGCCCTTGTTGTTGTCGCGCCTCGCCGAACAATGGGCGCCGGAACTTGTGGTCATCGCCTGCAACACGGCCTCCACCATTGCCTTGGAGCAAGCGCGCGCGGCGTTGAGCATCCCAGTCGTCGGCGTTGTGCCGCCGATCAAACCCGCAGCCGCGCTGACGCGCACCGGCGTAATCGGCGTGCTCGCTACCCCTGCGACCGTGAGCAGCGCCTATGTCGATCGCCTGATCGCGGAGTTCGCGTCCGACAAGCAGGTGGTGCGTTTTGGCTCGTCGGCGCTGGTCGCGGCGGCTGAGGCCAAAATGCGCGGCGCGCCAGAAACTGAGATCACAGATGCCGTTGGCGAGGCGATTAGTGGCTTGTTTGGATCTGAGGGCGGCGATCGCGTTGACGTCGTGGCGTTGGCGTGCACGCATTTCCCGTTGCTCGGCGCGGAACTGGCGGCAGCGGCCCCGCGCGCATGTGCTTGGCTCGACTCCGGTGCAGCGATCGCACGGCGCGTGGCGGTATTGAGCGCGGCGCCAAACGGGAGTTCGCGAGCGTGCGGCGCTGGATTTACCGACGCATCGGCGCTTCCGTATTCGGAATTACGCGCGCGCGGATTCAGTTCGCTCGCTGGAATTGGGCCCGCGCCCGATTTTTCCCTGCACGATCTCTGAAATGCGTGTTGTTTTGGGCGCCTCTGGAAAACTTGCGTGCATCGGTGCGCGCCGGATGTTGCTCAGCGGCGAAGTCGCGATAACGATCTGCGGCGCGATGTAAGGTGGAAGTGGAATGTCAAAGCCGTTTGGCGAGCCCCCCGGGGGGCTGAGTTCGCAAATCCTGAATCTGGCGGCGGTGCTCACTCGCCAGCCTGGTTTGAAAGTGCCGCGCTACCAAAGGCCGTACACCTGGGGCGAACGGGAAGTGCGTCAGCTGATCCAGGATCTCTGGGCCGCGTTCGAACGCGGCGCGCCGTTTTATTTTATCGGCCAGATTGTCTTGGTGAAGAACAGCCGCGGCAAGCTCGAAATTTCCGACGGCCAACAACGCTTGACCACGCTCACCATGATCATCGCTTATGTACGCGATCGGCTCCAGGCCAAGTCCAAGCACTACCAATTGCTGATCATGGATGGCGACGAAGTTCGCTTGTTGCTGCGCGATGAAGATGTCAATTTCTATCGCGGCTTCGTGCAGGAGCCCGGTCACATGGTCGAACTTGCGAAGCATTCCGAGATCGGCGTCGATTCCAAGGATCAGCTCTGCGGCGCCGCACGCACTATCGAGGCGGAATTGTCCAAGATCAACGAGGATACAACTCTAGACAAATTCATGTCCTATGTCGCGCGTTGTTGTACGTTGAATGTGGTGGACGCCGAAGAGCGTGGCTGCGCGCAAACGGTGTTTCACTCGCTCAATATTCACGGCTCGCCACTTTCTGGGGCCGATCTGATCAAGAGCGATCTGCTCGAAAACTCGGGGCTTGGCGACGCCGAGGCGGACGCGGCTGCTCGAAAATGGGAGCAGATCGAGGGCTTGTTCGAACGCGAAAACTTCGCACGCTTGCTTTATACGATGCCCTTCCTGCTAACCGGCGAACAAGTGCGTTCGCCGGGAGACCTCGCTTCCTTCCGCGCCGCCGTGGGCGACGTGCGGGTGTTCCTGTTCGAGCAATTGCCGCGCTACGCGCACGCATTGCGGGCAATTTTCGCCGGCTCTGTCGATGTGGGTCGAGCGAGCGAGGAAGTGAATCGGCGCATTGCGCTGATGAAACAGGTCGAGGAATGGGATTGGGCGCCGGCGGCGATCGCATTTCTGGCGGCGCATGCGCACGAGCCGGAGCGCGCGCGGATGTTTTTCCGCGCGCTCGATCGCTTCACCTTCGCCTGCGAGCTTTCGGTGATCGACAACCGCGTTCGCGAAAAGCGCTATGCGTTCGCCGTGACTCATGTTGGCGACGACAAATTGCTCTATAGTGAGAATGGTCTCGAACTCACCGAGGTCGAGCACATGAAGTTCATCGCCACGCTGAACCGCTCGCGCAAGCGCGATCGCCAGCGCCGGCTATTGATGATGCGGCTGGAGGCGGCGTTGCCGGGCGGCTCGATCTTGAGCATGACTGATGACGTAACGGTGGAGCACATCCTGCCCCGCGGCGGCAGCGCCTGGTGGAACGAACGCTTCCCAGATCCAGCGCTGCGTGCGGAGCTCGCGCATCTGCTCGGCAACCTCACTTTGATCACCTACGATCAAAACAAGGATGCCGACAATCATCCATTCCCGAAGAAGAACGAAATCTATTTCAAGTCCCGAGGCGCGCCGATCCACGCGTTGACCAAAGATTTCGCCGCCATCACCGAGTGGACGTTGCAAGCGATCGAAGAGCGTCACGAGCGCCTGGTGCGGATGCTGTGTGAAGATTGGGGCTTGGTGCGCTCAGATTAACCGCGCGCTAACCGAAGCGCCAAAGCTTAACCCCGGGTTCACTATTCGGGGCGCCAGGCGATGTCGTTGCTTTATGCCGTCGTTTTTTCAAGTCGGTGCCGGTCCAACCACCATCGCTTGGCTGTCGATGCGTTGCGTCATCTCAAATCGCCGGAGGCCGAGCGCTGGCGCGACCTCCTGCTGCATCACCATGTTGAATACCTCTCTGGAGCAAAAGCGCCTGACGAGGTGTTCAAGGATTTCAAGAACCACGTGCTGCATGTGCGCGAGGGCGAGTGGGGCGGGGCCATCGAAGCGTGCGAGGAATGGTACCGCCGCACGGTCCGCGCGCTCGCTGCCAAAGATTGGAAGCAGGCGGCCTGGTCGGCGGGCGTGCTCAGCCACTATTATGTCGATCCGATCCAGCCCTTTCACACCCACCAGACCGAAGAAGAAGGTGTGATTCACCGCGCCGTAGAGTGGAGCTTCTCCAAGTCGTACAAAACCTTCCAGAGCCTGATCGAAGCCAAGGGCGGGTACCCGGGCATGGTCGCGCCCAACGGAGACAAATGGCTCGCGGACATGGTGCGCGCCGGCGCCAAGGCATCCAATCCGCACTACGAGTTGATCATCGACCACTACGATTTCCAAAAGGGTGTAGCTGATCCCCCGGCTGGGCTTGATGACGCTATCCGCGAGGCAATCGCCGAGCTTATCGGCCATGCGGCGGTCGGGCTTGCTTGCATCCTGGACCGTGCATTCGAAGAAGCGGCGGTCAAGCCGCCAAGCACGCCCGCGACGTTGCATGCGCTGTTTCTGGGACTGGAAGTTCCGATCCAGGCGGTGCTGAAAACCATGGATGACGCGGCCGCGCGCCGCGAGGTGCAGGCGCAGTACGACGAGTTTCGCCGCACCGGAAAGGTGCGCGCCACCATGGGCGAGGACGACAAGGTCGTGCGTGCGCTGCACGCCGCGGAGGTGCTGAAGACGCCGCTTTCCTCGCTTGACGCCAGATGGCCGCGCGAGATCGGCGCCAAGGCCGGTCGGCGCGCGTCGCCTGCCTCGACACCCGCAAAGCCGGCGCGACCGAAACTGGTTGAAACGCCGCCCGTGGTTGCAGAGGCGCCGATGCCTGCGCCGAAGCCGTCCAAGCAACTCAAGATCCCGCGTGAATTGCCGGTCGGCGCGCCGCGCGCCAAGCCGGAGAAGACACTGCCTCGCCTCTCGCTGAACGGCGATGCGCCGGTCGTGCAGGCGCCTTCGATCGGTCCGAAGACGGCGAAGCGTTTGGAGGCGGCGGGCATCATAACGGTGGCGCACTTGCTGGCGTTGAAGCCGGAGGAGGGCGAGGCTAAAATCGACGCACGTCACATTTCGGCGCAGACGATCCGCGACTGGCAGGCGCAAGCCTTGCTCGCGTGCACCGTGCCGGGCCTGAAGTCGCGCGAAGCGCAAGCGCTGGTTGCCTGCGGCGTGCGCGATGCCTCGTCACTGGCGCGCGCCGATGCGGCAGCTTTGTGCGAGGCGATTGCGCGATGGGGGCTTTCCGATGAGGGTCAACGCGCCTGGGGTGCAGCCCCCGCGCCTAATGAAGATGACATTGCGACTTGGATTGCGCGCGTCAATCGCTCTGCTCAGGAACCCAATGCGGCCTAACAGGCGACGCCGGTCAGCAGAACTCGCGTGTCCGTCGCACGATGCTATACAATAACACCCGCGTCGCGTAGGGTTGGGGAGTGAAGGCTCTGTCTGCCCCCGGCTTGGCGCGTAGGCCACGGCCCCTTTTGGGGGCGGAGCTTGCGGGTCGCTGGCTAACGGCGTGCCTTGCGGTCGCTGCGGTCCTGATCAATTGCGTTCTGGTCCAGACCCACTTCGAGCAACCGGCATACGCCGCAACAGAGGTAGTGGGCGTCGCCATAGCTGAGTCGCCGACCAGCGATTCCGATGGTGGATCGCACCTACTCTCCTGCCCGATCTGCCAGGTAGTCGCGGCCTCCGGCAGCTTCGCCTTGCAGCCTCATTCAATTGTCGCCGCGCCTCGCACTCCGGTCATTCTCCCGACTGGGCACGCTGACACTTCACTGGCGGCTGTCGCACGGTCGCATGCCTGGCGTAGTCGCGCACCTCCTTCCCTCGTCTGACGATCACTCAAGTCGCGTCGCCTTGTGCGGCGCAGGCGCACGCGTGCGCTGACCTGAACCTGTGAACGAATGGATGGGGAATTCCCAATGACCAATAAGCACAAAGATACCGCCGCAATGCTCGCCGCCGCCTTCATTGGCGCGCTGTTGCCAGCTCATGCAAATGCGCAAACGTCGCAAGAAGACGAGATTGTCGTCACCGCCCCGATCGAGGGATCGCGTATCGAAAGCCTGCAAGGCGCGACTGTGCTCAGTCGCGACGACATCGTCGAGAGTTTGAACGGCGGCCTGGGCGACACGCTCGATGCGCAACCGGGCGTCACTACGACCTTCTTCGGCGCCGGCGCAAGTCGCCCCATTATCCGTGGCCTCGGCGAGGATCGAGTGCGCGTGCTGGAGAACGGCATTGGCGCAATCGATGCGTCTTCCGCGAGCCCAGACCATGCCGTCACCGCCGACGGCCTCGATGCGCACCGTATCGAAGTGCTGCGCGGCGCGGCCGCGCTTGCCTATGGCGGCAACGCCATCGGCGGCGTTGTCAATGTTATCGACGAGACTATCCCAACTCGAGCCCAGAACGCCTTGAGCTTCGAAGGCTTTGCGTCCGCTTCGAGCGTCGACGAGGGCCGCCAAGGTTTCGGCGCAGTCACGGGAGGGGGCGGGCTGTTGGCTTTCAGAGTCAGCGCCGCCGCGCGAGAGACCGACGATTATGACACGCCACTCGGTCAAGCGCCCAATTCCTGGACCAGCTTTCGTTCATACTCCGTCGGCGGCGCGTTGGTCGGCGAGCCTGGTTTTGCTGGCGTTGCGGTCAAGCGGACGGAAAACGAATACGGCTTGCCCCCGGAAGATCCGAGCGAACCCGGCGGACACATCGAACTCGAACAGACGCGCGTCGAAGCGCGCGGTGATGCGCGCGTCGAATGGGGAGCGTTCGATCGGCTCGACTTCGGCGTGCAACACTCCGACTACGAACACACGGAATTTGAAGGCGACGGCGCTGCGGGAACGCGCTTTGTCGTCGATGGCTGGGAAGGGCGTTTGGAAGCGCACCACCGCGGCGAACGGATGCGCGGCGCGGTCGGCCTCCAATACGCCGACGCCGATTTCGCCGCCGAAGGCGAAGAAGCGTTCATCACTCCATCCAACACGCGGGACCTTGGCGCGTTCGTGATCGAACGTTGGGACACAGGCGCCTGGGGGCTCGAGGGCGGCGCGCGTTTCGAGCGGCGCGAGATCGACAATGAAGGCGGCGGTTCGCGCGCGTTCGACAACACGAGCGTGTCTGCGGGCGCGTTCTTCCGCCCAGCCGAGAACTGGTTCGTCGGCGCCACAATGGCGCGGACTCAGCGTGCGCCAACCGCGATCGAGCTATTTGCCAATGGCCCTCACCTGGCCACGGCAAATTACGAAATCGGCGATGCGACACTGGATCAGGAAACCGCAACGTCGTTTGAAGCGTCGGCGCGTCACGAATCTGGACGCTTCCGTTTCGAGGCAAACCTCTATCGCATCAATTTCGAGAATTACGTCGCGCTGGTTCAGCGCGGCGATGTGTTCTGGCTCGACGAAGCGACCGAGACGAGCGGCTTCGCGCCGGACGAGACCGATCCCTCGATCCCTGCAGGCGCTGCAGTGCTGCCGGTGTTTGTTTTCACGCAGCAGGACGCCACCTTCACGGGCGGCGAAGTTTCGGCGCGCGCTCAGCTGTTCGAGGTAGGCGGCTTCCAGGTTTCAGGCGATATCGCCTACGACCTGGTGCGCGCGGAGTTCGATGCTGGCGGACGCCCGCCGCGCATTCCGCCATCCGCGCTGACGCTCGGCTTCGATGCCGAAAACGCACACTGGCGCGGGCGCATCGAGGCGGTGCGCACAGGCGAGCAACATCGGCTCGCGGCGTTCGAAACGGCGACGGAAGGGTACACGTTCCTCAACGCCGGCATCGCGTTCCGGCCCGAAGGTGAAGAAGGCGCGCTCACGCTGCGCCTCGACGGGCGCAACCTCACGGACGAAGAAGGGCGCGTGCATGCCTCGTTCCTCAAGGACGAGCTGCCGCTCCCGGGCCGCAATATCCGTTTCTCGGTGGCAACGTCATTTTGACGGCGCACACGATTGGATAGTTCAGATTCCCAGTAGCGTCAGCGCGATCGCAGCGGCTAGCACCAAGGCGATGAACGCGGTGAGCCCCGAGGCAACAATGCGGGCTGTTTTCAGCACGCGATGGCCCTTGATCGGCTTGTCCTCGCGCGGAGCGAGCGCGAACTTGCACATAAACGCAAACGCTCCGGCGATCGCTGCGACAATCGCCCCGCCCGTGGCGCCAGCGAGCAGGGCGGCTATGGCGGAGGCGAACGCAATCAGGCCGAGTAGCCCGTGGCCTTGGTTCATGACCGACTTTACCAAACGCTCGGCTCGGCCCTGGTCGAAGGTCTTGTACGCCACTGGTGAGAGCACCATCGAAAACAGCATGATCCAGCCGATCGACGTGGCGGCGAGGATGATGGCGGCAGCTTGGGCGGTCTTTTGCATCATGGGATCGCGCTTAGCATGAGTCGCGGGAATCAGTTCGATCCGGAGGCGGATCGGGATCGAAGGTGGGTCCACTAGAATATTCTGTTTTACAGAAATAAATATCTGTGTAACATAGTGAGGGAGGAACCTCTCAGTGGACACCCTGGTTGGTCTTTACACCTCGCGCGCACCGGATTCGCCCGCCCGCAGCGCTATACGGCGCTTGAGTCAGCCGTTCGCGTGGCTGTTCGCGCTGCTGGTGGCGCTGACATTGTCCGGAGCTGGGGTCGTGCTGTTTTTCGCGCTGGCGCCGGGGTTCGGCTCAATCTGGCTTGAGCCGAACAATACCTGGCTGGTGCTGGGCGACAACGCGCCGCCCGCGAACGCGGTGCAGTTCAATGAGCTGCCCTTGGCCACGCAAGCGATCGGCGCAGCGGCGTTCGCGCTGATCGCGGGATCGCTGGCGGCTTCGTTCTGGTTTCTGCGTGCATTGTTTCAGTGCTATCGGTGCGGCGACGTGTTTGGCGCGGACCCGCAGCGCAATATGCAGCGCGCCAGCGCTGCTTTGGTGGCGTTCGCGCTGGCGCCGGGGGCGTTGCAACCGGTGCTCGCGGCAATTGGTAGCCCCGACCGCAACTGGTTTCACGCCCACTCCGTCGCCGTGCTGATCATGGGCGCCGGGCTGTTTGTGTTCGCGCGCGTCGTCGCGCTTGGCCGCGAGGTTGAGCGCGAGACCAAGGAATTCATCTAATGGCGATCGTGGTTCGGCTCGATGTTGCGCTGGCGGCGCGCAAGGTGCGCTCCAACGAACTCGCGCGTGCGATTGGCATCACCCCGTCCAATCTATCCTTGCTGAAGTCCGGACACGTCAAAGGCATCCGCTTCGAGACGCTCGATGCGATCTGCGATTTCCTGCAATGCCAGCCGGGCGATATCTTGGAACACGTGCCGGCGAAAGAGGCGCCGGCGAGGTCGTCGCGGGCGAACTAAAGCTTCATCACCGAACAAAAATCGTGCCGCGGCGCGAACGAGGGAGTGTGTGTCGTGTTCAGAATGATCATAGCAATACTTGCCGGATTCGCGTTGCTTTCGGGTTGCGCGGCGCGCCTTTCGACGCATCCCGTCGAGCCGGCCATGATCGGCGCGACGGTTTCCACCTCGCGCATGTTGGAAGCGCTGCGCCGGCCAGGATTGGTGCAATTGGAGCAGGTGATCGCCGCCGATTGGCGCTGGAACGAAGCGTTCGCGACGCCCGGCGTTGCGCCTCCAGATTGGCGCAGCGAAGAATTCGAGGGGCAAGTGTATTTCTACAGACTCCGCCACCCCACGCGCGGCCTCATTCTCATCGATGCTGGCTTGCCCGCCGACACCGCGCGCCATCTCGGCCCGATTGTGCGCAGCGTGTTCGATATCGAGCACACCTTCACCATGCGCCAATCCACGGCTGCGGCGCTTGCGGGGGAGACGCCCAGCGCGGTGTTTATCACGCATCTGCACTGGGACCATGTGCTCGGCGCGCGCGATCTATCGCGCGACACGCCGCTTTATGTCGGCCCCGGCGACGGCGCCATGCGCCACCTTCTGTTGCGCTTCATCGCGCCAGTGACCCGTCGCGCCTTGGGGCGCCGCCCGCCCTTGCGCGAGTGGCGTTTCAGCGCCGATCTCGATGGCCGCCTCGCTGGCGTGATCGACATTTTCGGCGACGGCTCGATCTTCGCCGTCCATACGCCTGGGCACACGCCCGGCTCAACCGCGTATGTCGTCAACGCTGTCGATGGCGTGCACCTCATCACTGGCGACGCGATCCACACTGCGGCTGGATGGCGCGGCGAGCGGGTGGAGTACATCACGTTCGATCCGGATCGCCCGCAGGCTTGGGGGAGCTTGGCGCAATTGCAGGATCTGGCGCGCGCCATTCCTGGGATCATCGTGCACCCGGGGCATCAGCGCCTGGCGCCTTAGGTCGGTCGAGCGCGCGCCGGTCGAATGCGGCGTAGATGGCGGCGCGCAGTTCTTCGGCAAAGCGTTCGCCCCCTTTCGCGGCCCCCCGCGACTGCGGATAATAGGCCACAGCTGGCGGCGGCCCGCCCAAGGCGGCGCGCACTTGCGCCACTGCGTCGAGGGGGAGTGCGCGCGCGCCAACGTCTGCGCAAATGAATACGATGCGTTCTCCGCCCGGCATCTGGGCCGCTTTCTCCAGCTCCCAGGCTACGTTTTCGCTTACGTCGGTAAGATCGACGATGGCGACATCGGTGGATCGCAGCGCTAGGCTCACGGCCTCTTTCCAGTGATCGTCGCCGATGCGTAGGACCGTGGCGCCTTTGCGTTTGCCCTTGTCGATCGCTTTCAAGTGCTGCGGCAGACCTGCAAAATCGTCGCGATTGCGCGCGAACGCCGCGCCGATCGGTCCAGCAAGCGCGGCGACCGCCATGAAGAGGAGCGTCGCCAGCATGAAGGCAGCCGTGGTGACGAGAATGATCAGCACCAGTGCGAACGCGCTGCCAAGCGCCTGGCCGATCGCTTCGCCGATGGCGTCGCCGAGATTGTCGGCGGTGGGCCGCCATTGTTCGGCTCGCGCCTGCACGTCGCACCAGGAATTGACCCCGGCAAATCCGAGCACTGCCGCAATGGGCGCGAAGAGAAGCCAGAAAGTTGGCGCCAATCGGTTGCGCCGCTGTTCGAAGGAGAGCTGCACCTCGCGGTCCTGCAGCGTGAGCGCGCTGACGCCTCCACGCGAGAGGCGATCAACGACGCGCGAGGTTCTGAAGGCTTCGCCGCCCTCGCTCCCAAATCGGCGCAGCCACATAGCTTGGATGCGTTGCGGTGTCAGCGCCGCACGTGTCGCGCCATAGGTCCAGCGCGCGACAATGCTGAACAGAAACGCGAATAGCACCATGATCGCGCCGACAATATAGAGCGAAGCCCTGTCATCCTCGCTGCTCGGGCCCAGTGCCACATAGGACGCGCTCGCTCCCAACAGAACCGCGAATGCCCATACCGGCGCCGATGCCAAGCTCGCCCAGAAGCGCGCTCGGTGCGCATCCTTGGCGATCTGCCTGGCGATCCCGTTCTTGCCCCGAGCCATTGAATTTCCCCACATGCCTAGGAAGAGCGCAATTGGCGGCGCGGAGCCAGATATCTCGCTCGCTGGGGGTGCAGGTTCGGCGCCGCGTTACGGCGACCGCAGTTTTCCTAGGATGATGCTGTCGCGGATGCCGAGGTGCGACTTCCAATTGCCGCGCAGGAGCCCTTCACGCTGGAAGCCCGCGCGTAGGAACAGTGCGAGAGAGGCCGTGTTGTCCGGATCGACGTCGGCGGCGAGGCGATGCAGGCCTAAGTGCTCGAACGCATATGCCGTAACCAGCGCCACCGCCTTTGAAGCAAGGCCGCGTCCCTGCGCTTCGCGTCGCATGAGGATTCCAAATTCGCCGACGCCCTCGCGTGGGATGAAGAGGGCGATACGGCCGAGCGCTTCTCCATCGTTATCGGTGATGACCCATGCGCGGCCACCAGCCGCCGCCAACGTGGCCATCACTTCACTCTCAGTTTGCTCGAGCGACGTATGCGCTGCATCGGACCAGTAACGATGAACTTCAGGGTCGGCGTGTGCTTCAAAAAGCGCCGGCGCGTCCAAGGGTTTCATCGGACGGAGCATGATTCCCGGTGCAGAAAGGGTAGGCGCAGTCATGACTTGGTGCGCCGCGCGCGGCCGGTGGAGCGCTCCTCCGGCGGGCTCCATTTTACCACGTCATCGTGTTTGAAGGTCCGCATCACGAACGAAGTTCGAACTTCCTTGACCATCGGCAGTTTGAGCACCGTATCGATCAAGAAGCGATCGTAGTCCTCCAGGTCGCGTGCGGATATTTCGAGTAATAGATCGGCGCCGCCGGAAATGACGTAGAGCGATTGCACCTGGGGCAGGCCGACCAGCGCCTCATGCAGGGTCGCCGCGTGCTCGTGTCTGTGGCTGTCGAGTTTGATCTCCAGGAACGCCTTGACGCCGAGGCCTAGCGCGCGCCGGTTCAGGCGCGCCGCGTAGCCGTCGATAATTCCGGCGTCCTCCAAGGCCTGCACGCGCTTGCGCACTGGCGTTTGCGAAAGGCCGACGCGTTCGGCGAGATCGACGATGGTCAGTCGTCCGTCGGCGCGCAGCGCGGCCAGGATGCGTTCGTCGAACTCGTCCAGATCGAAGGCAGGCGAACGGGAACTGGTCAACGTGGTCCCTTGAGTTTGTTGTTCTACGCTATGACGTTGGCGTTAAACGCTATCATTCTAGCCAACGGCATGCAATAAACACTATCGTTGGCGCGGTTATGGCTGAATGAGGCGGGAAGCACTCTGGTTGCTCTGGTAGCGTGGGCCTTCTCAATTCCGGAGGTGAAGCCCGCCATGATCCCCCACGTTCGATCGCTTCCCCGTCGCGCGCTGTTGCTGGCCGGGGCCGGCCTTCTGGCGGTCAGTGGCTGCGGATCGATGGGTGGGTTGCCGCCGCAGGCGCCGCCCGTGGCGACCCATCAATTCACGACGCGCGACGTCGCGTTCGACAACGGCGACGTCGCGCTTGCAGGAACGCTTTACATGCCCGTGGGCGTTGTCGCAGCGCCGGGCGTGGTCTTTGGTCATGGGTCAGGCGACGTGGCGAGGCCAAATCTCCGCTTCACCTTTGAAGCCGAGGGTCTGGCGACGCGCGGCGTCGCGTGCCTCGTGTTCGACAAACGCGGCAGCGGGCGATCCAGCGGCGACTGGAAGAGATCGACCTTTCAAGATCTCGCAGGCGATTTGCGTGCGGCGCACGACTTCATGCGCGGGCAACCGGGACTCGATTCGAACAGGATCGGATTTCGTGGCGCGAGCCAGGCAGGTTGGGTCATGCCGATCGCAGCGGCGCAAGCCCCGCAACCGGCTTTTATGATCATGATATCCGGTGCTATGATCACGATCGGCGAGCAGATCGCCTACGAATCCGATACCGCGCTCGGCGCCTCCGACCTCAGCGCAGAAGAGAGGCAGTTGGCCAGCGCTTTGACGTGCCAAGCACTTGAGTTCGCGCGGACAGGGCAGGGCGGAGACGCCTATTTCGCGCGCGTGCGCGAAGTCTCAAGTACACGCTGGTACCGCGTCAGCCCGACGCCGGGCGAGAGCGAGCTTTGGTTCTTCGAGTGGCTGCGGCCACTGCTCGACCTCGATGCGACGCCTTACTTCCAAGCGCTGAACATGCCCGTGCTCGCGTATTTCGGCGAACGCGATACGCTTGTGCCCACGCGCGTCGCGCGTCAGCGTTTGGAAGCGCTGTACCAGGGCGAGCGGGCGCAACGCCTTACGGTGATTGAGTATCCTGGCGCGGGGCACGATCTACGTTACGAAGATCAATCTGGGGAACGCGTGCTTGCGTTCGACTATCTGAACGCGATGGCGGCGTGGATTGAAAGCGCATCGGCGGCGCGTTAGAGCCCCGCTGAGTGGGACAGCGGGCATTGGCTAAGATGCTTCCGCCTTCAGCCGCTCGCTCGCGCGCTGCTTCACACTTTCGCTGCGCAGCTGCCCGCAGGCGGCGAGGATGTCGCGCCCGCGCGGGGTGCGGATGGGGGAGGAATAGCCGGCGCGGTTGAGCACTTCGGCGAATTTCTCGATGGTTTCCCAATCCGAGCATTCGTACGGCGCGCCCGGCCACGGATTGAACGGAATCAAATTGATCTTCGCGGGGATGCCGGCGAGCAATCTCACCAGCGCTTTGGCTTCAGCGAGCGTATCGTTCACGCCCTTGAGCATCACGTACTCGAATGTCACCCGCTTGGCGTTGTTGAGCGAGGGATAAGTGCGGATTGCCGCGAACAGCTCTTCGAGATTGTACTTTTTATTCAGCGGCACGAGCTGATCACGCAATTCGTCATTGGTGGCGTGCAACGAGATCGCCAGCATGGCGCCGGTGCGCTCGCCCAATTCCTTGATCCTTGGCGCGACGCCGGCTGTGCTGACCGTGATGCGTCGGCGCGAAATGGAAATGCCGTCGCCGTCCGAGATCGTGTCGATGGCGGCGGCGACGTGGTCCAAATTGTACAAAGGCTCGCCCATGCCCATGAACACGATATTGGTGAGTTGACGGTCGCCGTCATTGAGGGGGCGCTCAGGCGTCGGCCACTCGGTTAGCGCATCGCGCGCGATCAGCACCTGCGCGACGATTTCCTGCGCGGTCAAATTGCGCACCAGCTTCTGCGTCCCGGTGTGGCAGAAGGTGCAGTTCAAGGTGCAGCCGACCTGCGAACTGACGCACAGCGCGCCGGCGCGGCCGACATCCGGAATGAATACGCACTCAGCCTCGACGCCAGGTGCAAGGCGCACCAGCCATTTGCGCGTGCCGTCTTGGCTCACCTGCGCCGCGGTTAGCTCGGGCCGCGCTAGCGTGTAACGTTCCGCAAGCGTTGCGCGCAAATCCTTGGCGACGTTGGTCATCGCGGCGAAATCGGTGACGCCGTAATGATAGATCCAGCGCCACAGCTGCTCGGCGCGCATGCGCGCTTTCTTCGGCTCGACGCCGATGGCCACGAGCTTTTCGGCCAGTTCGGCCTTGTTTAGGCCTGCGAGGGACGATGGGGTGGTCACGGTTGCCTTATGAGGATGGCCCAGCGCCCCGGCAACCCCTTCGCCAAGGCGGAGATGACCGTTATTGCTGTTGTGTGGGTTGCGCCGTCGCTACCAACAAGGATTGGCGGGCCGCCGCGCCACGCAGGAGGACGCAATGGGCTTCTATCACGACGGTCATCGCGCGGTTCAGGATCGATTTGCCTCGACGGCTCTTGCCGACCGGCTGGAGCAGGTCACGCATCGCACCGCGCTCACCGCCGAGGACGCCGATTTTGTAAACGGAGCCAGTTTCTTTTTCCTTGCGACGGCGGACGCAGGAGGGAGGCCGGATTGCTCCTACAAGGGCGGCGCTGTTGGCTTTGTCCGGGTGATGACGCCAAGCTTGGTCGTGTTTCCCGATTATGACGGCAATGGCATGTTCCGCAGCCTCGGCAACATCGCCGTCAACCCGGCTGTCGCGCTGCTCTTCATTGCTCTGAGCGCGGCGCCTAAGCGATTGCGGATCAACGGTAGAGCCGAGGTGGCCTTCGACGACCCTTCCATGCCCGGTTTCGCCGGCGCCCAAGCCCTGATCAAGGTGACGCCCGAGCACGTCTTTCCAAATTGTCCGCGTTACATCCATGACGTTGCAGCGGGCGCTCCCTCGCCTTATTCGCCGCGGGCCGGGGAAACGCCGGTCGAGCCGGCGTGGAAGGGCTTCGACGCTTTCAAGGATGTCGTGCCGCCGCGCAAAGTATAGAAGCGAACTCGCGTTTCACGGTTGCGGTCGGCGCTTCGCGAGCTCGTTCATCTCCAGCTTCGGCCCGCCCGGCATGATCGGCCGGGCGGGATAGCCGCCGAGCGCGAGCAGGCGGTCGTACATCACGATCGCGCCGGCGAGGCCGACATTGACGCAGAATCTGGTCGGGATTTTCACCACGTGCTTGCAGCGCGCGAGCAATTCCGGCGAGAGCGAGCCGCGTTCGCGCCCCAGCACATAAGCCGCGGCCTGCGGATGCATGAAGCGCGGCAGCTCCACCGCGTCGTCCGTGAGTTCGACGCCCACCAGCGCGCAGCCCTTGGGCAACCGAAGCGCGCCGAGGTTTTCCCACGGATAGTATGGCATATGCTCGAAGCTTCGCGAGGTGTCGCTGTTGTATGCCTCGCGCACCTTGGGCGCGGCGTTCAGGGTGAAGAAGAAACTCGCCCCGAACGCGTGCGCGGTGCGCATGAGCGCGCCGAGATTCATCGGTTTGGATATGTCCTCAGCGCCAATGCCAAAATAACCGCGCATCAGCGCCGGCAATTCTGGTAGGGCCCGCCGGCGCCTTCGAGAGTGGCTTGGCCGGCGCGTTCTGTATAAGTCACGCCGCCGCCAGAAAATCGTGCGCCCGGCCCGGTGCGTGGCAACGTGTAAGTGCGTCCGCCCGCCGCGACGCGTGCGCTTTCGTTGCTTAGAATCTGAGTTCGGAACGAAGCGCCGCCTTCGCAACGCCATACCATGGGATCGGTTAGCGCTTCACCGCCGCCGCTCAGATCTTCCAAGATGGCGCAACCGCCGAGCGCAAGCGCCGAGAACGCAAGGAGCATGGTTTTCATGGGCATTCGCTCCAGATCAAGACCTGACGCCCCGCTTAACCCCTGCGGCAATTGTTGTACGGTCCACCAAAAGCGCCGGTGAGGTTGGCGACGCCGCCTTGTTCGACATAGCGCACTTCGCCGTTGCTATAACCGGTTCCCAGATCGTCGAGGCGGTAAATGCGCCCGGCCGCGAACACCTCGGCCTGGCGGGCCTGCGTGTTGATGCGGATCGAGAACGCCGCGCCGTGCTCGCAGCGCCAGTCCAGGCGATCGCCGCGCAACCCGCCCGGGCCCCCATTGCAGGCGACAAGCACCAGCATCGCGATCACGCAAAGGCGCTTCATGCCTTAGACCCTGCGGCAGAGATCGTATGGCCCGCCCGAAGCGCCCGACAAGCTGGCGAAGCCGCCGCGTTCCATATAATTTACCGACTCGTCGCCGAAGCCGGAAGCGCTCTGGTCTAGCCTGTAGATGCGCCCGCCCGCGAACACTTCGGCCTTGTTGGTTTCCTCATTGATGCGGATCGAGAAGCGCGAGCCATTGGCGCAGCTCCAATCGATGCGCTCCCCATGGGAGCTGTTGAGGCCGTGCAAATGCGGAATATCCGGCAGGCTGGGCAGGCGCGGCAGTTCCGGCATGCGCGGCATGCTGGCGCAAGCGGCAAGCCCTAGCACGCCCGCCAGCAGAATAATGGTCTTCATCGATACCCCCACATTAGAACGTCTTAACCTCGCGGACGCCCGCGCCGGTAGCCCAAGCACGCTTCATGCCTTGGCTGGCGAAGGGTGTGGCGACATTGCCGTCTGCGTCAACCGCAATCAACCCGCCATAGCCGCCAAGCGCGCGGACATCCTCGATCACTGCGTGTGCAGCGGCATCTAGGTTAATTCCAGCATAGGCGATGCGGGCGGAAACATCGGCTGCCGCGTTCACGCGCATGAAATACTCGCCGAGCCCGGTGCACGACACCGCCGCGCGCCGGTCTGCCCAGCACCCGGCGCCGATAATGGGCGTGTCGCCGACGCGGCCGGGGAGCTTGCCTTGCAGGCCCCCGGTGGAGGTAGCCGCGGCGAGGCGGCCCTGGCTGTCGCGCGCCACCGCGCCGACGGTTCCTGACGCATGCGCCGCGCCGCTTTCGGCGGGTGTGTAATAATTGGCGGGATCGCCGACCCGCGCAAAATCGCGCGAAGCCGCGAAGCTTTCGGCGCCTTCGCCAACCAGCAGCACGTGGGAAGTGTGCTCCATCACCCCGCGCGCCACCTGCACCGGCGAGAGATAGCCTGAGAGCGCCGCCACCGCGCCAGCGCGGCGGGTTTCCCCGTCCATGATCGAAGCATCGAGCTCGACCTTGCCGGCGCTGTTCGGCGCCGAGCCCTTGCCGGCCTGATGCAGCCCGCAAGCTTCCAGCGCCTCCACCATGGCGGCGACGACATCGAGCGCGCAGGCGCCGTTCGCCAGCATCGAAGCGCCTTCATCGAGCACGCCGGCCATGTGCGCTTCATCGCGCTGAACCAGGTGGCTAGCAATGGCGCCAGCGCCGCCGTGAAGTGCAAGGGCCCAAATCATGGAGGAGGTATAGATGCGCCGCCCGTTCAAAGCTAGCGGAGGCGGGGGGACACACACTCATCGCACACAAGCCGCAATGCTTCCGCAGGCCGTCAAGCGAGTGTGTGTCCCCTAGGGAAGCGTCGTGTTGTACAGGTGGAAGAAAAGAGTGTATGTCCCCATTTCCGAACTACCGATACCGAGCTGAGGATCACAATGTCGATGGGGCGAGCTGTTGGCCGAGGATACTCGGCTGCGACGACGCAAGCTGCTCCAACTCTCGTGAGCAATATGACAAGGGTCGAGGTGAGGTTTGTTTATGACTTCAATAGGGGTATTTGGACGGTGCTCACAGCTTTCCCAAAACCGTGAACAGGAAGAATGGCGATGGCAGAAGATGAAGTCACATTTTGGTTGGCGGTCTATTTTGATGCAGAGGGTTTGCGAAAAGGCGAGACCTCCATTGAGAAGATTGCTGAACGTTTCGCCCGCGATCCTGAGTACAAAGAAACCATCAGGCGGGAGGTCCGAGTCGCGTTGGACAATCCCGCCTATCCCTGGAAGGAGGCATGGGAATATGCGAATCTGGCTGACAAATTGGTGGAGACCGATGCGGAGGGCCGGGATCTAGCGATGGTCCATATCTGGGATGAGTTCTTTGCCGACGAATAAGAAGTCGACTATCCGCGTGGGTCCACGGGGGTGGACACGTTTTACAACGCGATCGGTCAGCGCGCGTACACGTTGCAACTCGTCTCCGGTCAGACGCGGCGCGAGGATTATGTTTATGATGCCGCGGGGCGGCTGAGCCAGGTCAAGAGCGTCACCGGCACGTTTAGCGTGGTTCCGAGTGCGGCCGGCGTCAAGCGCGCGGACTTCACCTACGATGCGATGGGGCGGCTGACGCTGCAGCGCGATTTTGACGTCAACGGAACCACGATCCTCTATTCGCGCGCGGTGACGTACAACAATAAGGG
>CADEDG010000049.1 GCA_902826035.1 uncultured Alphaproteobacteria bacterium
CGTCGGCGGCGCCATCACATGTTCGCTCGCCAGCGCGAGCGCCGCCTCGCCAAAACCCCAATCGGAGGGAGTCTCCGATGCGATTGTGCAGTCAAGCCGTCCATCCACGGCCACTGCGCAGTCCAGCTCCACTTCCCCCGCAATTCCCGCCGCGAAGGCCGCGGAAGGATAGCGCCGCTCAGGATGTCGGGGACGCGTCAGCCAACTCGGGGAAACGATCTCGACAATCGGCGGCGGGGATTGTGTTTCATTGGCGACCTCCGGATCGGGGCGCGCGGCAGCCCGCACACTGGGGGCGCGACGGCGGATAGGCGGCGGCGGCGGCAGCGTCTGCGTCGGCTCCGTGCTGACCGCGAAAACCGACAAACTCTGAGAGCGCGGCCAATTCGAATGGCTCGTGACGAACATTGCTGTCAGCGAGCCGGCGACCACCAGCAAGGTGGCCGCCAAGCGGGATATCAGGCGAACGAAGCCGATCCTTCGCACGACCGCCCCCGTATTGGCTCACCCTGAACTTGGGACGACGCTACTCGCGCCCAAACCGGAATGGAATCCGCAAACGATACCGACCGCCAGCTGTCGCCTCTCCATTGACGGTCTGCGGATTCATACGGAACTGCCGCGATATTCGCACAGCAGCCTCTCCGAACCCCATGTTTGGAGGGTCTTCCGACGTAACCGTGCAGGCGAGCCGCCCTTCCGCATCGACCATGCAATCGAGTGACGCGACGCCTTCCATTTCACGCTCCCGGGCCCGTGTTGGCCAGTAGCGCTCATAATCGGCGCCGTTCGGGCGGCGGATCCATGTCGGGTTGGTAATTACCGATGGCGGCGGCGGAGGCGGCACGTCGCGCACGACCTCTTGTTCGTAAGCCACCGCAGGCGCTTCGATCACTGGCGGCGGCACGCTTTGCGGCGGCGGCGGAGGCGGCGTATTCGGCGGTGGCGGTGGTGGTGGCGGTGGCGGCGGTTTCGGTTTGTCCTCAATTTCCGCTTTGACGACCTCTGTGTTCGAAAACAAATCCATCACCGCGCTGAATTTGCGCGTGATTGCGAGATAGATCAGCCCGATGCAAATCAGCGCCGCCAGCCCGAAGGAAATAAGACGAAGGCGAACCATCTTGTTATCCCTCGATTGCGCGTTCGGAGAAGATGCCGACCTTGAGGAAGCCAGCTTCTTGGAGGCGGCTCATCGCATCAATCACATTGGCGTACGCGGTTGTCTGATCAGCCTTCACCGTGATCCGCGCCTTCTCGTAAATATCTCGCAAATTGTCTCGAAGCGCTTCGTTGTTGAAGATCGCGTGATCGAGAACCTTGTCGCCAAGTTGCGACATCTCAACCGGTTCGGCGTCAACGTAGACAACCATTCCCCTGCCCGGCTCTTCGCGTAGCCAGACAATGGTCGGCTTCTGCCCGGGCGGCGGCGGCTGATAGGTGATCACCGGCGGCGGCAGATCCACCCGGACGTCCACGGTGGGAATGGGCGCCGTCACCATGAAGATGATCAACAGCACCAACAGAATATCTATGAACGGGATGACGTTGGGATCGGAGATCGCGCCGCCCGAGGAGGAAGTCTTGCCAGCCATCGTCTATCTCCGGTCTTCGGCGACAAGCGCGATGTGGATAAACCCGTTCGATTGCAGCTGGTTCATCGCCCGCACGACATTGCGGTACTGGGTGTCGCCGGAGCCGCGCACATAGATGCGGCATGCGTCGTTGCTGGTCGTCTCCATAACCAGGCAATCCTCGATCAAGTCGAGGCCGGGGGCGTTTTTCTGCCATTCTTCCTTAGTGCGCGCGCCGAGTTCATAGACCGGAACTTCCTCATTCATGACGAAGTAAAGCACCTGCCCGTTTTTCTCCTGGACCGAAATCCAGGTTGGGCGCGGTGGACGTCGCGACGGATCAATCTGCGCATCCGGCATATTTACTTCGATGTCCACAGACGAGATTGGGGCTGCGATCATGAAGATGATCACCAGCACAAGCATGATGTCGATGAACGGTATGACGTTCGGGTCAGCCGTGACCTGGAGGCGTTTCTTTCCGCCTCCCGATCCCGGCGCTGATACTTTGCCCGCCATGGACGGTCCTCCAAGTCAGTTAAAGCTCAGCCGGCCCGACGGTCCATGTCGCGCGAAACAAGCGATATGAATTCCGACGCGAAATCGTCGAGCTTATTGGCTTGCTTGGAGATTTGTTTAGCGGCGAAATTGTAGATCAACACGGCCGGAATGGCCGCAGCGAGACCAGCCGCAGTGGCCAGCAACGCGCCGCCGATCGGGCCGGCGACCACCGCCAAGGAAGTGCTCTGCGTGGACGAAATTCGCACAAACGCCATCATGATCCCCCAAACCGTGCCGAACAGGCCGATGAACGGGGCGTTAGCGCCGATCGAGGCGAGGAAGGTCATGCTCGAGCCGAGATCTTCCAAATGGTCGTTCTGGCGCGTCGACATTGCGGAGGCGACACGCTGCATCGTGTGATCGCGCGCATCACGCATGGTGTAGAGGCCCAAATCCTGCGTGCGGCGCACTTCTGCCATGCCGGCGTCGAACATCGATTTGATACCCGATTGCGGCTGCTTGCGGATGATCGCTTCGGCCTCTTCCACCGAATTCGCCTTGCGGAACGCGGCGAGGAAGTCGCGCGTCTGGCCGCTGGCGCGGCGCATGACGTAAACTTTTTCGAACAACAGTGCGACGGCGTAGATTGCGCACAGCGCCAAGATGATCATGACGCCGATTTCGAGCGGCTCAAGCTGCTCGACCAATTGCCAAAGGCTGACCTCAGTGCGGCCAGAGGCTGCGTCCCCGGTCTTTGCGGCGGCGTCTCTTGCGGCTTCAATTTCGGCCGCCGAGCGCTGTGTCGCCACCCCAGAAGCCGCTTGGCCAGACGCGCCTGACGCGCCCGTGGCCGCACCCGATTGCTGCGCCAACATGAGCAGCGAATTGATCAACGTCATGGTCTTGTGCCCTTTGCCTTCGCTTCACCGATTGACGATCCCGAGGGGCTCAAACGCCCGCGGTCCCGCCGCTTAAATCAATTCTTGGGGTGAACAGCCGGCGCCTGCAGCGCCTTCAATTCCTCCCACCGGACGCCGCCTCGATTCGCCACGGGGGCCGCTTTTGCGGTCTTGTCCCGGGCGGCGGCTCCCGCCCGCTCCTAAATTTTCGGAAAAGGTGATCTTGTCAACGCCTCCCTAGCAGTGAGGGTGCAATAAAGGCGCCCGCCGCGTGGTATTTTCGATCAAATGCCCGCAAGTGCCGAGGAGGGCAATCAAATCTTTCGTGATTACATAGGTTGGAGGGCGCGCATGGCGATGACGCTTAGTGAATTGGAGGCGATGCTGAGATCGGCCTTCGAGGATGCCGAAATCCAGGTCGAGGACCTGGCGGGCGATGGAGACCATTATCGCGCTGTGGTCCGCACCGATGCTTTCAAAGGCAAGAGCCGGGTTGCGCAGCACCAGATGGTCTATACCGCTTTGAAGGGGAAAATGGGCGCCGACCTGCACGCCCTCGCCCTTGTCACCGGACCTAAGACGGGCGCTTGAACCGCGACGCGCACCGCCTTACCTGCGGTGCAGGAGATTTTTGCAATGTCTGGCGATGTGATTGAGGTAATTCGAGATACTGTGCGCGATAATAACGTCGTGCTCTACATGAAGGGCACGGCCGCGCAGCCGCGGTGCGGTTTCTCCAACCAGGTAGTGCGCATCCTTGACCATCTTGGCGTCGATTATTTGGACGTAGACGTGCTCGCCGACGATTCTGTTCGTCAGGGCGTCAAGGACTTCGCCAATTGGCCAACCGTCCCGCAATTGTATGTAAAGGGCGAGTTCATCGGCGGCTGCGACATAGTGCGCGAGATGTTCCAGACCGGCGAATTGAAAACGCTGTTTGAAGAAAAGGGCGTAGCTCCAGCCGCTTGATCTGAAGCCGCGCAGGCGCCGTTCGGGGTTTCGCGTGCATGCGACGCGCACTACATCTCGCGCATGGATTCTACCCGCCCATTCAATTTCTTGGCGTGGCTGCGTAATTCGTTCCTGGCGGGCGTCGCGTTAGTGCTGCCGTTCGTAGTGACCGGCTGGCTGATCTGGCTTGTAGTCAGTTTCATCGACAACAACGTCACCCCTGTGTTGCCCGCGGGCCTTCAGCCGTTCGTCGAGCGCATTCCCGGCGCCGGCGTCATTATTGGCTTGGTGACCCTGACTTTGGTCGGCGCATTGGCGGGGAATTTGTTCGGGCGTTGGCTCGTCAATGCGGCTGACCAATTTATTGGCAGTCTGCCGGTCGCCCGCACCATCTACAGCGGCGCGAAACAGGTGTTCAAACAGGTCGCCGCACCAGAGAGAACCTCGTTCAAAGAAGCAGTCTTGGTTGAATTCCCAAAACCGGGCTCATGGGCCATCGGTTTTGTCACTAACGACGACACAGCCGATATCGTACACGATCTCGGCGGCGATCTCGTCGCCGTCTATGTTCCACACACGCCGATCCCGACCTCCGGTTTCCTACTCTATGTGCGCCGCTCCGAGTTGAAGCCGCTCGGAATAGCGCCCGAACAAGCGCTGAAGCGCGTGATTTCGCTCGGGCTTATCAGCGACGACGAAAAGGGCGCTACACCACCTTGAAATCGGATGCGGACCAGTCCGGTTTCGGATAGGTCGGCGCCATCTCCTCCAGTTTTGCTCTGACGACCGCCGCGATGATCGCATTGCGCCGCCACTTTTTATCGCTGGGCACAACGCGCCAGGGCGCTTGCGGCGTCGAGCACCGTGCGAGCATCGCATCATAGGCTTTCTGGTACTCATCCCACAATGCGCGGTCGTCCAGGTCGCCGGGATTGAACTTCCAGTTCTTGTCGGGATCGTCGAGCCGTTCCAGGAGCCTCTGACGCTGCTCTTCCTTGGAGATGTGCAACATGAACTTGAGGATGACGATGCCGTTCTCAGACAAGTGCTTCTCGAAGGCGTTGATCTGTTCGTAACGCTGCTCAATCGCTTCCAGCGGCGCCAATTCGCGCACTTTAACGACAAGTACATCCTCGTAGTGCGAGCGGTTGAACACACCGACCATCCCCTTCTTGGGGACCGCCGCATGCACGCGCCACAAGTAATCATGCGCCAATTCCTCGTCGCTGGGACGCCCGAACGCGGTTACCTGAACGCCAAGGGGGCCGCAATGATTGAACACCCCGCGCACGGTTCCGTCTTTGCCGGATGTGTCGATCCCCTGCAGCACGACGAGAAGCGCTCGCTTGCGCTCAGCCCAGAGCTTGTCCTGGAGCTTGTCGATCGCCTTCCCATCTTCCGCCGTCAACGCCTCCGCTTCGTCGCGGCTGGGGAATAGATGGTCGCCTGCTGGATCGCGGCCAGCAAGCGGAGAGGCCGCACCGGGGGCGACCAGGATTGCGGCATCGAGGCGAGATTGATTCATAGTTTTTCCAACGAACGCTGAAAATGCTGTGACCGTCCGCCAAAAGCAAGGGATGACGCCCGCGCGCGCGACGCGTAAAGCCTCCCTGATGGGCGAGATCATCGACATCTGGACCGACGGCGCCTGCAGCGGCAACCCCGGCCCCGGCGGATGGGGCGCCGTGCTGCGCGCGGGAGAACACGAGAAGGAGATCTCCGGCGGCGAAGTCGCCACGACCAACAACCGCATGGAATTGATGGCCGCGATCGAAGCGCTCAGGGCGCTGAAAAAGCCCAGCGTCGTGCGCCTCCACACCGATTCCAAATACGTCATGGACGGGCTCACCAAATGGATTCACGGCTGGAAGAAGAACGGCTGGAAAACCGCCGACAAAAAACCGGTCAAGAACGAGGACCTTTGGCGGCTCTTGGACGAAGCCAACGGCCGCCATGACGTCACCTGGAAATGGGTCAAGGGCCACAGCGACGATGTCATGAACAACCGCGCGGATGAATTGGCGCGAGCGGCGATCAAGGCGCTTCGCTAGCTTCGAAGCGGAACTCCCCCGTTCCAGGCGCAAGCGATCCTTGGGAACTGTTGACACGTTTCGTTAGTTCAATATAGAACGATTGTTGTTCATTTTTGAACTATATGAAGACGCCCATGCCCTCCCGCCGTCACGCGCTCGCCCTACTCGCTGCAACCCCGTTCGCGGCCAGCTGCGGAGGCAATCTGCCCGATCCCGTGGCGGCCTGGCGCTCCCCGGGCGCTGGCGAAGCCGACCCACGCCGCCACGCGCTCGCTCACGCGATCCTTGCGCCCAACCCGCACAATCGCCAGCCTTGGCTGGTTGACCTCTTGGGCGATCATGAACTTGTTCTGCACGTTGATCTCGACCGCTTATTGCCGGCGACCGACCCTTATGACCGCCAGATCACCTTGGGGTGCG
Organism: uncultured Alphaproteobacteria bacterium; assembly: GCA_902826035.1. Taxonomy (GTDB): domain Bacteria; phylum Pseudomonadota; class Alphaproteobacteria; order Caulobacterales; family Aquidulcibacteraceae; genus Vitreimonas. The sequence continues at coordinate 6,376 of CADEDG010000049.1, forward strand.
GCGCTTTCCTGGAATTGCTGGCGCTCGCCGCCGGCGCCAATGGCCACCGCGCCGAGGTCACGCTCTGGCCGGAGGGCGAACCGCAGACGCGCCTTGATGGCCGCCCCGTAGCGCACGTGCGCCTGATCGCGGAAGCGACGCCGAAGGACGCGCTGTTTGACCACATCCTGGCGCGCCGCACCAATCGCGAGCAGTTCAAAAATCGCGCCGTGGACGAGGCCGCACTGGCCGAAATCGCGAACGCTGCATTGCCGCCTGGCGGGAACGCAATCGGATCGCCCGCGCCACTTCGGGTCGACTGGACGCGCTCGCCGGAGCAACTCGCGGCGCTGCGAGCGCTGGCGTGGAACGGCTTCGACACCGAATGCGCGACGCCCGCCGCCTATCAAGAGAGCGTCGATCTCATGCGCATCGGAGGCGCCGAGATTGCGCGGCATCGCGACGGCATCGCGCTAGAGGGACCGATGATCGAGTTCGCCAAGACGGTTGGCTTGCTCAATCGCCGCGTCCTCGCCGACACATCAAACAGGTTCACTCGCGACGGCATCAACGCCTGGCGCCCGCTGGCCGAAAGCGCGCCTGCCTATGTATGGATAGTCTCGCTTGAAAACACGCGCGCGGCGCAAATCGCGGCCGGACGCGCCTATGCGCGGCTCAATCTGTCCGCGATCGCGCAGGGCCTCGCCATGCATCCTTGGAGCCAAACCTTGCAGGAATATCCTGAGATGGCTGAACTCTATGCTGAAGCCGAGCGCCTTGCCGGCGCCAAACAGGGCGAGACAGTTCAGATGTTGGCGCGAGTCGGCTATGGCGAGACGATACGCCCGGCGCCGCGCCGCGGCTTGAGCGAGCACATCCGCGCATGAAGCAGGACGACGCGCTGCGTATTTCCTTCCAGGCGATGAGCGAGATCGCCATTATCGGCCATTTGGCCGATACCGCACTCGCCAAGGCGTTGCCGCCAGAACTATCCGTCGCCGGATTTGGCGTGCTGAACCATTTCGTGCGCCTCAACGTCGAGGGCGATAGCCCCAGCAAGCTCGCGCGCGCGTTCCAGGTCACCAAAGGTGCGATGACCTATACACTGCAACAGCTGGAAGGGCTCGGCTACGTGCGCATCGGCGACGATCCCGGCGACGCCCGCGGCAAGATTGTGCGCATCACTGCCAAGGGCCGCAAAGCCCGCGACGCCGGCGCCGATTGCGTTCGTCCCGGCATGGTGGCGCTGTTGGAGGCGCTTGGCGGCGATGAGTTCGCGCGGGTATTGCCGTTTCTGACCCGATTGCGCCAGATCCTCGACGCTGCGCGAGACTAAAAATGCACATCTTCCCCGCCCACTACGATAGCATCATCGTCGGCGGCGGCGCCGCGGGCCTCTATGCCGCTTTGCACGCCGCCAAGCGCGGCCGGCGCGTGTTAGTGTTGGAGGGCAATAGCGAAGTCGGTTTGAAAATCCTGATTTCAGGCGGCGGACGCTGTAATTTCACCAATCTCAATTCCGGAGGAGAGAACGCCACCTCCCGCTTCCTCTCCGCCAACCCGCATTTCGCGCGTTCGGCGCTCTCACGGCACACCCAGCACGATTTCATCGCGCTCATGAAAGCGCACGGCATCGCTTATTATGAAAAAACGCTCGGCCAATTGTTCTGCGAAGGCGCGCGCTCCTCGGCCAAGATCGTGCGGATGTTGCTGGCTGAGTGCGCGGCGGGCGGAGTGCAAATTCAGACGGGTTGCGAGATTAAATCGGTGCGTCGCTCGGAGCGCTTTCTCATCCAGACCTACATGGAGCCGCTTAGCGCTGACACGCTCGTGGTCGCAACTGGAGGGCTCTCGATCCCCAAATTGGGCGCGAGCAGATTTGCCTTCGACCTCGCAGACCAGTTCGGCTTGCCTGTTATCCAAACGCGACCAGGCCTCGTTCCGCTCGTGTTCGCTGAGACAGACCTTGCCTGGATGCGGCCGCTGAGCGGGGTTTCCGCAGAAGTCGAGGTGCGCAGCGGCGGGGCTTTATTCCGGGAAGCCGCGCTCTTCACGCATCGCGGCCTGTCCGGGCCCGCGATCCTGCAGGCGTCCTCCTATTGGCGCAGGGGTCAGAGCATCATTATTGATTGGCTGCCCGATTCCGATGAAGACGCGCTCGCGCACCGCAAACGCGCGCGCCCGAAAGCGACGCTCAAAAATGTACTCGCGGAAGTGCTGCCCGAACGCCTCGCGGCGAGCTTGGCGCCGCTCATGGCGGCGCCAGCCGATGCGGCTATCGGCGATCTTAAGGATTCTACGCTTTCGGAATTTGTCCGCCGACTAAAAAGCTGGCCGCTCGAACCCACCGGCACGGAGAGTTATGCAAAGGCCGAGGTGACTGTCGGCGGCGTCGATACCAAGATTCTTTCGCAACAAACGATGGAATGCGCCGCCGTCCCGGGTTTGTTTTTCATCGGCGAAGCAGTCGATGTGACGGGCTGGCTTGGCGGCTACAATTTCCAATGGGCGTGGTCCAGCGGCTGGGCGGCGGCGCAAGCGCTCTGAGCGCGCTGGCGCAGGGCGAAGATTTGCGTTAGGGAATGCGCGGCCAATGGGAGGTTTGCATGCGCCTTGCAATTGCGGTTTCTGCATTACTTTTGAGCGCGCCACTGGCCTTCGCGCAACAAACATCACCGCCCGCGCAAGCCGCATCCACCCCAATAGCGGCGCACCTCGACGCCGCGAGGTCGATGTCGAACATGCTGTTGATCGAGTCCGACGTTGTCGGGACCGGGATCCGCGCGGCGTTCGGCGTACTGGAACCGCGCTTGCGCCAACAAGTACTGTCCGGCCCTGCCTTCGATGGTCTGCGCCCCGACACGCAACGCTCATTGACTCGCTGGGTGGACGGCTTTCAGGCCTTGATGCAAGAAGAACTCGGCGTGGAAATGGGGGCCATCGCGGAGGACTTCGCGCTGCGCATGACCACTGTTTTCACGGAAGAAGAAATGACCGGCATCGCGTCGTTCTTGGCTCAGCCCGTCGCACGCAGTGCCTATCTAAAAAGCGTGGAGCACGGCGCGCGAACAACCGCGACGGGAGGCGCTACCGGAACTCCACCGCCGCTTACGCCAGAAGAGGTGGCTGCTTTTGCTGAATTTGGCGCCACCCCTGCTGGCCGAGCCATGGATCGCAATAGCGACCGCACCATGCAGATGTTGAACCTCGCGCTCGAAGCCGGCACCCAACGGCTGATGCCGCGTCTCCAGCAACGCATCCCCCGTGAGATGTGCGCGGCGATGGGAGATGAATGCCCGCCGACTCTGCGTGCCGCTATCGAAGCGCGATAACCGCACATCGGGAACTGCGCTAACGCTCACCCTCCGCGAACGGGTTCTTGCCAGATTTTACTACCAGACGCACCGGTGTGGCGTTGAGTTCAAAGGCTTCGCGCAACGCATTGACCAAATAGCGTTTGTAGCTTTCCGGCATTTCTTCAGCTCGGGAGCAGAGCAGCACAAAAGTTGGCGGACGCGTCTTCATCTGCGCCATGTAGCGTGGTTTGATCCGCTTGCCGCTCACCGCCGGAGGCGGATGCCGCTGCACCACCGCGTGCAGCCATTGGTTCAAATCGCTGGTCTTCACCCGCGCCGACCAGTCGCGATGCGCGGTCGCAACCGCCTTCATCAACCGGTCGAGGCCGATGCCGGCCTGCGCCGCTATCGTCACCAACGGCGCGCCGCGAGTTTGGGGAACGCTCTCCCGCGCAACCAACTTCATTTCTTCGAGATGCGCACGCGGGTCTTCGACCTGATCCCACTTGGCCAAGACATAGACCAGCGCACGGCCTTCGCGCTCGACAAGGTCGGCGATAACGAGGTCCTGTTTTTCGAACGCCTCGTTCGCGTCCATCACCAGCAAGCAAACATCGGCGAAGCGAATGGCGTGCAGCGTCTCGCCAACAGAGAGCTTTTCCAGCTTGGCCTGCACCTTAGCCCTGCGGCGCATTCCGGCGGTATCGACAAGGCGATATTTCCGGCCCTGCCATTCCCAATCCACGGCGATGGCGTCGCGAGTGATGCCTGCTTCTGGGCCTACCAGCAGGCGATCTTCGCCGAGCAATGCATTGACCAGCGTCGACTTGCCGGCGTTCGGCCTGCCGATCACAGCGATATTTATGGGGCGATTTTCTTGCTCTTCCTCACCGGCAATGTCGGCGCCAGCGACCGCGCACGGAGCGTTGTCCTCGCTATCGCCTTCTGTTCGCGGCGCGGGCAAATGCGGGGCGATCATTGCGTACAGCTCAGCCAGGCCCTCGCCGTGCTCGGCTGACAACGGGATGGGCTCGCCCATGCCGAGCGAAAATGCTTCAATTATCCCGGTGTCGCCAGCCCTGCCCTCGGCTTTGTTGGCGACGAGCACCACCGGCTTGTCCGCTCTCCGCAACAAGGACGCAAACCCTTCATCCGCGGGCGTCACGCCCACGCGGGCGTCGATCATGAATAGGATCACATCTGCATCCGCAATGGCGGCCTCGGTTTGCGCGCGCATGCGCGCCTCGAGCGACGCGTCGGTCGTGTCCTCGAAGCCGGCAGTGTCGATCAACGTGAAATCGAGATCGCCAAGGCGGCCCCTGGCCTCGCGGCGGTCCCGCGTCACGCCTGGCGTGTCGTCAACGATGGCGAGCTTCTTACCCGCCAATCTATTGAACAGCGTCGATTTGCCTACATTGGGACGCCCGACGATCGCGAGCTTGATCGTCATGACATGCCCTGTTTCAGCGCAACACTGTCAAACGCGCATCGTCGGACACGATGTATATCTGATCGTTCGCCGCGATCGGCGGAATGAACACGGGGCGCCCGACCTCCGCATTGGCGACAATCTGCCCGCTCTCAGCGGTCACAGACACGACGTCACCGACCGAATTGGCCAAGATCAGGCGTCCGCCAACCATGATCGGCCCAACCCATGCGACGCGACCTTTGCGCTCGTTCTGATTTTCGAAGCGACGCAATTGCGTCATCCAATAAACGCCGCCCGTGGCGCGGCTGAACGCGGCCAATTCGCCATCGACGCTTACGGCGTACAACACATCGCCAGCGACCCAAGGCGTCTGCGTCGAAGCAAAGCCGCGCGCCCACACACGTTGCCCGGTACGCAAATCGATCGCCGCCAAAATACCCGAATGGCTTGCCGCATAGGCGACGCCGCCGTCGATCACAGGGCGCCCAGCTATGTCGTTGATCGCCGACAACGAGGTCAAACGGCCGCTGCGCGAGAGCGAGTCCGACCACAAGCGCCGACCATTTGCCGCGAGCAGCGCACTCAGCTCACCCGACGCGAACGGCGCGACCAAAGTGTCGCCATCGATTGCGACGCTCGACGCTGAAAGAATGCGCGCTGGCTCGGCGATGGCTTGGTGGGTCCAGGCAACGTCGCCAGTGCCGGCGTCAAAGGCCATGAGTTCGCTATCGTTGGTGGTGGCGTAGACCCGCGCTCCCGACACTGTCGGCGCGGATTGAAATGGCGCGCCCGCATCGGCGCGCCACACTTCTTGGCCGTTAGCAGCGTCTAGGGCCGCGATGAAACCAAAACCGGTGGTGACGAAAACGCGCCCCCCAGCCGCGGCCAAGCCACCGCCTCGAGCAGCGCGATCGCGACCGCCTTGGGGGCGCAGCGCTCGCGCCCAAAGTCGCTCGCCGTCGCGGGCCTGCACCGCATGGACCCGGTGGTCGGCATCCAGAAAGAACAATACCCCATCGGCGATCACCGGCGGCGCAGCGATTTGAACTCGGCCATTTGAACCAGCGCCGAGGTCAGCACGCCATGCTCGCTGCAACGTAGCCATGCCCGAGGGGTGCGGCGGCGAATTGTCTGCCGTTCCTCCTGGTTGGGGCCATTCCGCCACCTGCACGGCGGCCGGAACCACGATTGCTTGCCCCGCAAGCGCAGGGTCCGGCGTCAATTGTTGTTCGATCGCAAGCACCGACACCCGCCCGTCCTGCGGCGCGGTCGCTGCCGGAGCGGTCTGGCCGTCATTGAACGGCCAAACCGCGTCGCCGACGCGGCTCATGGTGGAGCAGGCGGACACTGCAGCGGCGGCGGCCAGCGCAGCGACCGTACTCAATCGACTCATTTGCTTTCTCCTAGAGAGGACGCGGGCGCGTTCGCGCCCTCCTCGGGTGTTCCTGCGGATGGACCGACCACAGCCAGCGCGGCTTGTGCTCTCGCACGCACTGCTTGCGGCGCATCAAACGCGAGCGTCAGTTCCTGCAATGCGTCGCGCGCAAGCTCGGCCTCCCCCGCTTCCCACGCTTCAACCCCAAGTAATTCCTTCGCAAGAAACGAGAAGCGCGAAGTTGAGTTGAGCAAGGGCTGCAGCCGTCGGCGCAGTTCGGCAAAATCCTTGGTGTCCGCGGCGACATAGGCGGCGCGGATTTGCGCACTTTCACGCATGATCTGGTCGGGCGCAATCTCGGCGGCGGCGTCGAACTCGACCAACGCCGCCTCCAAATCACCCTCGTTTACCAAAGCGGCGCCCCGCTGCATCCGCGCCATAGCGCGAATGACGCGTGGGCCCCGCCCCGCCAGAACCTCAAATTCCTGCTTGGCCTTGGCGGTGTCCTCCTGGTCCAAAAGGCGCTGGGCCGCCATCAAGCTCGCCGCCTGCTTGCCTGCCTCCACGCGCGCGTTGTCGCGCCAAGCCTGCCAACCAAGCATTCCAACGAACAAGATTGCAAATGACGCCAGAAAAAACGGACCGAACCGTTTGATCAAATCCAGCATGCGATCCTGGCGCAGGCCCTCGTTGACTTCCTGGACAAAGGTATCGGTTTCGTTGCTCACGCCGCTCGTTCCCTGACCCCGCCGGCAAACCGGCCAGGGCCCGCGCCCCAAATCGCCGGCAAGCTAGCCGCGCTTGTCGCCCCGGGCAACGCGCGGCTGCCGTGCTTTGGCGCCGCCAAGGACATAGGTTTCTGCTGCGGCAGGAAAACGGCGGGCGCGAACGTCCGCTGCATAAGCCGCAACGGCCTGCCCGATGACCGATTGTAGGTTGGCGTAGCGGCGAACAAATTTCGGCGTCCACTCAAACAGACCGAGGAGATCGTCGGTCACCAGGATCTGCCCGTCGCACTGGGCTGAGGCCCCAATCCCGATGGTGGGAGCGGCGACCGCCGTGGTGATTTCGGGGGCGAGACTTTCATCCACACCCTCCACCACAATAGCGAAGGCGCCCGCCGCATCGGCCGCACGCGCCTCGGCCAACACCCGGGCGCGTTCCTCGGGGCTGCGCCCCTTTGCGCGGAATTTCCCGTCCACATTGACCGCTTGCGGCCGGAGGCCCACGTGCCCCATGACCGGAATGCCCCGCTCCACCAGGTAGGCGATCGTGGCCGCGATCGAGGGCCCGGACTCGACTTTTACAGCTTGGGCCCCGGTTTCCTTCAACACGCGTGCGGCATTGACGTAGGCGGCTTCCGGGCTCGCTTCGTAGGAGCCAAACGGCATGTCGATGACAACCACGGCGTGCTCCGCCCCGCGCATGACCGCCTGGCCATGCAGGATCATCATGTCGAGGGTGACCCCGACCGTGTTGGGCAGCCCATGCACCACCATGCCCACGGAATCACCCACCAGAAGCAGGTCGCAATGGGGGTCCAGCAGCTTGGCCATGGGCGCCGTATAGGCGGTTAGGCAAACAATCGCCTCCCCGCCCTTGCGGGCGCGAATGTCGGGAGCGGTTAGCCGCGGTATGTCGGTATGTCGCGACATGGCAATGGCCCATACGTGCTAGCGGCAGCCAGCGCCAGCCTCCACGCCCCGCAGGCGCTTAGTCCTGGGCTGACCTGTAAGCGACCGCGCCCCCGACCAACGCTCCAGCTATAAGCAAAAGCTGAGTAAGGCCAAGGCCCAACGAATTCAGGGCGCTCGCACCCGCGCCTTCGGCGTCCGCTGCCAATCCACCTAGATTGACCGAGCCATAAGCGCGAGCAGCGCCGATTCCCGCGCTGCCCAACCATTCCTGGATCAGCGCAGACACCGGATTGAATGCAGCCAAGGCGATGGTCAGGACCGCGATTCCAAGTCCAAACGCTTGCACGGCGGCGCGAAACCGGCGCGCGTTTTCGCTCCGCGCGACCCCGCGCCCTACGTTGAGCGAGAACCCGTCATCTGCCGGAAGCTACGCGCTGCGCGTAGGCGCGGCTTACCGGCACTTCTTGCCCTCCCTGCAGCACCGCAAGCAGTCGGCCGTTGGCGTCGCGGCGAACCGCTTGTAATCGGTTCCAATTCACAAACGCCGAGCGATGGACGCGAAGCATGATGTTGGGGTCGAGTTTTTCCTCCAGGTGCGCCATCGTCACCCGGTGCAGTAGAGTGCGGCCGTCCCAGTGCAGGCGTACGTAATCGCGCTCCGCCTCAATGCGTTCGACGTCGGCGACAGCCACGCGCAAAAAGCGGCCACGGTCCCGAATCCAAAACTCGCGCTCATAGACCGGGCCGTCACGGGCGTCGGCCTCGTGTTGCAAAGCCTCCAAAACCGCTGCAAGCTCCGCCACGCGCTGGCCCGCATGTTTGCCCGCGCGCCGCACCCGCGCGCGATCAAGCGCGGAGTTTAGTCGCTCAAACTCTACCGGCTTCACCAGATAATCTACCGCCGACGCCTCGAACGCCTGCAATGCGTAGGTGTCGTAGGCGGAGATGAAAATGATCTCAGGTCCGCCTGCGTCCCCCACTGCATTGGCTACCTCAAACCCGTTTGCCAAAGGCATGCGAATGTCGAGCAACACGACGTCCGGGCGTAGTTCTCGCATCGCCTCTATGGCGCGCACACCGTCGCTGGCGGCACCTACAATTTCGACATCGGGGATCGCCTGCAGCGCCAGCCGGATGCGGCGCAGCGCCAACGGCTCGTCGTCAGCTAAGAGCAGGCGCAGCGGTACGACTGACACGTTCTTCCTCCAAAAAAGGCAACCAAATCTCGACCCGACAGCCGTTGGGCTGTCGGTTGCTTGCGGATAGTCCAGCATTCGCCCCATAAATCAGCTGCAGCCGCTCGCGCGCATTGGCGAGGCCAAGGCCAGCTCGCGTTTGCGCAGATTTCTCCTGAGGCAAACCGGGCCCGTCGTCTTCAACGCCGATGCGCAGCAAATCTCCCTCGCGCCGCGCCGAAATGGCGATTGCTCCGCCATCGACACGCGGAGTGATCGCGTACTTGATCGCATTTTCGAGGATCGGCTGCAGTATGAGGCTCGGCAGTCGCGCATTTTCGACGCCCGTCTCGATATCGAAGCGGACGTTCAGTTTCTCGCCGAAGCGCGTTTGCTCGATTTCGAGATAACGGCGTTGAGCCTCTAATTCAGCCGAAAGCACAGTTAGTTCGGTAGGTTGGCGATCCAGCGAATAGCGCAGAAAACCCGCCAACCCCATCAACATGCGTTCAGCCTGCTCATTACGCTGTTCCAGCACGAGGGTCGAAATTGCGTTCAGCGTGTTGAACAGGAAGTGGGGATTGATCTGGTAATGCAGCATTTTGAGCTGAGCGTCGTAGGCAAGCGATTGCGCCCGCGCTACCGCACGCGCCTGAGCGACGGATTCGAAGTGGTAGCCAAGCAACGCCTGCGTTAGCCCCCAGAGCGGTAGCGCCCAACCGAAATTAAACAGATAGATGATGAAAGGACCGGGTTCCCCTTCGCTCCAACCGAACAAGCGCGGCGTCGCCTCTTCGCTCATTTGAGTAAGGGGCGCGAGCGCAAGTGCGCCAAGAATAAGCGCCAGATTGCGCGCCCACCCTGCGCGCGAGGCGGCAGGGCCGGCGACAAGCGCCAACAGACCCCCGGTCAAAACACAATAGACGCCCACCACCACAAGACGATTTTCCAAGAACGGAAAGTTGGGATCGTCAGGCGGCGAAGCTGCAGCCGCGGCGGTGCGCACCACGAAATAAACCAACCAGAACGCCAAGTGCGCGCTCCAGCGCACCCAAGTCGGGCTGTCCAATGCGTTGCGCTGCATTACTTCAGAACGGGTCAAAACCGCTCATTCTCCACATCGCACCCACCATAGAGCGCAATCGGCGCAGGTTCCGCCATTACCCAAAGCAGCGCTTGCACGCCCATCGCTGAATTCCGTCGGTTCGTCGTTCAATCTGCCCGCTCCTTCGCTCGCGCGCGCGCCAATACGTGCGAACGACGATGCGCTTCGCGATGCAGGCGAAGGCGCGCCTTCGTTAAAGCGCCGCCGCCTTGCGGAATAGGGTGGGCAAGATCGAGGCGTCGCCCCACCAACCCGCCCCCGCTGGTCCTGCGCTCGCCGCGTACACATCGAGCGTGAGGGCGAAATGGGTAAACACATGGCGCACCTGACCGATGCGGCGCCAATCCCGGGGGGCCGGCGCTCGCTCAAGCGCCTCGCGCCGGCTCCATTTGCGCGCGCGCCACGGGGTGGTTGGAAAACCCGCCATCCCCGCCAACAACCCGCGCTCGGGGCGTCGGATCAACCAGAACAGGCCGTCGCGCTCAATGCGAAACGCGGCGCCGTAGCGCTCTGGACGTAACGGCTTAGGAGCGTGGCGCGGGTAGCCTTCCGGCGACCCGGTGCGAAATGCAGCACAATCGCTTCGCCAAGGGCAGAGCGAGCACCTGGGCGATCGCGGCGTACACAGCGTCGCGCCCAAATCCATAAGCGCCTGCGCCCAATCGCCGGGGCGTCGTGGAGTCGCCAAGTCCGCCGCAAGCGCGCGAAGCTGTGGCTTGGCGCCCGGCTGCGGCGTTTCAACGGCATGGAGGCGCGCCATCACACGCTCAATATTGCCGTCCACCACGTTCGCCGCGCGACCGTAAGCGATGGCGGCTATCGCGGCAGCGGTGTAGGCACCGACCCCAGGCAGTTCACGCCAGCCCGCTTCGTCCTTGGGGAATCCATGCCGAGCCAGCATTTGCGCCGCAGCATGGAGGTTTCGGGCGCGGGAATAATATCCGAGCCCCGCCCACGCGCCGAGGACGGCTTCCCGCTCGGCGGCTGCCAAAGCAAACACGTCCGGCCAGCGGTCCAAAAAACGGAGAAAATAAGGTGTGACGGCGGCGACGCTCGTCTGCTGCAGCATGATCTCCGAGAGCCAGACTTTGTAGGGATCCGAATGGGTCCCGCCCTCGCGCCAAGGCAGCTTTCGACCCTGCCGATCATACCAGGACAGCAATGATTTCCGGAGCTTATCCCGAGTCGCCGTCGGTTTTTCCCCAGCGGAGGGCGGAGTGTGCGCGAGCCGGGGCATGGAGTGTCTTTACCTTTCATTCATGAATTTACGATTCGCTTCTGCCCCTATGTCGCTGCGCGACCGCTTCCGCCCCGCCTCAACCAACCTGTCGCCCGACGATTCCGAGGCGCAGGCCGCCCGCGCCCTTGCCGCGCGCCGCGGACGCTCGCCCATCGCCCCACCGCCAAACGCGGGCAAAAGCGTCGCCAGCGTATTGCGTCCCCTGCTCAGGGACAGCGGGTTGGGATTTCACGAGCTCAAACGCCGCTGGGCGGAAGTCGCAGGAGAAAGCTTTGCACGGGCCGAGCCGGAAAAGCTGAGCGGCGGCGTGCTAACGCTGCGGGCCCCGGGTGCGCTCGCGCCGTTCCTGCAGCAGCAGGCCTCGCTGCTTATTGAGCGTCTCGCCGTTGCGGGGGCCAAAATCAAGACGGTCCGCATCGAACAACGCACCGCCGCCAGACCCGCACCCAACCTACGAGCGCCAAAGACGGCACTCTCCCCAGGCGAGGAGGCCGCCCTGGCGCAAGCGCTTGACCCAGCCCTCGATCCTGGCCTCAGATCGGCGCTGTTGCGGTTGGGGCGCGCGGTGCGGCGGAGCTGATTGCGCCGCGCGGTTCCCACGGCGTTGAAAAAACCCTATGCCACCAACCGCAAAATCAGGAGGTGGTTCATGCTTGCCCTAGAACGTCGCAAACTAATTCTGGGGGCAAGCGCCCTCGCCCTGGCCGGGTGTGGCGGCGAAGCCGGAAATGTAGGCGTCGAGACAACGCCGGACGACATGGTGCTCGGCGCCGAGAACGCGCCCGTTACACTGCTTGAATACGGCTCCACGATGTGCGGCCACTGCAAGCAGTTTCACGACATCGTGTGGGAGGCATTGAAGAGCGAGTATATCGACACGGGCAAAGTGCGTTTCATTTTTCGCGAAATCCTCTCGCCCGGTCAGCCGCCTATCCCCGTGGTAGTGCTGGCCGAGTTCCAACTCGCGCGCTGCGAGAACGCGACGCCGCAGCAATATTTTGACCGCGTCTCGGTGCTGTTCGAGCAGCAGCCGGAAGTTTATGCGGCCGGCGCCGGGGGCATGGAGGGAATCCGTGCGAAATTGATCGATATCGGAGGCGCCGCTGGTTTCACTCCCGAACAAGTACAGGCGTGCATCGCCGACCGCGCGGGTGCACAACGCGTCGAGCGCATTAATGCGCTCTTCACACGCGACGGCGCCAAGACTCCAATCGCTCCCGAAGACCTTGGTACGCCCCTCTTCTTCCTCAATGGCGTGTTCCTTCCGACTGAAGAAGTGTCCACGCTAGACGGACTCCGCCGCAAGCTCGACGCTGCGGTGGCGGCGGGCAAATAGTGGCGGCGGCCGCGACTCGGCGGGCGTTGCTCGTCGGCGCCTTGGCGTTGACGACGCCGGCATACGCACAGGTCAACGACCCGCAAGCCGTCGCGTTGCCGGACGACATCGTCATCGGCAGCGCGGCAGCGCGCCTCGCGTTGACAGAATACGGTTCGGCGATGTGCGGTCATTGCCGCGCCTTCGAACAATCCTCCTGGCCGACACTCAAGCGCGAGTACATCGATACTGGCAAGGTGCGCTTCACCTTTCGCGAGGCGCTGGCGCCGACGTCGCCCGATGGTTCGATAGAGTCGGTCACCTTCGCGATGTACCAGGTGTCGCGCTGCAACGGGGCAACGCAGGAGCAATATTTCCAGCGGCTCAACACTTTCTTTGACCGGCAACCCGCGATCCAAAGCTCCGAAACCATGGCGATCGTCCGCGATCACCTGATCAGCGTCGGCGAGGGCGCAGGTTTGACTCGCGAGCAAACCCTCGCGTGTCTGCGCGACCCGGACGGACCCGACCGGATGCGCCGGCTTAACGAAGCCTTCAGCCGCGACGCCGCCGCCGCCGAAGTGTCGCCCGCGACGCCGATGTTTTTCCTCAATGGCCGCCACATCGACACCGGGCCGATGATGACCCCCGACAGCATGCGCGGCGTGCTCGACGCCGCGCATGCGGCGCCGGCGGGCTAGTCGGGCGGGCGCATTGCACATCACCGAACTGCGCCTGGTAGGATTCAAGAGCTTCGTCGATCCCGCGCGCGCGCCGATCGAGCCGGGGCTAACGGGCGTGGTCGGGCCCAATGGTTGCGGCAAATCCAACCTGCTTGAGGCTGTGCGTTGGGTGATGGGTGCGACCAGCGCCAAGTCCATGCGCGCCGCCGACATGGAAGATGTGATCTTCTCCGGCAGCGCCGGGCGTCCCGCGCGCGAACATGCGGAAGTCACCATCGCGCTCGCAGACGCGCTCGGGCGCGCGCCAGCGCCATTCCACAAAGAAGATGCGCTCGAAATTACCCGCCGCATCCGGCGCGGGCTGGGCTCGACCTATCGCATCAACGGCAAGGAAGTGCGCGCCAAGGACGTTCAGCTCCTGTTCGCCGACGCCGCCACCGGCGCCAATTCGCCCGCGCTCGTCCGTCAAGGCCAGATCAGCGAGTTGATCGCCGCCAAGGCGCAGAACCGCCGCCGCATTCTCGAAGATGCAGCAGGCATAGCAGGGTTGCACGCACGCCGCCACGAGGCCGATTTGAAGCTGTGCGCGGCGGAAACCAATCTCGCCAGGCTCGACGAAGTGCTCGCGGAAATCGAAGGTCAGGCGCAGAGCCTGAAGAAGCAAGCGCGTCAAGCCGAACGTTATCGCGGGCTGGCCCAGACTCTACGCGAAACTGAAGCGTTGTTGCTACACCGGCGTTGGAATGAAGCACGCGAAAAGGAGGCCGAAGGCAAAGCCCGTCTGCGCGAAGCCGAGCGCGCGACCGCTGACGCCGCCACCGCCGCCAGCGCCGCCGCGCGCGAGGCGGAAGCAGCGCACGAAGCCCTGACGCCCCTTCGCGAAGCAGAGATGGTCGCGGCTGCGGTGTTGCGCCGCTACGAGGGCTTGCGGGTTGGTCACGAGCGCGACCTGGCGGAGGCGGAAGCTGTCGTCGCCCGATGCGACGCAGACACCCAACGCGCGAGGGACGAAGCCGGACGCCTCGACGCGCTGAAGGCGGACGCTGAACTCAGTCTCGCGCGCCTTGCAGCGGAGGCGGCAGCGCTCGGCCCCGACGACGGCACGAAGGCGCAAGCCGCGCTGAAGGCGGCGAAGGAGGCGGAGCACGCAAGCGCGCTTGTGCGCGCTGACGCTGAAGCCAGGCTCGAAGCGCTCGCCGCCGAAGCCGCGGCGCACCATGCGCGCGCGCAAGCCTTGGCCGACGCCGCAGGCGACGCCAAAGCTCGGCTTGCGCGAAGCGAAGAGCAACAACGCAATGTCAGCACGCAGCTCGCCGCCCTGCCCGCGCTGGCGCAGGCGCAGGCGCGCGCGACGAAGGCGGGTGCCGACGCCGAAGCGGCGCGGAACCGGCATGACGCATGCCAATCGGCGCTCAACGCGTCGGAAGCGGCTTTAAAGCAAGCCCACGCCGGCGAGGAAGCCGCCTGGACCCCGCACCGCGCCGCCGAAGATGCGGCGCGGAATCTCGAAGCGGAAGTGCGCGCGCTGCGCCAATTGGCGCCCACTCAAGCTAAGAAATTCCCGCCGGTGCTGGACGCCATCGAAGTCGCCCCAGGCTTTGAACGCGCGCTGGCGGCAGCACTCGGCGATGAGATCGAGGCTTCGACCGCCGTCGAGGCGTCAGTGCGATGGAGTGGCGCGCGCGCGCCCTCCCCAACGCTGCCGTCGGAAGCGCAATCGATCGTGCGTTTCGTGAAGGCGCCGGAAGCGCTTGCAGCGCGGCTCGCATTGGTCGGCGTTGTCGACGCCAAGGACGGAGCTCGTCTCGCGGCCACGCTGACGCCAGGCGCGCGGCTGGTTTCGAAGGAAGGCGACCTCTGGCGCTGGGATGGATTCGTCCGCCGCGCCGATGCGCCGCTGTCGGCGGCGGTTCGGCTCGAGCACAAGAACCGGCTTGACGCGGCTGACCTCGAACTGAAGGCGGCGCTGGCGGTGGCGACGCAGGCGAAGGCAGCGTGGGAGCAAGCCAGGGCCACGCGCATAGAGCACGAGACTAAGGCGCGTACGCTGCGCACCAATTTGGCGGCATCCGCTAGCGAAGCGGCTGAAGCCGCGCGCCTGGCGCTGAGCACCGCGGCTGAGGCGCAACGCGCCAAGGAGCGCCGCGCGGAACTCGCAAGCCAAGCAGAGGCGCTAAGCACAGAGATAGCCAGCGCGCGTTCAGCGCTCGCGGCTACGAACCCCGCCAATGCGCCGAACGCTGCCGACAATGAGGCAATCTCCGCCGCACGAGAGGCGGTGAACGCAGCGCGTGCGGCAGCCGCAGACGCCGCCGCAACGGCGCATGGTTTGGTGCGCGAGGGTGCGCAGCGCAGCGCGCGCCGCCAGGCAATTGAGGCCGAGGCCACGCAATGGCGCGCACGCACCGAGAGTGCAGCGGCGCGGCTCGCAGCCTTGGCGTGCGAACTCGACGACCTCTCCGCTCGCCGCGACACCGCTCTGGCCGCGCCCGTTGCTGCGCGTGAGAAGCTGCGGACTCTCGCCGAAGAGACGGCTCTCGCAGAAGGCCGCCGCGCCGAAGCGAGCGACACTGTTGCCCAAGCCGAGGTCGAGGCCCGCCGCCGCAACGAGGCGCAACGCGCGCTCGAGCAGGCGCACTCGTCAGCGCGCGAAGTCCGCGCAGGCGCGGAGGCGCACGCGAGTGCTGCCTCTGATCGTGTCGCCGATATTGTCGCGCACGCGCAGGAGCAGACCGGACGCGCGCCTGGGGATTTGGCGAGCCTCGCAGGCGCGTTGGTTTCTGGCCCCCTGGCTTCGGCGCCAATCGCAGAAGTAGAGCGCAGGTTGGAGCGATTGAAGGCCGAGCGCGACGCCGCCGGCCCGGTCAATCTCCGCGCCGAAGAGGAACTCGCCGAAGCGCAGGAGCGCATCGCGACTTTGAGCAAGGAGAAGGACGACGTTGCGCAGGGCATCGCCAAATTGCGCCGCGCCATTACCACTCTCAACAACGAAGGCCGCGCCCGGCTCTTGCGCGCGTTCGAGGAAGTCGATGCGCACTTCGCGCAATTGTTCGCGACTCTGTTCGAGGGCGGGCAAGCCAATCTCAAGCTGACAGAGAGCGAGGATCCGCTCGAAGCAGGATTGGAGATTTTCGCTGAGCCGCCCGGCAAGCGGCTCACCAATCTCTCGCTGCTCTCTGGCGGCGAACAGGCCCTCACCGCCACCGCGCTCATCTTCGCGGTGTTCCTCGCCAACCCCGCCCCGCTCTGCGTGCTTGACGAGGTCGATGCGCCGCTGGACGACGCCAATGTCGATCGCTTCTGCCGCATGCTGGAGGAGATGAAGCGCCTGACCTCCACGCGCTTTCTGGTGATCACCCACAATCCGGTGACGATGTCGCGCATGGACCGCCTCTACGGCGTCACCATGCCCGACCAAGGCGTGAGCCAGCTGGTGTCGGTGGACCTGGTGCGGGCGCAGGCGATGGCGGCGGAATAGCGACTAAAATACCACCTTGTGTTGCGAAATAGACACTCCACATCCCTCTCCTAAGACGGGAGTCGGATGTGGCGCACTTATCGGATCAGGCAGAGCAGAATCGCACACCGAATGAAAGTGACATCGATCTCCAAATCGGGCGCAGGCTGCGCCGAAGACGGCGATTGATCGGGTTGACCCAACACCAGCTGGGCGACGGCCTTGGCCTGCATGGGCAACAAATTCATCGCTATGAATGCGGCGCCAATCGCATTTCGGCCTCGAGGCTCCACCGCATCGCAGCGGTCCTGAAGGCGCCGGTTCAGTATTTCTACGACGGCGTTTGCAACGGGAACGGCGCGCCCGCAAATGATCGCTTTGAAATCCTGTCCAACGACGAGACCCTCGCTTTGGTACATGCCTGCCTGAAGCTGCCCGCTCCAGTGCGTCGCAGATTGTTCGAGTTTGCCGCCGCGCTTGGCGCGGAGTGCTGAAGCGCGAAAGCACACGCCAAACGCCGGACAACGCGCGGCGTTTCCGGGTTCGCTTTGGGCCTGCCCGCCGAAGCTCGCATGCGAGCGAAGGCGGGAGAGCGGGACGCGCTTTGCGCGTGAGCTCAAAAAATAGTCCGGTGGAAGCGCTCAGCGCGCCCCGCGCGGTTTGTCTTGTACAACCGGCGCGGACCTGAGGCGTTGGTGGAAATCCCGGATGGCCATACGCTTCGGAGTAAAGCGCTCCGCCGCGCTGGGGGTCCGGCGATCTCGTTAGCGCCGTGTCTCGCGTTCCCGG
>CADEDG010000050.1 GCA_902826035.1 uncultured Alphaproteobacteria bacterium
GGCGCCAAGACGGTTGCGACACGCACGAACATCCGCGCACGCCCCCGCCCTGCGGTGAATGCGGAAATTATTTTTGGGGACGAAAGCGCCACCCACAACGCAAGATTATTGCGCGCGAACGCTCATATTTTCGTGGGTAGAAACGTGGGTAGGGGAAAAGCTGATAGCGAGAAATCCGGGATTTTCGCTTTACTTCCATAACGCTGCGCCTAAGGCGCTGGTGGAGCCGAGCGGGATCGAACCGCTGACCTCGTGAATGCCATTCACGCGCTCTCCCAACTGAGCTACGGCCCCATCTCAGATCGCTGCCGCGACCGGTGGTTTGGGAAGGCGGGAAGCTAGTCCCCGCCCCGATTGAGTTCAAGCCGCGTTAGCGCGACGCGTCGTCATCGTCCTCGCTGGGAAGCTCGCCGATTTCGTCTTCGGGGAATTCTTCCTCGTCTTCAAGCAGCGGCACCGAATCGTCGTCGGCGGTTTCGTCGCCCAGATCGGCCTCCCCTTCGGAGAAGCCTTCGGGGATTTCGTCGCCCCCGGGCGCGGGCGTTGCGTCGTCATCCTCTTCCGCCAACGGCTCAGCTTCCGCCTCGACATCGACTTCGGGCGTAACTTCGGCCTCTTCCTCCTCCTCGTCGTCGCCGGCGCGCTTGGCCTTGGCCTCCACTGCTTCGTCATCGTCCTCGTAGGTATCGTTGGCGGAGACGCGGGCGCGCGAACGCCGGGTGCGGACGCTTTCCTCGGTTGGATCGAAGCTGGTCGTGCATTTAGGGCAGGTCGCGGGCCGGCGACGCAAATCGTAGAATTTCGCCCCGCAATTCGGGCAGGCTTGCTTTTCGCCCAAATCGGTTTTGCCCAAGCCGCTCTCCCTGCGTCGTTGCGCCTTATCGGGCGCGGGGCGCTCGCTTGCCACCTTCGGCGGCGGCTGTCAAAATCTTTGTCGCGGGCGCGCTCATGCCCCCGCGAAACGAGTTTCCCAATGCGCCTTCGGGCTAGAAACGCCGGCCCCCTGAGCGGGGTCGCCCGCCCCCCCGGCGACAAGTCGATCTCCCATCGGGCGTTGATCCTCGGCGCCATGGCGCGGGGTCAAACGCCGATCCAGGGTTTGCTCACCGCCGAGGACGTGCTGCGCACCGCCGCCGCAGTGCGCCTGTTCGGCGCGGAGGTCGCCCAGGCAAGCGACGGGTCCTGGTTGGTGACGGGCGCGGATTGGCGCAGACCCACCGAAAGCATCGATTGCGGCAATTCCGGCACCGCCGCGCGCATCCTCATGGGCGCTGCCGCCGGCTACAAATTGAGCGCGCGCTTTGACGGCGATTCCTCGCTGCGGCGGCGGCCGATGAACCGGGTGATCGCCCCACTCACGCAAATGGGCGCACGCTTCGACGCTGGGCGCACGACTTTGCCGCTGGTGGTGCACGGAGGGAAGCTTCACGGGATCACCTATCGTTCGCCGGTGTCCTCGGCGCAGGTGAAATCGGCGGTTCTGCTCGCGGGGATCAACGCCGAGGGCGAGACCATCCTGTACGAACCAGAGCGTTCGCGCGATCACACTGAGCGCATGCTGAAAGTGTTCGGCGCCACCATTGACGAAACGCTGGTCGATGGCGCGCCTTGCCCGCGGGTGCGCCCCTGCACGCTGACCGGCGCGCCGATTTATGTGCCCGCCGATCCCTCTTCGGCTGCGTTCGCGGCGGCGGCTGCTTCGATTGTGCCCAAATCGCAGGTGCGCATCGAGGACGTGCTGGTCAATCCGTTGCGGCTCGGGTTCTTCGAAACTCTGGCAGAGATGAACGCCTCGCTGAGTTACGAGCAGGAGCGCGATCCGATCGGCGAGCCGATCGCGGTGATCAATGTTCGCACGAGCAAACTCCGCGGCGGCGCCCCGCCCGCCAAGCGCTCACCCTCGATGATCGATGAGTTTCCCATCCTCGCGGTGACCGCCGCCTTTGCCGAAGGGGAGACACGCGTGGTCGGCGCGGCGGAATTGCGGGTGAAGGAAAGCGACCGCATCACGTTGATGGTGGAGGGCTTGCGCGCCTGCGGCGTCGATGCCGACGAACTGCCCGACGGCCTGGTCGTGCGCGGCGCTGGCCCCAAGGGCGTACGCGGCGGCGCCAGCATCCGCACGCACGGCGATCACCGCGTGGCGATGTCGTTCCTGGTGCTGGGCTTGGCGTCGAAGGAGCCGGTGGTTGTCGATGACGCAGAGATGATCGCGACTTCGTTCCCGGATTTCGTCGGGTTCTTGCGCGGACTGGGCGGGGATGTTGCTGAGGTTTGAGGGCGGCGCTTCACCACGCTTGCAACAAAAGTTCCGTCATTCCGGGCTTGCGGAGCAAGACCCGGAACCCAGGGGCAAACACTCAGCTCTACGATCCCCTGGGTTCCGGATCGCGCGTCCCGCGCGTCCGGAATGACGGAACACAAGCACCAAAACTCATTTCGCTCTATCCCGGATATTTCTTCGCCATGAAATCCCACGAGCGCTTGATGAGTTCTCGTAAAACGCCCTCGTTCACATCCGCCAGCTTGCCGAGATAGAGGCAGCTCTTGCCGGTCTTGTGCTTGCCGAGCTTCTTCAACAAAGCGTCGTATTCGCTGAACCCGGCCATGACGTACACAACGAGATTGCCCTTGCGTGGACTAAAGCCCGCGCGCGGCCATGGGCCTGTAGGCGAAGCATACTCGCCATAGCCGACAATAGACGGCCCCCAAAGCGCGGGCTTCGCGCCGGTGATTTCGCGGAAGATTTTGTCGACGACCTTCGCATCCTTACGACGAGTTTCGTCTTCAACGGCGGCGATGAAGGCGGCGACCGAGGCTTTGGTGCGCTGGGTTTTTGGTGGCGGCGGCATGGGGAGGTCCTTGTAGTGCTCGTCGACGATCAAACGCGTCTCTGCCATTGCTTCGGGTCACGACTTGCGTGGAAGCAGGCGATCACGAAACATTCCTCGCCCACGATCCGATAGAACAAGCTGTACGGAAATCGTCGCAGCCGGGTGCGCCGAACATCTGCAAACAATACAGGAAAACCGGCGGGGTTTTCCGCGATGCGCTCGACCTGTCGATCCATTTCTTGGAAGAACGCTTCACCAAGACCAGACGAGCGTTCCTGGTACCAATCACGCGCTTCAATCGCTTCCATGCGCGCTGTCGGCAGGAAAAGGATATTCCAGGCCACAGCCGCGGCCTTCAGCTTGAGCGCGCGCGGAGCTCGGCCTTTATGTTCTCCCAGCTGACTGCGCCGGAACGATCATCCTCGAAGTGCGCCAAGCGCCGTTCCAGCTCCGCGCGCTGGGCTTCAGGCAACGGCGTTTGCGCGTCCGTTAAACTGTCCCAAAGTGCGGCAATGAGCGACAAACGCTCTTGGGTGCTCAGTTCAGCGATGGCGGTTTCGGTCAAGGTTGGCATAGGGGACAATCTACTCGAACGCGCCAGAATCGCAATGAAGACAAGCGGCGGAGTCCATGATTCCGCCCTGCGCAATTCGCCCAGCGGCGAGGTCGGCGAGCCTCGGCGCGATCGCGGCGCGCAACGCCTCCAGCTTGCTGACCTCCAATGCTTCCCGCGGCTCCGCCAGCCGGCGCACCGCGTCGCGGATGGAAAAGGGCGAGGACATGGTGTATACTGAGGGCCTGAAATGACCGTAGCCGTCACCGACCTCCGCCACCTTTGCGGCCACCGCTTCTGGGTGGAATTCTCCGACGGCATGGCCGGAGAATGGGACTATTCGCGCGTGAAGCAACGCCCCGGCCCGATGGCCGCGCCGCTGCGGGACGAAGCCTACATCGTCCGCGCCTTCCTCGACGACGGCGCCCCAACCTGGCCCAATGGCTGGGACGTAAGCCCGGAGGCGCTTTACGCGGATTTGAAGTCGGCGGGAGCGCTAAAGCGGAGCGTGGCGGCGGAGTGAGCGATCCAAGCCCGACCGAGTGGTGGTCGGTAATCGCGGCCACTGTCGCCGGCTTCGCGGCGATTGCAGCCGCAGTCACTGCATACCTACAGTGGGACGCGACCCGCAAACAGTCGCGGGTTTCGGTGTTGGCGCATCAGCTGGAAGCCTATCTTCAGCTCAGCAGAACAATTGGAGGTCTCTCCCTTGTTGTGACAAGCGAGGACGAGCGAGCAATTCTTGCCGCTTGCGACAGAGCGATTCTTGTTTTTGACCCGACGCTCGAGTCCAGTTTGACACGCCTGATGCAACTTGCGATCGACGCCAACAGAGCGCGCGCGAACAGGCAATCGCAAAGCGCAAATACGGGATCCGGCGAGCAGGAAAATATGGACAACGAGGAACTGCGTACTCTTTGGCAGCGCCTCAGACCTATGCTGCGGGCTGAAATGCGCGAGTGGCGAAATGTAAACCACCCATTTGCGTGGGTCGATAACCTGCTTGATTGGATCGAAGGGCGCTAAAGCCCCTTCACGATCTCATCCGTCATCTTCTTCGCATCCCCGAACAGCATCATCGTGTTGTCGCGGAAGAACAGTTCGTTTTCGACACCGGCGTAGCCCGAACCCATCCCGCGTTTGATGAACAGCACGGTTTTTGCGCGTTCCACGTCGAGGATCGGCATGCCGAAGATCGGGCTCTTGGGATCGGTTTTCGCGCTTGGATTGGTGACATCGTTGGCGCCGATGACGTAGGCGACATCGCATTGGGAGAATTCGTTGTTGATGTCTTCGAGTTCGAACACTTCGTCGTAGGGAACATTGGCCTCGGCGAGCAGCACGTTCATGTGCCCGGGCATGCGGCCGGCCACCGGATGGATGGCGTATTTCACGTCGACGCCTTCCTTCTTCAACATATCCGCCAATTCGCGCACGCTGTGCTGGGCTTGCGCCACCGCCATGCCGTAGCCCGGCACGATGATCACTTTACTGGCGTTCTTCATGATGAAGGCCGCATCGTCGGCGCTGCCTTGTTTTACCGGCCGCGTCTCTTTGCCGGCCGCCACCGCCGCACCATCGGCCGTGCCGAAGCCGCCGAGGATCACCGAGATGAAGCTGCGGTTCATGCCCTTGCACATGATGTAGGAGAGGATCGCGCCCGAGGATCCCACCAGCGCACCGGTGATGATCAGCGCCACGTTTTCGAGAGTAAAACCCAGCGCAGCCGCGGCCCAGCCCGAATACGAATTGAGCATCGACACCACAACCGGCATGTCGGCGCCACCGATGGGGATGATCAGCAGCACGCCGATCAGCAGCGACAAGCCCGCGATGGCCCAGAAATGCCACTGGGTGCGCCCGCCGTCGGCGACCATCATGAAAATCAGGATCACAATCGCAGTGGCTATGGCGATGTTGATCGCATGCCGGCTCGGCAACATGATCGGCGCGCCGCTCATATTGCCGTTGAGCTTGGCGAACGCGATCACCGAGCCGGTAAAGGTCACCGCGCCGATTGCAGCGCCCAGCGAAAGTTCGATCAGCGACTGCATCTTGATTGCGTCGCCATCGGCGATGTGGAAGCTCACCGGCGCGTAAAACGCCGCCGCCGCCACCGCCACCGCGGCGAGGCCCACGAGCGAGTGAAACGCCGCGACCAATTGCGGCATCTCCGTCATCTTGATCGCGCGCGCGATGTAAGCGCCGGCGCCCCCGCCAAGCGCGACCCCGCCGAGGATCAAGAGCAAAGTGGTCTGATCGAGTTGCTCCCATTTGAGCGCGAGCGTGACGCTCACCGCCACGCCCATGCCGATCATGCCGTATATATTGCCCTGGCGGCTGGTCTCCGGGCTCGACAGCCCCCGCAGCGCCAGGATGAAAAGCACGCCCGAGACGAGGTAGAGTAAGGTCGCGAGATCGGAATTCATGAACGCCCCAAATTTCAGCTGCGACGCCGCCAGCGCGACCAGCCCGAAAGCATGGTCAGCGCAGGTGCGGCGAAAAACACCAAAGCCGCGACCCAGCCCGGCCAATGCCACACCTCGGTCGCGCCCAGAAACGCCAGTACGTTGCCGACGAACGGCACAAACGCGAGAAAAAAGCCGACGAACGCCGCCGGCCAGGTGGGCCAGCCGGTGGTCTCGCGAATCCAGTCGCTGACGAATGTGATCTGCAACACGCACAGCGCCACCCAGGCGAGTGCGATCACGCAGCCGAGGCCCATGATGCGCTGTGCGTTGGTCTGGAAACGGCGCATCTCTTCGCGCGCGCGGGTGCGATCGAACGTATGCGCCGATGGGGCGGGCTCTTCGCGCAGGCGCGCGAAGGCGCGTTGCGTGGCTTGGCGCAATTCGTCGTCATTGATCGCGCCCTCCTCGCCCGCCTCTTTGACGCGCGCCTCGAACGCCTCGACCGCGACTTGCAGGTCGGCAATCGCGCGCGGCAATGGAGCGCCGGCCGTCCAACCCTCGATGAAGCGACGCATGAAGGCTTCGGCGGAGAGGCGCCCGTCGAGATACGCTTCGAGAAGCGCGCGCCATTCTGCGGAGGTCATCGCTCAGTCCTGAGCGATATCCAGGATCGCGCCGCGCGCGTCCTCACCGCTTCTCTTTCTTCTTATACATCGCCAGCATGCGCTGGGTGACCAGGAAGCCGCCGAAAATATTGACGCTGGCGAGCGCCACCGCCAGCGCGCCAGCGGCCTTCGCGGGCCAACCTCCGGCCAGCTCAGCGCTCGCCGCCGCCGCGATCAGCGCGCCGACAATGATCACCGAGGAGATGGCATTGGTCACCGCCATCAACGGGGTATGCAGCGCCGGGGTCACCGACCAGACCACGTAATAACCAACGAAAATCGCCAACACGAAAATCGCCAGATAGAACACAAAAGGGTCGGTCATACTCATTGGCTCCCATAGCGCGCGCGGCAGCGATTTGCGGCTTCTTCCTGCTCGGCGCGCGGACGCTCGACCCAGAAGGCGCGTGCGGCGCTGGCGGCGTAGCGGCCGGTCATACCTTCGACGCCGGGCTCGCGGTTCAGCGCCGCCAAGATTTCGTCGAGCACGATCGCCCAGGCGCCGCCGCCGCTATGTTGACGGCTCATGACATCAAGATTGGCCAACGCCGCGACCGCGCCGGCGCAATTGGATAAATCCTGCGCTTGGCTTGCCTCGGGGGACTGCGCTTGAACTGGGGCCGCTAGAATCGACACCGCCAATGCCATGCTGGCAAAACGCTTGATCATTGGCCCTCCTACTCCGTCGAGTATGTTGCGTCCGCGCGGATCACCAAGCCTGCCGCGTCGAGTTGGTGAGTCTCCGCGGCGCGTTCGCCGCGATGATTGCGATAAATCAGCGTGTGGCCGCGCGCGCCGACGCAAAGCGCTTCGGGCGAAAAAGTAAGCTGCGGCGCCCGCTCAAGCGCCTTCTCGAAATAGGCGCGCAGCACGGGCTTGCCGTGGATCACGCCATCGGCGGAGAAGCCGAGTGCGGCGATATAGGGAGAGGAGAACTCAATCTCCTCGGCATACAGCGCCAGAATCGCCTCGAGATCGCGCCCATTCCAGGCGGCGTAATAGCGGCGGGCGAAATCGGCGTCGTTCATGCCGCGCCGACCTTTTTCTCCTGGGGCGCAAAGTGCGGATGCACCAGCGCGCCGCTTCGACTCAGCATGGCGCCTTGGATAATCTCGTCGTCCCAGTGAGGCGCGAAGGATTTACTGTCCTTGTCGGTCAGCAGCGGCAACAGCGCCAGCAAATTGCGCGCATAGAGCGAGGAAGAATCCGCCGGCA
The DNA here is from genome assembly GCA_902826035.1 of uncultured Alphaproteobacteria bacterium. GTDB lineage: Bacteria > Pseudomonadota > Alphaproteobacteria > Caulobacterales > Aquidulcibacteraceae > Vitreimonas. Next base: position 7,679 of record CADEDG010000050.1, read on the forward strand.
GCCGCGCGGGCAGATTGGTGAAGCCCATGATCTTGACCCCGCCGGCCTCAACCAGCTGATCGGGCTTCGACAGCGGGCAATTGCCGCCTTGGGCGACGGCAAGATCGACGATCACCGAGCCGGGGCGCATCGATTTCGCTTGCGCCTCGCTCACCAGCACCGGCGCAGGTCGGCCTGGGATCAGAGCGGTGGTGATCACGATGTCCTGTTTGGCGATGTGCTCGCCGATCAGCACGGCCTGCTTGGCCTGGTATTCCGCGCTCATCGGCTTGGCGTAGCCGGCTGCAGTTTCGGCCTGCTTGAATTCTTCATCTTCAACCGCAACGAATTTTGCGCCAAGCGAAGCCACTTGCTCCTTCGTTGCTGGGCGCACATCGGTGGCGCTTACCACAGCGCCTAGACGCCGCGCGGTCGCGATCGCCTGCAAACCCGCGACGCCAACGCCCATGATGAACACTTTCGCCGCCGCCACCGTGCCGGCCGCTGTCATCATCATCGGGAACATGCGCCCGTAGAGCGCCGAGGCTTCGACCACGGCGCGATAGCCGGCGAGATTGGCCTGGCTCGACAGTGCGTCCATGGATTGCGCGCGCGAGATACGAGGAACGAATTCCATCGCCAGCGCGTCGATCTTGGCCCTCGCTAATTTCTCAATCGCTCCCCGTTCGCCATAGGGCTCGAGCAAGGAGACAAAACCAGCGCCCGGGTGCATGGTCGCGATCTCGGCATCGGTCGGCCCCCGAACTTTGAACACGACGTCAGCGCCGCCCGTCCCGCCGTCAGCTGCAAGCTCAGCCCCTGCGGCCTTGAACGCTTCGTCTGTGACGCTGGCGCTCATTCCAGCACCGGCCTGGACCACGACCTGGTGGCCTGCAGCGACGATCTTCTTGACCGTATCCGGCGTTGCGGCGACGCGGGTTTCGCCTGGCGCGCTCTCCTTGAGGATGGCTATGCGCAAGTCAGCCCGCCATGCCGCTGAGGCCGCCGACAATCGCTCCGCCAATCGCCAGCACCACCCACAAGGCAATCTGCACCGCCCAGAAGGCGCCCGACATCCGGAACAAGAACGCCGCCGCTATCCCGATGGCGACGAAAACTCCAAGCCCCGACCACCAGCCATATCCCATCGCGAACGCGACTGTAGAGAGCGCCACCCCCTGTGCGATCAGCGCGCATGTCCATATCGTGGCGTGGAGAAACCCGCTGAACGTCTCGCGCTGGTCCTGGATTTCCATGTGCCCGTGTGCACCGCCTTGCGCCATGTCCGTTCGCTCCTTGAACTGATCTGAGTGGCGCGGGTGTAAACCGCGCCGCCGCCCGGAACAAGCGGCCCAAATGGCCGGCCTGCAAACCCCGACCGCCCTATGGAATGCGTTCCTCGCTTGACAGCGCGCGGGGAGGGCGATTTGCCAAGACACGAGCGCTGCGTACAACGCTTCGACCGCGGAGGAAACGATGAGCGCGCCGGTGGAGGCTCAATTGCGCCACACCCGCAGATTGGGCGCGGGATACGTGCCAAGGGCGCGCAGCGGCGCTTCCAAGGCACGGCGGCGGCTGGCGGCTGGACTAGCGCGGCAATGGCCGCTGGCTCTGGGTCTTGCGGTTCTGGTGGCGATCGGCGGCTCAGCCCTGTTGCGCAAGCCCACGAGCTTCGACGGCTATGTGTTCTGGAGCGGCGTGGGCGCGTGCCTGGGCGCTGCCCTCGGCGTGCTGCGCGAAATGACTAGGCGCACTATCACCTCGCCCTCGGCGCTTTCCGGCCATCGGAATTTCGCGCTTCTGGGCGCAGCGCCCGAACTCAATGCCGCCAATCTACGCGAACTGCCGCCGGAACATCGCACGCCGGCGGGGTGCTTGGCGTTCATGCCGGCGACGCCGTTCGCCACCGCTTTTCGCGATCTGCAAGGAGGGCTCTCCGGCGACCGGCTCGCGATTTTTTCCTGTTGCTCAGGCGACGACGGCGCCGGGCTTGCGGCAATGTGCGCGGCCGCCAGCGCCGCCCAGCAGGGCCGGCGCACCCTCTTGGTCGACGGCGATCCCCGTTCCCGCTCCTGCACGCGCGCGATGGGGATCGAGCCGGATCAAGGCGCGGCGCAAGCGGTGCTGGCGCCAGACAAATGGCGCGAATTCGTGGTCGAGGAACCCGAGACCGCGCTTACCTTCCTGCCCGCCACCCCAGGGCGGCTTGCCACTCTTTTCGACGCGCCAGGCTGGCCGGCCTTGCTTGACCATTTGCATGCAGAATTCGAACTTGTGGTGGTCGCATGCCCCCCTGTTGCTAATTCAAAAATGAGCGACGCCATCATCGGCCAAAAACCAGGCCAGGTCATACTGGTCGCTACTTGGGATCAGACCGCCATCGCCGCGCTCAAGCACGCCAGCCGAGCACTTCGCGGCGGCGGAGCGCGGGTTGGGGTTTTCGTCGTAGAGGTGCCGGAGGGCTACCGCTTCGGCCGTTTGCGGCCGAGCTAGTCCTCCTCCCCGCCCGCGGCCAGCATTAGATCGGGGGCGATAGCGCCGCCAATCGCAATCGCAAGCTGCGGGAAGACCGGCGCCAAATTGCCGGAGAACTCTTCCGCGTGTGCCCAATCCGGCGTGGCCGGTCGCGCCGCCACCCTGAAACGCTTGGGATCGACGCGGGCATCGCGAAGCATGTCCTGCACGAACGGCGCACCCGAACCGCCGCCGACGGCGATGACCTGGATTTCGGAGCGTTTCTCAAGATAGGCGTGCCGGCAGGCCACCGCGAGACTGTGGTCGAAGGCGTGTTGCAAGTTGCGGCGGAACTCAGCGAAATCGCGGTCACGCTCCAGGTCGGTCCATTTCAGCACCAAAGTACGCGAGCCGTGGCGCAGCAGCGCGCGCCCGTCGTAGAGCAAGCTCTCCTTGATGTCCTGCATTTGCCGCATCAACAGATTCCAAAGCGCCGTCTGCTTTTGCAGCGAGCGCTGCGAACCGCTGGCTTCGGTGGCCAGATTAGCGATCACCCGGTCGATGAACTCTCCGGCCTGTTTCAAGGTCGCGCGTGCCTGCGGGAGTTCGTAGATGCGCCCGCCGGAACGGAACATGGCGGCGACGTCGGTGGTGCCGGCGCCGACATCGACCACCACCATGTGAGCGGCGCTACGCTCGAGCCCGATGGAAGTATAAGCCGCCGCCGCAGAGGCCTCGAAGATCAATCCCATCTGCAGCGGACGCGCGGCCTTCCTGGCCGCGTTCAGCAGCATTTCAACCGCCGCGATCTCGATCCCCTCCGGCGCCAACAAGCGCTCTCCCGCTTCTGCCGCCAACGCCTCCGCTTCGGAAAACAAGGCAACGATCGAGGTGTGGAGCCCAGCGCTGTCGCCGCTGCGCCAAGCTGGGGCGGCGTAGCGCCGATTGGCGAAGGGCTCGCCGGCAAGCTCGGGATCCTCAGCTTGCGCCCGCGCGATCGCCGCCGACAAGAACGCCAGATAAAGCACGATCAGGTCGCGCATCGTAAACAACCGGTGCGGGTCGATAGCGGTCGGCGCCCTTGTCTTGAGGGCGCGGTCCAGGTCGCTGACGCTTAGCAACGTCTTGAACGAGCGCAGCGCCATGCGTCCATGGCGCGCCAACCCCTCCGCGCGCTCCAGCGCTGCTGCGCCAAACAGCACCGCCTCGTCGGCTACGAAGACCGCGCTCGGCAACAGGAAAGCGTTGCCGCCCTCAAACCCCGCCAATGCTAATGGGCGGACCCAGGCCGGGTCGAAATGCGACCAGGAATCATGCGGCGCTGCCGCTGCTTTAGAATAGGCCGTGCCGAAATCGATGCACAGAGTCCAGGACGCCGCGCTCATGCGCGCGCACGCGGCCGTGCTGGAGCGACGCGCGCCTTGACCAGCACCACGCCACCCCGCGCCACCCCAGCGACCAGTATGCGCACTTCCTTCGGCGCGCGCGCCTTGCCAGAAAATTCGTGCAGACTAGCGTCGAACGCGGCGATCTCGCCTTCCGCGCCAATGCGCTCCAGGCCGCGGCGGCGCGCGGCGCGCTGCAAGGATTGAGCAATCAGCGCTAGCAGGGCTTTTCGCTTTGCAGGAGTGTGCGCCCCCGCCAACTCCGAGAAATCCGCGATCGCCTGGGCCAAAGCGCGATCGGCCTGCGTCCACGAGGCCTCCGCCAACGTAGTGGCTAGGCCCGCAACCTGCGGGCGGCGTTTTCGTGCTGTCTTGCCGGCCATCGAGTGCTCTCGTGCGTCACGCTAGCATACCTCGCCTATAGATCGGATAAAGGCGCATTTTCATGTGCCTGCGCGAACCCGACTCTAGCCCGCGTAAGCAGCCTCGCCGGGCCGAGGCTCGCGGCGCTTGATCGCCTTGAACAAGCCTGTTCCCGTCATCAGCGTATCCTTGCCCCGCCAGACCCCCCCGCGCACGACATAGAGGCCGCCTTCCTTGGAAAGCGTTTCACCTCCGGCTTCAATCCAGTCGCCCAATCGGGCGCCGGAAAGGAAGTCACACGTCAGCCGAACCGTGACCCAATACGATGAGGTTTCCACCGAAACGACGTGCCCCCACGCGACATCTGCGAACGTCATCAGCATGCCGCCATGGGCGTTGTTCATGCCGTTGACATGGTGAGGACCGACACGAAAGCCCATCGTTGGGCCCGCAGGTCCGTGGCGCCTATAGAGCGGCCCAACGTGGCCAATGTATCCTTGTGGCCAATTGAGGGGCGAATAGCCCTCCGGGATTTCGAAATCTGAACTCATCGGGCCGACACTACGCAAAAGGCGCTCATGAGCCCAGCCGGGCAATTCACGCGAGCCAAAATTCCCGCGTCATGCCGGTTCGTCGTTGGAATTCGCCGCCCGTTTCACGCGGCTTCGGGGCAGACCGTTCACCAGATCGCTACGGATTTCGTAGCGCGCTGCGCGAATAGCAGCGTGAAAACCGGCATTGTGCAGCGTCACCATCACGTCGCAGCCGCGTTCGCCCCAGTACGCCTCGATTTTGCGGCGGAGCGAATCGGCGCCATCGCGCGTGCAATAATCGACTAGACCGCCCGCACCTGGGGCAAACAAGGGCGTATCCGCCTCCAACGGTTCAGCGGCGAGTTCGACGGCGCGTTGATTCGACATTGACGTTGGGCCTTCCAGATTTCTCGTGCTGCAAATGCCTCTTTTCGCGGTCGCGGAAAACTGCCCGAAAGTCTTGGTCGGCGGCCTAGGCTGTTTCGGCTAGTTCGTATGTGAATCTAACCTGAACGAGGCTTCCGTGCTTGAGTGCCGGAATGCATAGCGCCACCCCCCTCGCCGTCGTCATCGAGGACGATGCCGACGCAGCCGATGCGCTGGGCCTATTGCTAGGAGACTTTGGGGCGCATGCAATTGTAGGCTCGCGCCGAGACGACATAGTTGCGTCGCTGGAGGCGCGCGAGACCGCCGTTCGCTGGATCATTGCCGACTACGACCTCGGCCCCGGCCAGACCGGCATTGCGATGGCCCGAGATCTCCGCCGCTCCATGCCGCAGGCGCGGGTGCTGGTGCTGACTGGCGCGCTCAGCGACCGCTCCGAACGCGACGCCAAAGCCGCCGGCTACGAGATCATGCGCAAGCCCGCCTCGGCTGACGATATCGTCAGTTGGCTGGAAGACAATCGGCGCTGAAAGAACGGCGAGATTCAACTTGTGACACGTCGGCGCGGCGGGCACATGGGGCAAATGCCCCTACAAGGCCACACGCTTAGAGCTGATCGAATCCTCGGCGCTGCCATCGGAATCGTCTCGCTGCTTGTGGCCGCGCTCTTGTTTCAGCTCGGCGCCGAAGACCGCCTGCACGAGCGCACGGTAGAGACGATACAAGCGGCGCGCTCGGCTCGCGACGAAATGCAGGCTCTGACCGGCGCGCTCGCCGATGTTGAACTGGCGCGGCGCGTTTCGGTTCTGCGCGAAGCTGGTGCGACCGCACAATTTGAGCAGGCGGCGGCCAACGCGCGCGAGCGCGTCGCGCGGCTACGCCGCTTGGCCGACGATCCCGATACGGAAATGCTTACCGCGCACATTGAGGCGGTCGTCAAAAGAAACCTCGAATTACCGCCGAATGCAACGTTCGCCGCCATCTCCAAAACCCGCACCGATTTGCGGCTGGCTATGGATTTCCTGCGCCACGACTATAATTTGCGCAACGATGCGGCGCGTGAGCGCGAGCGGCGCGCCCGTGAACGTCTCGCGCAATTGGCGTGGGGATTGGCGCTGCTTTCGCTCGTGGGATCCGCCCTGGCGCTGTTCGTGCTGCGTCGCGAACGCGAGCAATGGCGCCTCGCTCATGCTGCGGAATCTGCCGCCCATGCATCGGCGGCAGCCTCCGACCGGGCCAAGACCAGATTTCTCGCCTCCGCCAGCCACGACATGCGCCAGCCTTTGCATGCGCTTGCGCTTTACCTTAACGCTCTTCGTAAGCGTGTTCACGGCGAGGAAGCACGCGGCATCCTGGAAAAGGCCGAGCGCGCGACCCAATCCATGGTGGGCCCGCACCGATCAGGTGCTGCTGGAGCGCCTGTTGCGCAACCTCGTCGCCAATGCGCTGAAGCATGGCGGGCGTTCCGCAACCCTGGAGGCCGAGCCTGCCGACGGCAAAGTTCGCATCGCCGTTCGTGACGACGGCCCAGGCCTCGCGCCCGAAGATCAAGCCCGCATTTTCGAAGAATTCGTGCGGCTCGACACCGGCAAGGGCGGCGAGGGGCTGGGCCTCGGCCTTGCGATCGTGAGGCGCATCTCCGACCTACTCGATCTCGGGATTGAGCTGCGCTCCAAACTTGGCGAAGGGGCGGTGTTCCATTTCCGCGCGCCGATCGGCGCGGCGAAGGCTTCCCCAACGCCGCAGCAGGGGGAGGTTGCACTTAACGCCGATGCTATAGTCGTCGATGACGATCCTCTCGCGCTCGAGGCGTTGGCGGGCGCGTTGCGCGATCTGGGCTTGCGGGTGCGCGCGTGCGGCAGTGAGCGCGAGCTTGAAGCAGCGCTCGATTCCGGCCCCGCGCCCGCTTTGCTTGTCACCGATCTCCGCATCGACGGGCGTCTTGTCGGGCTTGACCTTGCTCAGCGCATCCGCACGAGACTGGCGCCGCCGCAAGGCGTCATCGTGGTCACCGGAGACACGGCACCCGAAACACTGAACCAATTGAAGGCGTCCGGTCATGCTTGGTTGATCAAACCCATCGACCCGGAAGAGTTGGCGCGCAATGCCGCCGAAGCGCTCAGACTCAGGCCGTCTTGAGCTTGGCGATCGCCTCCGCGCGGGTGCGAACGCCGAGCGCACGATAAATCGCCGCCAAATGGATTTTGACGGTGCCTTCCGCGATGGTAAGCGCGCGCGCGATCTCCTTACTAGCACGACCTTTCAGCAATTCCTCCAGCACGTCTTTTTGCCGCGATGTCAAATTGTCGATCGCCAGGGTTTGGATCGGCGCAGCCTTGACGGCGCCTACGCCACGTTTGCCAAAGCTGCTTGGAATATAGATGCGGCCTTCGAGTACAGAGCGAAGCGCGTCCGCGATCTCGCCCGCGGAGAGCGATTTGGGCACATAACCATGCACCCCCGCGCCCAACGCGGCGAGAATCTCGTCGCGTCCCTCCCAGGCGGAAACCACCGCGACCTTGGCGTCTGGAAATCCATCGCGCAAAGCCGCGAGCGTTTCCGCGCCCGCCATGCCCGGCATGCGCAGATCGACGAGGATCAGATCGCCGGCGCCCTCCGTGCTCAACAAATCTACAGCTTGATCGAAGGTCTCGGCTTCGCGAACTAGCTCTGCGTTCAACTCATCGACCAGCAATTGCCGCAGGCCGCTGCGAAACAATTCGTGGTCGTCAGCAATCAGCACTGAAAGGCCCATCGCGGGCGCTCCGCTGCGCATTGCAGAAGTGTGCGCCAGCATGCGCTGCTTGGCGGCGCGGCACAACACAATTCAGGGCGTCGCCGCCACTTTGGGAGCGCCGCCAACCGCTTCAACTTCCGCGCCGCTTTGGCGACGCACCTGCCGCAAGGTGTCGATGCGATTGCGCTCAATCTCAAACAGTTCGCGATCGCGGCCCGCGAGATTGCGGCCGTTGGCGACCTGCAAGTTCATAGGATTGACCTGTTGGCCGCGCCGCAACACCTCGTAGTGCAAATGCGGACCTGTCGAACGGCCCGTGTTGCCGACATAGCCGATCACTTGGCCCTGCCGCACCGCCATTCCCGCGCGCATACCGCGCGCAAACCGGGACAGGTGCGCATAGGCGGTTTCATAGCCATTGCCATGGCGGATGCGGACGTAATTTCCATACGTGCTGAACGGCCCCGCGCGCACGACCGTGCCCTCGCCTGCCGCAAGAATTGGCGTGCCGATGGAGGCGGCGAAATCGGTTCCGCGATGCATGCGCGAATAGCCCAGCACCGGGTGACGGCGCATGCCAAAGCCCGAGGAAAGCCGCGCGCCGTTAATTGGGGTTTTCATCAGAAATCGCCGCGCGCTCTTGCCGTCGCCGTCATACCAGTCCGGACGGGAATCGCCGGGCGCCTGGAAGGCGTAGAAAGCGCGCGCGCCGCGGCGGGTCTCGAGCGAGAGAAACAACAGATCGCCCGTGCGAACGGTGTTGCCCTCGTCATCGTAGAAGCGCTCGAACACCAGTTCGAAATGATCGCCAGGGCGCACATCGCGCTGGAAGTCGACGTCATATGCGAAGGCGTCGGCGAGGGTGGCGACTTCGCGGTCAGTGGCGCCCCCATCGAGGGCGCTTGCGTAGAGGCTGGTATCGACGGCGGCGGAAACGCGGGCGATCTCGAACGTGACCGGCATCAGCACCTGGCGCGCGGCGAACGAGCCGGAGGCAGTACGGTTTGCGGTGACCGTGGCCCCGGGCTCCGAACGGAACGCGATCCCAGTGAGTTCGGCCCCCGCCCCGTCGCGACGGAAGAAAAGGCTCACCTCTTGGCCCGGGCGCAGCTGGCGGGGGTTATAGACATCGACGATTGAGGCCATGGCGGCGTTGAGATCGGCGCGCGCCGCCCCGGCCCGCGTAAGCAATCCCGCCAGCGTCTCGCCTGCGCCGACGCGAACTTCACGCGCCTCCTGGCGCAAATAAGCTTCTGTAAAGGCGGCATGCTCGGCTTCGCGGGCAAACGCCTCGCGGGCGACCTGACGGGCGGCGGCGTCGGCGGCGCCCCCGAACAGGCCGGCGTTCCACGCCAGGGCCAAGCCGATGCCGGCCGCGCCAACTAAGATCGCGAGCCCGGCGAGGCCCTTTCTGGCGCTAGCGCGCGGCGTTGGGAGGTCTGCCGTCAAACCAGTGCTCCAAAAACGCCAAACAGGGAAAAAAGCTCTCCCCAACAATACTTTCCGTCGGTTTGGTTATTCAGCCAGAAACCGATCTGGCGCATCCGTATGTCCTTGGGGACGCCATTTAGGAGGCGTTCATAGATCGGCAAGAACTACGCCACGCGGAGAATTATGGCACATAGGTCTAACCAGGCCGTTGCGAGTCAAGAAAAAGCAGCGCCCTTCCCCGAAGGCGCTCCCTCCGTGCTGCGCCAATTGGCGGGCTGGGCTACCGCCTTTGCTGCGCTTGGCGTAGCCACTGGGCTCCTGGGAGTGGCGATTTGGCTAGTCCGCCTCCCGGCTGCGGAATTCTTCATCGGCGCGGCGTTGGCCGAAAGAGGCATCGACGCCGATTTCAAGATCGCCTCGCTGGATTTTGGCTCGGCGACGCTGACGCGGGTTCGCATCGGTGACGCAGCACTGCCGGACGCGGAAATCGAGCGTCTTGAGGCGCGGTGGATTTGGCGGGGCCTCCGCCCTGCCCTCAGCGACGTCCGCCTCATTCAACCGACGCTGAACCTAAGCCTCTTGCCCGACGGACGGATCTCAGCGGGCAGCCTGCAGCGCATCAGCGGGGAACCAGGCGCGGCGCGTCCGCAGCTGCCCGCGATCAAACTGAGCATCGAGCGCGGCTCCCTGCGCGTCAAAGCACAACACGGACACGTCGATGCGAGCATCGAAGGCGGCGGTGTCCTCGGACGTGACTTCGCCGCTACACTTCGAGCAGCCCAGGCGACGCTGACCGGCGACGCGTATTCATTGCGCGCAGGCGCGACACGGATCGAAATCACTTCCCGGGAGGGCGCCCTTACGCTGCAGCTCCAGACGAGCGCGGAATCACTGGAATGGCGCGGCGCCAGATTGCGGAACGTCGCGCTGCAAGTTGCGGTCACTAGCCCACTCAGTTTGGCCACGCTGGAGGCCAACGCGAACTGGCGTGCCGCCGCGGTCGCGCTTGGCGGCGCGGAAGCGGAAATGGCGTCAGGTGGCACGACCCTGCATGCGCAAATGCAGGAGCGCCAACTCGCACCCGCCGTCTGGCGCGCGCAAGCGCACGCGACGGCGCGCAACGCGCACCTTGCGGGCGTCCAGGTCGATCGGCCGATCTGGCGCGCAAGGGCTGAAGGCGAGGGCGAAACCGGGCGCGGCGCCTGGACGGTCGAGGCGCGGCGTTTTGCAGGCGCCGGCCTGATCTCGCTCCGCCCCAGCGGGGGGGGCGATATTGCTTTGGCCGCAACTGGCGACCTGTCAGGTCGCGCGCAATTCGTCCTTGCCGATTCGCGCCTATCGGGGGCTTCGGCACAGGTGTTGATGAAAGCGTTTCCCTCGCTTGAGGGCGCTCCGGTCGGCCCCACTTTAGCAAGCGCGCGCGCCTTGCTGCTGCGCGCTGGGCGCGCCTTCACATTGACTGCACCCCTGGCGTGGGATTCCGTCGACGGCCAAATGCATGTACGCGCCGACGGAGCGATTGAAGCAAACTCTTCGAGTGGAACCCGGTTGCGCGTGGCGGCGTTACGTGCGGACACGCCAGCCTTCACGTTGCAATGGCCAGGCGCCACATTGCATGCCGCCGCGGCAGTAGAGCTATCCGGAGGAGGCGCGCCTTCGGCGACCTTGCTGCTCGACGCGCTCGACTGGGCGCCCGGAGCGCCTGTTGAAGCCGAGGGCGAATTGCAACTCGGGAATTGGACCGCGGGTGGCGCTTCGATTGCGGCGGACGAACTGGCGGTCTCGCTCGCGCTTGCGCCAGGCGGCGGCGGACGGCTGGAAATGCACGGGCTGGCGCGAGTAAGCGGCCCGGTCGGCGCTGGCGTCGTGCGCAACCTTGCCGCCGATCTCGACATCGCCGCGACATGGGATCGCGGCTGGCGACTTGCCTCCACTTCAGGATGCCTGCCCATGCGCTTCGCAAGCCTCGAAGCGGCCGGAATTGCATTCTCGGACGCCTCGCTTTCGCTATGTCCGCTCGACGGCGCCTTGATCGCGGCACGTGCCGACGGGACCTTGTCTGGAGGCTTCCAGATGGAGTCGCTGCGACTTTCGGGCAAAGCGCAGGACGGCGCTCCGGCGCAAGCCAGCGCGCGCAGAATAGTCGGCCGTTTCCATGGCGCGCCGGGGGCTATGCGCTTGCGCATTGATGCGATTGCGCCAGCGTTAGGAATTGCATTCGAGGAGCGCCGCAGGCTCGCCCTTTCACTGCAACGGCTGCGCGCCGATGCGCGCCTCGCGGCGGACTGGCGGATCGAGGGCGCGTTCGAGCATGGCGCGCTCTCTGACCCGGGCCTGCCAGGGACGATCACCGCCATCGCCGGCGCCTGGAGTGCAGCCCCCGAAGCTGGTGCGCCTGTGATCCACGTCGAAGCGGGCGAAGCGCTGGTCACCGCCAACCAACCCACGACCACCGCCGAGCGGCCGTTGTTCAATCCGATCCGCCTTTCCAGCGTCGGCGCGATACTGCGCGATGGCCGGATCGCCGCGGAAGGCGAGATCGTGCTTGAATCTCAGGCGCGCCGACTGGCGCGCTTCACCGCGACACATGCGGTGCGGCAAGGAATCGGAAGCGCCCGAGCGGTGTCCAACACGCTCACATTCGGCGCCGATCTTCAGCCCTATCACATCACCGAGCGCCTGCGCGGCATGGTTGAGAATGTGCGCGGGCCGGTCGAAATCGACGCCGACATTGAGTGGACAAGCCAGCGCGTATCCGCGTCGGGGACGGCGCGGCTGGACGGCGTCTCCATGGCCACCGCCACCATCCCGATCGTCGACGATGTACGCGGCGAGGTGTTCTTCGACGACCTGTTCGCGCTGACCACGCCGCCAGGTCAGAACGTCAGCGTAGGCTTGGTGAATCCAGGCATTGCGGCGCGCAATGGGCGCGTACAATTTCAGCTACTCGGCCAACAGCGCGTAGCCATTGAGCGCGCGGAGTTCGAATATGCGGGCGGCGTGTTGGCGATGGCGCCGACGACGATCACCCTAGGCGCGGATGAAACCCAGTTCGAACTCACACTCGCCGAGGTCGGCGCCGCCGATTTGGTCGCCAGTCTCAACGTTCCAGATATCACGGCTACTGGTCGCGTCGAGGGCAATTTCCCGCTGTTGTTGTCGCGACGTGCTGCGTTAATTCGCAACGGCGTGCTCCGAGCGCTGCCCGGAGGCGGGACCATTTCCTATGTCGGTCATGCCGGCGATGGCGCGACTGGGCCGGCGCGGATCGCCTTCGACGCGCTGCGTAATTTTCACTACGACGAATTGGCGATCACGCTCGACGGCGACCTTGGCGGGGAGGTGATCTCCTCCATCACATTCAGCGGCGAAAACACCGGCGAGCCGGTCGATCTCGGGCCGATCGCGCCGGTCCCAGGGCTTGGCAATGTGCAAGTGCGCGGCGTGCCGTTTGACTTCAACGTCCGGGTGACCGCGCCTTTCCGGCGGTTGGCGGACACCGCAGCTTCAATCGCCAACCCCGGAATAATTCTCGACCGGAGCGGAGACGCAGCTGAACCTGTTGACCCGCTGCCGCCAACGCCAAGATAATGCGCGCTTCAGAGCCGGTTCAGATCGGGCGCGCTAAGGTACGCTCGCAGGAGTTCCAATGATGGGGAGAATACTAGCTTTGGGGCTCGGCGCGGCGGTGCTGGCGACAGGCTGCATCCCTGTGCAAATCCAGGCGCCCGATCGCCCGATCGAGATCAATCTCAACGTCAATATCCGCCAGGAAGTGATCGTGCGCCTTGAGCGCGACGCTGAAGAGCTGCTGCAGCAAAACCAGGATTTGTTCTGAGGCCGATGATGACACAACGCACCTCCTCCCTCGCCGCCGCTTTCACGATGCTTTCGGTGATGCTCGCCCCCCCCGCCTTCGCTCAGCGCGACAGCGCTATTGCCGAAGCGCGCGCCGCCGGTCTCGTCGGCGAACAAGCCGACGGCTATCTTGGCTTCGTAACCGGCGCGCAGATATCAGCCGATCTGCGCGGGCGCGTGGAGCAAAACAACATGCGCCGCCGCGCCGCCTACACTGAGCGCGCCGCGAGCGCCAACGCCAACGTCGCCGAAATCGCCGTCGCGGTCGCGTGCGAGGTTTTCCAAGACCCACATCGCCTGCGCGTGGGCGAACGCTACCGCGACGAAGCCGGCCAATGGCGCCAACACACCGCAACGCAAGCGGTCGCCGTGCCCGCGGTATGCAACTAGAGCCCACTGGTCCACGGGATAGCAACAATAACGCCGGCGCCGAAACAGGTCGCGGCTTAATTCAGGGCAGCTCGCTTACGATCAGGTTGAAACTTCCAGTGGCCAGCGCGCTTGCGCTCACGCGCAAGACGTAACGCCCCCGGTTGTCGGCGCGGAACTCCACCGCGCCCGACTCGCGTTCGCTCGTCGGTCCGTCGTAATAATCGACCTCCGTCGCGCCATCCCGGCCCAACAGCCCGACATCGACAACCGGCGTGAAATCAGTCGAGATCGCGCGAACGCTGTAGGTTTTGCCCCGCGCGGCTTGGAACTCGAAATCGACGTGATCGGCATCCGCGGTAAGTTCGCCGGGTCGCATCCAAGCGTTGGCGTTACGCGCGAACTGTTCCAGTGACCCCACAATAAACGGGGTCGATTGCACGATCAGATCGTAGTCCCCGTACTGGCCCTGCCCGAACGAGCGCGCCCGAATCGTGTACTCGCCATCCTCCGCGGGATAGAAGCGCAGCAGCGAGTTGAAGGTTCCGTCTCCGCGATCATCGTTGCTGTCGATCTGTTGGAACTCGCCATCGACCATGCGCCCAAGCAACAGGTAGGTGTCGAGGTTGGAATCGTTGCGTGCATTCATGGCAATCTGCAGACGCTGGCCTGCCTGCGCCTGGAAAGTCCAGACATCGTAGGCGACGCCGTTATCGTCGGCCGGGCTCTCTGCTGTCAGGCTTCCGTTGCTCAGCTGGTCGATAGCGATCGGCATCGACACCGCCGGGGCCGGCGCCACATATGGGCTTACGACAAGATCATAAGCGCCGAGCTGCCCCGACCCAAACGAGCGCGCGCGAATTTCGTAGTCTCCCGTTGCGTCGGGAGTAAAGCGCAGCATCGAATTGAACGTTCCGCCGCTGTCGTCATTGCGATCAATCTCGACGAACTCTCCCCCCTGCATGCGGCCGAGAATGAGATAGGTGTCGAGGCCAGAGCCGCCGGATTCCGCCATCGAAACTTGCAGAGCTTGCCCAGCCTGAGCGCGGACGGTCCACCGTTCGAAGGCAACGCCTTCACCATCGACGGCGGTCTCGGCCGACAGAGTGCTCGTAACGGACTGCCCGACAGTCAAACGCCTTGGACCAGCGTTCCTGGCGACGACCGGTGGCTGCGCAATTGCCGGTGGCGTCACCACAGGCGTAAGCGGGTTTGCAATGGGCGGGGTCGGGGTTGCCGCAGGCGGGGTTGCCCCTGTCACGCGCTGGATAATGCCATCGATGGCGTTTTGAGGATTGGCCTCACACCCGTTAGCCTGGAGTCTGAGCGTCCTGAGTTCGCTCAGCGCAGCTTGTTGGGGCGTCGCGCCGCCCTCGAACTGAGTGCGGATGCCGCGAGCGCGCTTGACCATGTCATTGCACGACTCGGCGTACGCCTGTTCAACCGCGCCAAATGTCCCCAGCAGCGCAGCCACTCCGACGAGAAGACGCGTTTTCATAATTCCCCCTCCAAAATCGTACGGGCCAAAATCGTACGGCCGTGGCGGCGACCGCCTGCCCCCAAACACGGTTAACCGATGTTAGTCATCCAGCGAGGGCGACACAAGCGCAGACGGCCTCGACGGCTGGGCCGCCGAGTGAATTGTGGCGATTGGTTACCAGGAAGACTCAGTCGTCGCGATGCACACGCTCGCGCCGTTCGTGGCGCTCTTGCGCTTCCAGAGAAAGCGTAGCGATCGGGCGGGCATCGAGGCGAGAGAGAGAAATCGGCTCGCCGGTCTCCTCGCAATAGCCGTAGGAGCCGTCCTCGATGCGGCGCATAGCTTCTTCGATCTTGGCGATAAGCTTGCGTTGACGGTCGCGCGTGCGCAGCTCTAGGGCGCGATCGGTTTCGCTGGTGGCGCGGTCAGCCAGATCGGCCTCCGCCACAGTATCCTGCTGCAAAGTCGCTATCGTGGTGCGGCTTTCCTCAAGAATTTCTTCTTTCCAGGCGATCAGCTTGCGCCGGAAATACTCCAGCTGGCGCTCGCTCATAAACGGCTCGTCGTCGCTGGGGCGATATTCTTTCGTCACCGTCGAAGCCATTTCCGCACTCCGTCCACCCCCGCGAGGCGCCGCCTTATAGCCCCGCCCATGGGGCTCGTCCATCGAGCAAG
>CADEDG010000051.1 GCA_902826035.1 uncultured Alphaproteobacteria bacterium
CGCGTCCGCCCCGCGCGCATTGCTCCAAGCTTTGAAATTGGCCCAGTTGGCGCCGCCTGGCAGCTCTCCTGCGTCGCGCAGCGCTGCAAGCGCGGAGCGCCAGCGATAGCCATTCTGAGCCGCAAAAGCGGCGCGGGCCTCGCCGCCACCAGGGAAGGCGAGGCGGCCAGACCCCTGAATTTGCAGATTGTAAACGTCCACTGGATGCGCCCATGCGAACGCACGGCTGGCCTGGGCGCTGATTTCCGCGCGCTGCGGATATGGGCGAACGACATCGCCGACGATCTGCCCAGTCAGTCGCCGAGGCGCACCGCGCAGACTTTGATCGTCATAGGCTTCAGCGAAAGCGGCTACATCGACGCTGACCATGTCGCCAGGCTTGAGCATGAGAGGAGCCGAGAATGTCGCGTCAGGCGCGCGCCGCGCCTGCACAATCGGCTCGTAGTAGGCGGTGAGCCTCGCTTCCCCGAGGCCCTGCACTAAGTGCGGTGCGAAGAATGCTTCGAAGAATGCCCGCTCGTCGCCCGAAGCGACCGAGCCAGCAGCCGCGCAAGCCGGCGCCCAATCGCCGACGACGCCGCCATAGCGTCCCCCTCCGGGTAGCGCTGCATCCGCCGCCCGTTGCGCGCGCCCAGAGCACGCGCGCTGGAACGCCTTGAGGGCCGGCGCCAACTCTGCCTCTCGCCAACCGGGCAGGTCCGCAAAGCGCGCTGACGCGAGCGCAAAGGCGACGGCTCTCTCGCCAGGTCGCGCTTCGGGCCGGGGTCCCGCGCTTGCGCAGGCCGTAACAAAGAGCAAAAGCAGAACCGAGAAGCGCATGGGGACTATCCTCGTCACTGTTCTAATTCGGGCGACCGGTTTTTGTAGTTTTTCTTGCGCGTCATTTTTCTCGGCGTTATGTTCCACGGGCTTATGCTCATAGGAAGCATAAATAGGGCGGCGCGGCCTTCCCATGAGCGGAGCGCGCCCTATATATGCTCCAACGGAGTATAATGGGCGCCTTGAGCCCAAGGGAGGCCGACCATGGCCCGCATTATTGACGCTCCCCTCACCCACGGCGAAAGCGGCGGCTGCGACCCACGCGCGGTGCATGGAACCTGGGGCGCGCTGAATGCGGCGGCCCAACGGGGGCTCGCTTACACGCCGGCGGTGCGGGCCAAAGCCGACGCGCTCTATGAGCGGGTCAAGCACGTGGTGCCGGCGGTCGAATGGCCAGCTTACGCGCCTTTGATCGCGGCGATAAACGAGATGAAGCGCGAAAAGAACGCTGTCATTCTCGCCCACAATTACATGACGAGCGAAATCTTCCATTGCGTCGGCGATTTCCGTGGCGATTCTTTGCAGCTCGCGCGTGAAGCGGCGGCGACCGATGCGGCGATCATCGTGCAGGCGGGCGTGCACTTCATGGCTGAAACCTCGAAGTGCCTGGCGCCGGAAAAAACCGTGCTAATCCCTGATTTACGCGCCGGCTGCTCGCTCGCCGCCTCAATCACCGGCGCTGACGTTCGCCTGATCAAGGCGCGCTATCCTGGGGTGCCGGTAGTCACCTACGTCAACACCAGCGCTGAGGTGAAAGCCGAGAGTGACGGGTGCTGCACCTCTTCAAACGCTGCTGCCGTGGTCGAATGGGCGGCGCGCGCATGGAACAGCGACCGCGTGATCCTGTTGCCGGACGAGTTCCTGGCCAAGAATGTCGCGGCGCAGACGGGGATCGGCATTGTCGCCTGGCATGGCCGCTGCGAAGTGCATGAGCGTTTCTCGGTGGAAGACCTCGCGGAGATGCGCGCCGCGCATCCAGGCCTTGTCGTGCTCGCGCACCCGGAATGCCCCCCAGACGTTATGGCGGCGGCGGATTTCGCAGGCTCCACGGCGGCGCTGCAGGACTACGTCGTGGAGAACCGCCCGACGAAAGTGGTGTTGCTCACCGAATGCTCGATGAGCGATAATGTCGCCGCCGCCGCGCCGGATGTAGATTTCATTCGGCCCTGCAATCTGTGCCCGCACATGAAGCGCATCACGCTCGAAGGCATTTACGACGCGCTCAAACACATGCAGCACGAGGTTGTGGTGCCGGAGGACATCCGCGTCCGCGCCAAGCGCGCTATCGACGCGATGCTGGCGCTGCCGAAGGAAAAGCCGCGCGCGTTTGCGACGGGACGCCCCGAAGCTGCGGTCGAACTGGCCTGATCGCCCCATTGCCGCCCATTTCACCGCCCACCAGAGCCCTACTAGCGCAGCGATGCGCGCAGCACGGGGTGGAACATGCGAGCTTTGGCGATTTCGTTTGCGGCGTTTGGCGTAGCGGCGTTGGCGACGCCGGCAAGCGCGCAACAGAACAACCTCGCAGGCGTTTGGGCGTTTCAGTCCGCGCCCTATGGCAACGAACAATTCGCGCTCTCGATGAGCGGGGCGGCAGTGTGGGAGGAAGCCCGCAATGGGCGCTATTCCATCCGCCTTACCGCCAACGAGATCATTATAGAGCGCGCCTCCGGTCGCTCGCGCATCCTCACCGCGCACCAGACTTGCACCGGCGAGCGCGACGGAACGCAGATCAGCATCATTTGCGAGATGGCCGAACCGCTCGAAGGCTACACGCCCGATGCGTTCCTGCTGCAGGACAGCGACGGCGCGCTTGCTGGCGTGCTCAACACTGGGCCGCAAGTGACGTTCGCCAGAGTGCGGTGAAGCTTCCCCTCCCCTTGAGGGGAGGGAAATGAGTCGCATCCTCATCGTCGGCGCCGGTCTCGCCGGGTTGTTCCTCGCGCTCAAGCTCGCGCCGCGCCGCGTCACCGTGCTGAGCCAGGCGCCGCTTGGAACGGCATCGTCCTCGGCCTGGGCGCAGGGCGGATTGGCCGCCGCGCTGGCGGTCGACGATGCGCCCGAGCTTCATGCACAAGATACGATCGCCGCCGGCGCCGGCTTGGTCGATCCCGTGATCGCTGCTATGATCGCTCGCGACGGCCCCGCTCGCGTCATGGACCTGATTGCGCTCGGCGTACCGTTCGACCGCACGCCGGATGGAAAACTAGCCCAAAGCCTGGAGGCCGCGCATTCGCGCCCTCGCGTGGTGCGCGTGTCGGGCGACCTCGCCGGCAAGGCGATCATGGATTCCTTGATCGCTGCGGTGCGCACCGCGACGCATGTCGAGCTGATCGAGTGTACGGAAGCATTGGCGTTATTGCCGGATGCGAATGGCGCTGTGGTGGGAGTCCTTTGCCGAAGCGCAAGTGGTGAAACGCCGATGCTGGCTAGCGAAGTTATACTCGCCACGGGTGGCGTCGGCGGGCTGTTCGCGATCACCACCAACCCTGCCGAGGCGATGGGCCAAGGCATCGCCATGGCCGCAACCGCTGGCGCGCTGATCGCCGATCCGGAATTCGTGCAGTTCCATCCAACCGCCATCGATGTCGGCCGAGACCCTGCCCCACTGGCGACCGAAGCGCTGCGCGGGGAAGGCGCACATCTGATCAATTCCAAAGGCGAAGCGTTCGTCTCCGACCTCGCCGCGCGCGATGTGGTGGCGCGCGCCATCCATCTGGAACGCGCGGCCGGGCGCGGCGCCTTTCTCGACGCTCGTGCGGCCGTCGGCGCGAAATTTCCAGAACACTTTCCCACTGTGTTCGCCGCTTGCATGGCCGCTGGGCTCGACCCGCGCACGACGCCGATCCCTGTCGCGCCGGCCGCGCATTATCACATGGGCGGCATCGCAACAGACGCCTGGGGGCGCACGTCGGTGCAGAGGCTTTCCGCGGTCGGAGAATGCGCCTCAACAGGCGCACACGGCGCCAACAGGCTGGCGTCGAATTCATTGTTGGAAGCGGTCGTGTTCGCGCACCGCATCGCCGAGCGTTTGCGCGACGACAGCGCAGGCAACTCCGCGCCGACCGAGCCCTGCGCGCCACCGCCGTCGTTGACTGAACCAGTCCGCACTGAGCTGCGCGCACTGATGCAAGCCGAGTGCGGCGTCGGGCGCGACCAAACCGGCCTCTCTCGCGCGCTCGCGCACGTTGATGCGCTTCGTGAAAGCATCGGCCCCGCCAGCGCGCTCGCCGCCGCACGCCTCATTCTCACCGCCGCGCTCGCCCGCAAGGAAAGCCGCGGCGCTCATTTCAGGAGCGATTTCCCCGATGCCAGCGCGCCGCAGAGAAGCTTCCTCACCCGCTCCGATGCACTTGCCGCCCTTGCCTGGCCTGGTGCTGGAGCCGATCGTCAAGTTGGCGCTCGCTGAAGACCTCGGCGTCGCCGGCGATGTCACGACCGATGCGCTGATCGATCCCGACGCCCAAGGCAGCTGGAAACTTGCCGCGCGCGAAGCAGGGATCGTCGCCGGCCTCGACGCGGCGGCTTTGGCGGCACGGCTGATCGACCCCGATATTCGGTTCGAGGTCGCAGCACCCGACGGCGCTCGCGTGAAAGCCGGCGAAACCATCGCCAGAGTCGAGGGTGCCGCGCGCTCCGTGCTGATCGCCGAACGCACCATGCTGAACTTCATCGGCCGGCTCTCGGGCATCGCTTCCTTGACGCGCGCCTATGTGGACGCAGTGGCTGGCATGGGCGTCGTCATTGCATCGACGCGCAAAACCACACCAGGCCTGCGCGCGTTGGAGAAGCGCGCGGTGCGCCTCGGCGGCGGCGGCTCGCACCGCTACAGCCTTGGCGACGCCATGCTGATCAAAGACAACCACATCGCCGCCGCTGGGGGCGTCGCCGCGGCAATGACCCGTGCGCGCGCAGCCGCAGGCCACCTCACCTGTATCGAAATCGAAGTCGACTCGCTCGATCAGTTGAGCGAAGCGCTGCCGCATACGCCGACCGCTATTTTGCTCGACAATTTTTCCCTCCCCAATCTGCGCGCGGCAGTGAAATTGGCCAAGGGCCAGACATTGTTGGAAGCCTCGGGCCGGGTCAGCATCGAAACCGTGTTCTCGATCGCAGAGACTGGCGTGGACGTGATCAGCGTCGGCGCCTTGACGCACTCGGCGCGCGCGCTCGATGTCGGGTTGGACGCGGCGTGATCGGAACGCCGGCCCCTCTTTCACCCCATCCCGCACCCCGCTACAGCCACTTCCATGACTGCCATGAACGCTGACCCCATCCCGCTCGCCCAGGCCTTGATGCGGCGCCCGTCGATTACGCCGAACGAGGCCGGCGCGCTCGACGT
This sequence comes from uncultured Alphaproteobacteria bacterium, assembly GCA_902826035.1. Lineage (GTDB taxonomy): Bacteria > Pseudomonadota > Alphaproteobacteria > Caulobacterales > Aquidulcibacteraceae > Vitreimonas. The sequence continues at coordinate 5,162 of CADEDG010000051.1, forward strand.
GTGCCAAGCGGCACTGGCCGGCATTGGGTTCGCAGTGAAACGGTACAAGTTTGGCGCGGTCGATAATCTCTATGCGCGCTTCGGCGCCGAGGCGCCGAATTTCTGCTTCGCCGGCCACGTCGATGTAGTGCCGCCAGGGGAAAATTGGTCCTGCGATCCGTTTGGCGCAGAGATCAGGGGCGGGTTGCTCTATGGCCGCGGCGCCGCCGACATGAAGACCGCCATCGCCGCCATGATCGCGGCGAGCGAGAATTTTATTGCCGGCGCTCAGCGCTTCAAGGGCTCGATCTCGTTTCTACTGACCTGCGACGAGGAGGGCGCTGCCGTCGAGGGCACCAAGCCAACGCTCGCGGCGCTAGCGGCCGAGGGCGTACGCTTCGACCATTGCCTGGTCGGGGAACCCACCAGCGAGGCCCGCGTCGGCGACATCATCAAGAACGGTCGCCGCGGCAGCCTCAATGTCGTGATCAACATGGACGGCAAGCAGGGGCATGTCGCCTATCCGCATCGCGCACTCAATCCAGTGACGCCTTTGATCGAGACGCTGGCGGCTCTGAAGGCGCGACGTCTCGATGATGGCGCACCCGGTTTCGATCCTTCGAACCTTGAGGTCACCAGCATCGATGTCGGCAACGCAACCCACAATGTGATTCCGCAACGCGCCAGAGCGCGACTCAATATCCGCTTCAACACCAACCACGATGGCGAATCCTTGTTCACCTGGATCAAGGAGACAGCGGAAGCGAGAGCCTCCGCATACGGCGCGCGCGCATCGTTCTCGATTTCCTCGCAGAGCAAATGCTTCTACACGGCGCCCGGGGCTTTTACCGATCTCATCTCCGCCGCGGTGCAGGAGACATTCGGCCACACGCCGGTGCTGGCGACAACCGGCGGCACATCAGATGCGCGGTTCATCAAGGATTATTGCCCGGTCGCCGAATTGGGCCTGCGCAACGAAACCGCGCACATGGTCGATGAACATTGCGCGGTGGAAGATGTACGCACGTTGGCGCGATGCTATGAAACCGTGCTCCGGCGCTATTTCGCAACGCAATAGTCCACGCGCATCAGGTACAAACCGTCCGCTGGCGCGACCGGCCCGCATCGTGAACGGTCCCTGGCGGCGAGCGCGTCCTCAACATCCTCGGCGCTCATTTTTCCAAGGCCCGCCTCCACCAGCGTGCCAACCATAGAGCGCACCTGCCGATGCAGGAAGCTGCGCGCTTCAAACACAAAGTGCAGTTCGTCGCCATCACGTGCAACGCTTGCGACATCGAGCGTCTTCGTCGGCGATTTCGCCTGACACTTGCTATCGCGAAAAGTTGTGAAGTCGTGCGCCCCTACCAAGCGTTGCGCGGCTTCGACCATGACGGCTTCATCTAGCGGCCGCGGAACTCGCCACGCAAGATCCCTCTCGATCGCCAAGGGAGCGCGGCGATTAATGATGCGGTAGTGGTAGACACGGCGCACTGCATCGAAACGGGCGTGAAAGTCCGTCGCCGCGATTTCAGCCTTCAGCACCGCCACCGGATGGGGACGCAGGTGGGCGTTCAGCGCATCGCAAAGACGCTGCGGCGCAAATGGCTTGGCGATGTCTACGTGCGCAACTTGCCCGCGCGCATGCACACCGGAATCGGTGCGCCCCGCGCCGACGACGTCGGCGCGCGCGCCGCTGAGCGCCAAGACGGCCTGTTCGAGCACGCCTTGAACGCTCGGCGCCTCTCCAAGGCGCTGCCAACCCTGAAACGGCGCACCGTCATATTCAAGCGTGAGCTTGAAGCGATTAAGGCCGCACATATTCCATCATGGAGCAAGCTCGTGTGTCGGCGGCGCCCGGCTGCCCGCCGGTGAAACCCAGCACCTTGAGCGAGCTCTCACCCGGCGTCGCCGGCTCCCACACGATAACGAATGCGGTTCGTTCGGCGCCGCACAACCCGCTGACCCCAGCGGGTCGTGTTTCCGAGGACACCCGGTAGACAAGCGTCTGCGGCTCATCGACGGGTAGTTGCAACAGCGCCCGCAAGGTCTGGCCTTGCACCTGCGTCGAGGGCGCGACCTCGCTGACTAACTGGGCCTCGGCCACCATGCCCTTGGCCGCGCTCATGGTCACGACCTCCTGGGAATCGGCGCCGGCCTGGTCGGGAAGGCGAAGCGCGGTGGAAATTGTCAACTCGCCCGTTTGGCTCTTAGCGGCGTCGTTCACTGCCTGAAACATACGCGCGGTGGAAGATTCTCCCGCGGGCTCGCCCAGGCGGGAGTCTTCGCCGGATGGAGCATTAGCGATGCGCTGGCAGCTAACTATCGCAAACGCCGCCGCCGCGATTGCAAGCGCGATACGCAATTTCATCGGGTTCCTCCACTTTGTTCCTACGCCCAGGCGAGCGCCGGTTCAATCAGGGCGGTAAATGCGGAGCGAACGGTGGCGATCAACGGAGGTAGAATCCCGCTTGGACCGGACTTCCGCGCAGAAAAGTCCCGGCGGGCAGCGGCGTGCGCCCCTCGCGTTGCACCTCGAGCAGCCGCACCGCCCCGTCGCCACACGCCACCAGTAACTCGTCGTCGAGAGTCTCGCCTGGCGCGCCCGCGCCATCGCCGAGCCGCGACATCAGCACCTTAACACGCGCGCCATTGATCTCGCACCAAGCGCCCGGCGTCAGAGACAATCCGCGGATCATACAATCGATCTGGCGCGCCGGCCTCGCCCAGTCGATGCGGGTTTCTTCCGGCGTGACCTTGTGAGCGTAGGTGGCCCCCGCCTCTGACTGGGGGATCTCACGCGCGTCGCCGCGCTCGATCGCTTCAAGTACGCGGATAACCAATGGGGCGCCGAGTGCCGCAAGGCGCTCATGCAATGTATCGGAGGTGTCGTCGAACGCGATCGGCGTTTCGACGCTGGCCAAGATCGCGCCAGTGTCGAGCCCTGCTTCCATGCGCATGACCTGCACACCGGTGGAGCGGTCTCCAGCCATGATCGCGCGCTGGATCGGAGCTGCGCCCCGCCAACGCGGCAACAGCGATGCGTGCAGATTGAGCGCCCCAAACCGCGGCGGCGTGAGAATAGCGGACGGCAAAATGAGGCCGTAGGCGACGACAATCGCGGCGTCGAGCGCCAAGGACGAAAACGCCTGCTGCTCTTCCTGGGATTTCAGGCTGCGCGGCGTGCGTACTTCGAGGCCAGCTTCGGCCGCGAAATCATGAACAATAGTGCGCCGCTCGCGCTTGCCGCGCCCCGCCGGCCGCGGCGGCTGAGTGTAAATGCAGGCTAGCTCGTGGCCCGCCCCAATGAGCGCACGCAGCGTCGGCATTGCAAACGCAGGCGAGCCCATAAAGGCCAAGCGCATTGATGGCGCTTTAGTGCATGCCGGTGGTGCGCTGCATGCCGGTCAAGAACCCGCGCAGCGCGTCGGCAAGTTCGCACGCAGCGGCGTGGGCCTGGGCACGCTCGGTCATGGGAAGCGCGTCGAGCAATTCGCGGCATACGTCGGCATGCTCAAGATCGGCGGTCTCGTGCACCTGGAAAAACTTCAGGGTCGCGGGTTCGTCGGCTTGGTAGCGTTCCACCAAGCCGCGAATTTTGGTCTTCGCGATCTCCGGAAGTTGGCTTTCATAGGCGTAGAGCGCGCCGAGGCCGGCGGCATAGGAAGCGCGCGAGAGCCGCTGGAACGTATCAATCAGACGGCGAGTTTCTGGATTGAGCGGCGTGGCGCGAACTTCGTCTTCGGCGGCGCCCATGCCGGCTGCGAAGCCGAGCCAAAGGCCAGCGTGATCGTCCTTGCCAGCGCCGATGCCTTCCTCTTCCGCCAAATTCTCCGCCAACAACCGGCGTCCTCGCGCATCCGGGCAATTGGCATGCACCGCGCTGACCACCCGTGGAAACGCCTCCACATGGTGAAAATATTGCGCCGCGTATGACCGGAGCGCGTCACGGGTCAGCTTTCCCTCTTCCCAGGCTTGGTAGAACGGGTGCGTCAGCATCGCTCGTTCGGCGATAGCTGCATCGATAGCCGCCGACGTGCACACATAGCCGCCAAATGCTTCAGTCATTATCAACCCCAATTCAGGGACCAACCCCCGGTTCTGGCGCTCTACGGCGCCGCCAAATCACGCGACGACCATAGCGGCTTCTTGCGAATGCGAAAGGGGGGCGCCGGTCAGCGCTCACTGAACCATCCAAGGCGTCACGCCGCCTCTCCAGGGTCGGGCGCCCGATCGAGGATTGTCATGTCCTCAAAAATCGAACAGCTCGCGGCGCCAGCCGGCCCACAGGTCGCATTGCAGCGACTCAGCATCGCTTGAAGCGTCGTTTCGAGAAGGCGCAATTCCGTTCGTCGGGCGCGAAGAGCGCGAAGTTGCTCTTCAATGATTGCCGCCGCGGGTACGCATCCATCGCCTGGACCATCGGCGGCGGAGAGCAATTGGCGTACCCGGTTCACCGACAAGCCAAAGTCGCGCGCACGCCGGATCAGGGTCAGCCGGGACACATCTGGCCATCCATAGGCGCGACGTCCCTTCGGGGTCCGCTCGGCAGGGGCCAGAAGCCCGATGCTTTCGTAATACCGGATGGTGGGCGGGCTGCAGCCGGACCGTTTCCCGGCTTCGCTGATCGTCATGGCCACGGGCCGGCTCCATTCGCTGCGAAGACATGTTACTCCTAAAGTAGCTTTAAGAGCTAGAGCTGGTTTTGGCGACTTCCGGAGTACAGCCCAATGGATCGGGGCGAACATCAGAGTTTGACGACCCCTGCGAGCGCTGTAGCCGCTGCCGGGGCAGCTGTGCTCGCGAGCGCGGCATGTTGCGTTTTACCACTGGCCTGGCCTGCTGCCGGCCTGGCGCTTAGCGGCGGTGTGATTGCCTGGTTGGAGCGCGCCCAACCCGCCGTCACGGTTATTGCCGCATTTCCAGTCGTGCTCGGTTGGTGGGTTGCGTTGCGTCCAAACCGATTGGGAAAACGCCGCCACCCCTGGACCTTGCCGCTTATGGCGGGCGCCACCGCGCTCATCGGGATCGCCATTTTCTGGCTCAGAATTGAGCCGTACCTGATCCGAGCGCTCGAGGCACGTTCATGAAGTATCGACCACTTCTCGTTTGGCTCGGCTTTGGGGTTGCGTGCGCAGCCTGTTGCGCGCCGTTGCTGCTACCGGTGTTCGTCGGCGCAGGTGCTGCTGGTGCGGGTGTGTTTGCGGGCGGGCGCTTGCTTGGCCTGCCGATCGATGCAGTGGTCTGCGGGGCGATCTTCGTAGCCATCGCGGCCGGGTTTGGCCTCTGGTTCGTACGCCAGCGGCGCGCCGTCAGCGCCAAAACATGTAGCTGCGTGTCCGCGTGCGACACCGAGAAGTGCTGACCGAGCGCTAGCGCTCGATGAACAGCGCGGCCGGATGCTCCAGCATGCCTTTCACGCGCTGGATAAAGGCCGCCGCGTCGTAGCCGTCCACCACGCGGTGATCGAAGGAAGAACTCAAATTCATCATCTTGCGCACCACGATTTGACCGTTCTTGACCGCAGGGCGCTCGACCAATTTGTTGACGCCAATGATCGCCACTTCCGGGTGATTGATCACCGGGGTGGTGACGATGCCGCCCAACGCCCCCAAAGAGGTAATGGTGATGGTGGAGCCGGAGAGTTCTTCCTTGCCCGCGGTGTTGGCGCGCACAGCCGCCGCCAGACGCGACACCTCGCTCGCGCAGGACCAGATATCGCGCGCTTCGACGTGGCGCGCGACCGGCACGATCAAGCCATTGTCGGTCTGCGTCGCGATGCCGATATCGACGCTCTCATGGCGATAGACCACGCCCTGTTCGTCGTCGAAGCGCGCGTTGATCTGGGGAAAATCCGGCAGACACATCGCTAGCGCCCGCATAAGGAACGGGAGCATGGTCAGCTTCGGTTGGTCATTGCGCTTGGCGGCGTTGAGGTGCGCGCGCAATTCCTCAAGCTCGGTGAGATCGCATTCCTCGACATAGGCGAAGTGCGGAATCCGGCGTTTGGCCTCCTGCATCTTCTCCGCGATTTTGCGCCGGAGCCCGATGACCTTCACCGGCTCGATGCCGTTGCGCTCGGCCAATGCCGAACCGCCGATACGCACGCCCGCGGTTGGCACGAGCACCTTGTCGAGGTCCTCGTGGGTAACGCGACCCTCCGGGCCGCTGCCGCGCACTTGCGCAAGATCGACGCCGAGTTTTTGCGCGCGCGCGCGAACTGCGGGAGAGGCCTGCGCCTGCCCGGTCGCTTGCATGGCGACATCTCGCGGCTCGGGCCGGGCGATCGCTTGCGAGGGAGTGGGCACGGCCGGCTTTGCTTGCGGCGCGGTTCCGGGCGGCATGGCGCCGGCGGGGACCTTGATTCGCGGCTTCGGCTCGGGCGCCGAAATAGCAGCCGGAGCGGGTCTTGCCTCCGGCGCTGGCGGCGCAGCAGGGGCCGGCGCTGCTTCGGCGCTCTCGGTTTCAAACACGGCGATTGCCGAGCCAACGGCGGCCATGTCGCCCGGCTCGCCATTGATCTGCACGATCTTGCCGGCGACCGGGGAGGTCATTTCCACGGTCGCCTTATCAGTCATGACATCGACCAAGGGCGCGTCTTCCTTGACCATATCGCCGACGCGCACATGCCAGGCGACGATCTCGGCCTCGGCCGTGCCTTCGCCAACATCGGGCAATTTGAATACGAACTGGCCCAAATCAGGACTCCATCACACGTCGCATCGCCTTGATGATGCGCGGCGGGGTTGGGAAATACTCCCATTCGAGAGCATGCGGATACGGGGTGTCATAGCCGGTCACGCGCTCAATCGGCGCCTCGAGCTGGTAGAAGCAATGCTCCTGCACCAGCGCTGTGAGTTCCGCGCCATAGCCAGAGGTTCGTGTGGCTTCGTGCACGATCACACAGCGGCCGGTCTTGGTCACGGACTTCACAATCGCCTCGACATCGACGGGAACCAAAGTGCGGAGATCGATCACTTCGGCGTCAATCCCGGAATCCTCGGCCGCCGCCAACGCCACATGCACCATTGTCCCGTAGGCAAGCACGGTAAGATCGCCGCCCTCGCGCACGGTTTGCGCCTTGCCGAGCGGGATGGCGTAATAACCCTCCGGCACTTCGCTGGCGGGATGTTTGGACCATGGCTGCACCGGCTTGTCTCGGCGGCCATCGAACGGGCCGTTATAGACGCGCTTGGGTTCGAGGAAGATCACTGGGTCGTCATCCTCGATGGCTGAGATCAGCAGGCCCTTGGCGTCATAGGGCGTCGCCGGAATCACGGTCTTCAATCCAGCGACATGCGTAAACAACGCTTCCGGGCTCTGGCTGTGGGTCTGGCCGCCGAAAATACCGCCGCCATAGGGCATCCGCACCGTCATCGGCACGGTGTAGTCGCCCGCCGAGCGATAGCGAATGCGCGCCGCTTCCGAGACGATCTGGTCGTAGGCAGGATACATGTAGTCGGCGAACTGAATCTCGATCACAGGACGCAAGCCGTACGCCGCCATCCCGATGGCGGTGGCCGCGATCCCGCATTCATTGATCGGTGCGTCGAAGCAACGCTTGGCGCCGTACTTCTGCTGCAAATGTTCAGTGACCCGGAAGACGCCGCCGAAATAGCCGACATCTTCCCCAAAGGTGAGCACTTTGGAATCGCGGCTCATCATCACGTCGAGCGCGGAATTGAGCGCCTGAATCATGGTCATGGAGGTCATGGTTAGGCGCCCGCCTCCTCACGTTGGCGTTTGAGGTGCCACGGCATGTCCTTATACACGTCCTCGAACATCGAACCGATCTCGTGCGCACCCTCGACGCCGAGGACGCCAACCTTCTCAGCATCGCGGCCGGCGGCGCGAACTATCTCGATCGCTTCCTCCTGCGCGATGCGGTGTTGCTCTTCACTCCACTCGCCCAGCCCGACAAGGTGCGCTTTCAGCCGCTCGATTGGATCGCCCAACGGCCACGCGCGCGCTTCGTCTGCGGGCCGGTAGCGCGCGGGATCGTCGCTGGTTGAGTGCGGCCCGGCGCGATAGGTGAAATGCTCGATCAAGGTTGGCCCAAGGTTGGAGCGCGCGCGTTCGGCGGCCCACTGCGTAACCGCATAAACAGCCAGGAAATCGTTGCCATCCACGCGCAACGCCGGCACGCCATAACCGACGCCGCGTGCCGCGAAGGTTGTATTTTCACCTCCAGCAATGCCTTGGAACGATGAGATCGCCCACTGGTTATTGACGACGTTGACGATCACCGGCGCTCGATAAACTCCCGCGAAGGTCATCGCCGCGTGAAAATCGCCTTCAGCCGTCGAACCTTCGCCCAGCCACGCGGCAGCGATGCGCCCGTCGCCGGAATAGGCCGAGGCCATCGCCCAGCCCACGGCTTGGGGAACCTGCGTCGCCAGATTGCCCGATATAGTGAAGAACCCGTATTTCTTCGAAGAATACATCACCGGCAATTGCCGCCCCTTCATCGGGTCGAGCCGGTTCGAATAAATCTGATGCATCATGTCGACGAGCGGGTAACCGCGCGCGATCAGAATGCCCTGCTGGCGATAGCTCGGGAAGCACATGTCGTCCGGCGCCAACGCCGTTGCTTGCGCAATCGAGATCGCCTCTTCGCCTTGGCACTGCATGTAGAAACTGGTTTTACCCTGGCGTTGAGCGCGATGCATGCGCTCGTCGAAAGCGCGCGTCAGCAGCATAGACTTCATGGCGCGCCGGAGCGCATCCGCGCCAAGGCGCGGCGCCCAAGGACCCTGCGCACTGCCCCCCAGATCGAGCACGCGGATGAGGCCGTACGCGAAATCACGCAGCTCGGCGGCGGGAGCATCCACCTCAGGCCTCGGCGTATCGCCTGGCTCGGGAAACGACCAGTCGGAAAAATCCGGCTTGTCGCCCGGCCGCGCGCGCGGCGCCGGCACATGCAAATCAAACGCGTTCGCTCTGCGGACGGTCATGCGTTCCTCATACCCTCTTCGCAGCAGCCAGGCGCTCGCGCACGATACGGTCTGCAGCCTCATGAGGTGCGAGCCCTTCCGTCTTCGCCGCTTCGAGCACCCGAACCAGTCGTTGCGGAACCGCCCTCACCCGCGCCTCGACCGCCGCTTCGCTCTCGCCTAGATATTCAGCGGAGACGTTAATGATCCCACCGGCGTTGACCACATAATCTGGTGCATAAACGATCCCTCGCGCCAGCAGCCGCGCCCCGTCTTCCTCGGTTTCGAGCTGATTGTTGGCCGCTCCACAGACGATGGGGGCGCCGATCTCGGGAATGGTGCAGGCATTGAGCCCCGCGCCTAGTGCGTTGGGCGAAAATACGTCCGCCTCACATGTGTGGATGCGCGCGACGTCGGTTACCTCCGCACCGATTCCAGCAGCGCGCTCCAGATTAGCCGCACTCACATCGGCGGCGATCACCCGCGCACCCTCCTCCAGGAGCAGCTTGCATAACCCAAAGCCCACGGCGCCCACGCCCTGCAGCGCAATCGTGCAGTTTGCGACATCGCCGCCAAGCAGCGCCTTGATGCAAAGATGCACCCCGAGCGAAGTCCACGGCGAAGGATCGCCGCCAGCGCGTCCGCCTTCCTTCGGGATGCCCGCGACATACGAAGTCCGCCGCGCGATCGCGCGCATATCGGCGACGCTGGCGCCCACATCTTCGGCGGTGACGTAAGCCCCGCTCAGCGCCTCCACGCTCTCGCCGAAGCGCTCCATACAAGCCGCGCGGTCGGCGCCCATCCTGTACACGACGCCTTTGCCTCCTCCCATGGGCAATTCCGCCATGGCGTTCTTGTAAGTCATGCCGCGCGAAAGCCGCAGCGCGTCGGTCAGCGCGTCTTCGTCCTTGGCGTAGCTCCAGATGCGGCATCCGCCACCGGCGGGGCCGAGGGCGGTCGAGTGAACAGCGATGATTCCAGCTAAACCCAGCGCTTCGTCGTTTACGAATACCACTTGCTCATGCCCATCGAGGGCGGAGTTTTCACGCCAATTGATCATTGGATTGGCTCTTCAAGCAGGAGTTGACGCGCGAACCGCCCCGGCGGGGAGCCGAACGAGAGCACGCCGTCATGATAGCGCTTAAGCGCGAAATTCTCTCCCCAGGCGCGCTGAGCAGCGGCGCGCGACTCCAAGTGCTCCTGGAAGCCGACAAAATAGGTCGAGAGCTGTGTAAAGGAGAGTTGCGCGCGCCGCCATTTGCCGGCTGCCTCGCGCTCTTCCTGGAAGGCCGTTTCTGTGAGCAATCGCATCATCTCCTCACGACTCATTCCATCGACATGGATCGCCTGATCGATGATCGAGTTGGCGATGGTGCGCAATTGCACCTTCAACTGGGAGAGGCGGTAGAGCGGATCGTCGGCGCAGAAGCCTTGTTCAACCATCATTTCTTCCGCGTAAACCGCCCATCCCTCTACAAATGAGCCGGAGCCGAGCACGGCGCGCAGAACCGAGGGGTGCCGGTTGGAGTGCCAGAGTTGGACGTAGTGCCCAGGCATCGCTTCATGCACCGCGATGTCGAGGATGCCGCGAGTGTTGTACTCTCGCAGGAATGACGCCGCCTGCTCCTCGCTCCAATCGTCCGGAACCGGAGAAACGGCGTAGAATGTATCCAAATGGCGCTCGAGTGGTCCGGGGCTGTCGCAATACGCCACCGCGACCCCTCGCTGGAATTCTGGCATTAGGATCACGCGCACCGGTCCATCGGGCAACGTGATGAGATCGCGAGCGGCCACAAAGCGGCGCGCTTCCTCCGTTGCATCTGTCGAGGTCTGCACCAATTGGTCGCGCGCGGGGCGTTGGGCGGCGGCGAGATCCAGCGCGGCGCGGATCGTGGCTTGCTGCTGGGTCGGCGAGGGGTCGTCGGGCGCCCCCGGCGCACCGGCTCGCCCGGCCAGCGCCCGTCGTGCAACTTGGTACATTTCCGCTCGTACGCTCACCAGCGCCGCGTCGGCGCGGCGACGGATCTCAGCGCGGGAGAGATCCGACTGCAGCGTAAACGCGAGCTGCGCGTCAAACACCTCCGCGCCGGCGCGGAAGTCCGCATGAGCGGCAGGAGCCAAAGTTCCCTCTATCCACACTTGGTGCTCATCCACCGCGGCGTTGAACGAGGCGATCGCCGCTTCGAGCCGCGCGCGTTTGCTCGCACTGAGCGCGCCTTTATGCGGAGCGATCAGGTCGGCTACGATGCTCTTTAAACCTGGATTTTGCGCGGCGTAGGTTTCCGCATGCGGCGATGGCACACGCCCGGGCTGCAATTCCGCGCGCGCTTGCGCAAACAAGCGTGGCAGAGCCTCCATACGTGCAGTAGCTGCTTCCAAACGGCGCGGCATCGGCGCAAACTCACGAGCCATTAATCCGTAAAGAGCGCCGCCGGCAAGCGCTTGATAACCGAGCGGATTCCAAGCCCAACTCTGCAGCGTCTCGGCCTGCCAAATTTGGGCGCGCAACGCATTGGAAAGCATCGCTGCATCCACCTGGTTGGCGCGGCTCAGTTGCGCGGCTTCTATGCCCCGCAGCGCCGCCAGCGTCTCATGCGCGAACCCAAGCGCGCGCACTCTTCCCGCCGCGCTCACATCGTCGACGCGGTTGTCGAAGCGGTGATCGCCGGTCGTCGTCGCTGAAATGGGCGACAGCTGCATTGAGCGATTGAGCCAACGTTGCGCCAAGACCCCGAAGGCGCGATCGGCGCGGTTAGGAGTTTGGGCATAAGCCTCACCGTTGAAGCGGGGGACGAGCGCAATGAAGCCGAGTGCGGCAAGGACCCGGCGGCGTGAGGATTTCATGGCTGTGCGCTTCGCTCCCAGAGCCCGTTCGGATCGGTCCCGTTTTCTCGGGCAATTAGCCCCCGCGAGGCATCGCCGCAACATCCACTGGTCTAAAGGGTCATATATTCAGAAAAAAGCTTGTTGAAAGGCAATTCCTACCCTTGCCACTGAAAACCCGGTGAGCGCCCTGGCGGACAGAGAGGGATTCGAACCCTCGTTAGGCTTTCACCTAAACACGCTTTCCAAGCGTGCGCCTTCAGCCACTCGGCCACCTGTCCGACGCGGGGGTCTTATGGCGGGGTGCGCCCTCGCTGGCAATCGGGCGCGATCTGCAACTTCTCGCGCAACCGCAGCGTAGAAACCGGTCCAAGCGCGCCCTAGGTTGGCGCGGAAGGAGTTTCCATGGCCAAGCTCGCTGTCCTGCCTACCCCCGCGCAAGCGCTTCCGGGTCGCGCCCAGCCCATCCCCACAGCGCGCATGCATTACGTGAACGGCAATGCCTTGCACCCGCCTTTCCCTGCGGAGCTAGAGGAAGCGGTGTTCGGGCTCGGCTGCTTTTGGGGCGCGGAGCGCAAATTTTGGCAGAGCCCCGGCGTGTGGAGCACGAGCGTGGGCTATGCCGGCGGGATTACGCCGAACCCCACCTACGAGGAAGTCTGCTCCGGCGGCACCGGGCACACCGAAGTCGTCCGCGTGATCTTCGACCCTGCGCTCGTCAGCTACGACGCGCTGCTCAAGCTCTTCTTCGAGAACCACGATCCGACCCAAGGCATGCGCCAGGGCGGCGACATCGGCACGCAATATCGCTCGGCGATCTATGCGACTTCGCCAGCGCAAAAGAGCGCCGCTGAATCAGCGCTGGGCGCCTATGATGCGAGACTGCGCGCGGCTGGCTTCGGCGCGATCACTACCGAAATCCGCGACGCGCCGGAATTCTACTACGCCGAGGACTATCACCAGCAATACCTGGCGAAAAATCCCAGCGGCTATTGCGGCATCGGCGGAACGGGCGTGAGCTGCCCGGTGGGGGTCGGAGCGAGCTGAGGCGTGTTCTTGGCCCATTTCGGCCCGTCGTTGCCAGCGTATGTCAGTAGGAAGACGACAGAGGGCAAACTTTGAAATCAGTAGAGGCCCGCCCGTTTCGAGCAGTGGCAACTCCGAAGCCTAATCGACCGGGAGTTATGAATTCCAGCACTGTCAGAATTCTTAGAGGCGCCGAGCAGATCGGCGGCTATGAGATAAATTTTCCCAGTTTTTCAGAAGTCACTTTCGAACCCTTCGAGTTGTGCGGTTCGTGGTTTGCCCTCTATTCGCGTGACTATACCTCAACGCGCGTGATGCGTTTGCCCAGTGCGAAGACCTCGGCGGAGAAGAGCCTGCGTCGCAGGGGTTTTGCCCCGTCGAACTGTTTGTTCCGCGCTTTCGCAATGTCACCACAACTCATGTGCCTAGCGGTCGCGTGACGGAAGCCCGTTGCTTTGAACGGGCTGGTGAAGAGAGAGTGCCACCGCCAAATTGCGAAACGTCCTACGGCCCTTGGTGTTCGCTGGACGTGGGGTTCGTGGCTGGGTGTGTTTGGGGCGATGATTCGAGCTGGAAGCTCGAAGTCTTCGATCTTCAGCGCGCCGCTGAAGGTGTGATTTCCCGGAGCGCCAGATTTGGCTACCTCGAACTTGCGAATAAGATGCCGCTGGCCGAGGCCGTCTTGCTGGACAGCTTTCCACCTCATTGGGACTTGAGGGCAACAATAATTCGTGAGGAAAGGCGCGATGTCCGTACGGGCGCGTTGATTGATCCCTACGAGTAACACCGTGCTGAATGTCCGCCTCCGGCGAACAACGACCTCACCCCGGCCAGCGCAGCCCGACGCGGCGGCGCTGTTGCAGCGTTTGCTCGGCGCGTTGCAGCGCGCGCAGCGCCACTTCGGCTTGCTGCAACGAATCCGTCGAGCGCAGCGCATCCATGGCCAAGCGCAGGCGCGCCGCGCCCTCTTCCAGCTTGTCGCGCGCGCCTTCGCGTTCACCCAGGGCGGTCAAGGCGCGACCGATTTCCTGTTGCGCCGCGCCCCAGGAGGCGGGATCGGTAGTGCGGTCGACCTTCTCCAGATAGAGCTGACGCGCATCGAGCGCTTTCTGCAGCCATTTGATGTGGCCGCCGCGCTCGCCAAGGCTCAGTGCGCCGGACGCAAAATCAGACAGGATGTCGAGCTGCAGGCCTTCGCTGAGATCGTTCGGGCGCGCATCCACCATTTTGTCGAGCGCCTCGACGATCGGTTGCAAACGCTCGGGCTTGTAATCTTGCGGGCGGTGCAGCACGGGGCGCGCCTTGCGGGCGAGCGCAAACGCTAACGCGCGCTGCACCAATTCGTCGGGCCGACCTGTCTTCCAGGTCATTTGCATGTCGAGCACTTCGTTGGTGCGACCATACGCCGGCAAAGTAGTGATGCGCAGATCCAGGCGACCCGTCCAATTGCGCTTGCCCCACACGATGACATCGGCGGCCGAACGCTCCAGCGCCTCCGATGCTTCCGCGGCGACGCGCCGACGCGGCTCCGGGTGCGCGTTCGGCGCCAGCGTTTTCAGCTGCAGCGGAAACACATCAACTTGGACGTCGTTCTCGAACGAGAACAATCCGAAATTGTCCTCGATCGCTTCCTTCATCTCTTGCCGCAGCAGGCCGCCGCCGCCCTGGATCTCGCAAATCAGCACCAGAGCGCGGTGGTCCTTGGTGCGCCGCAGCGCCTGGGCGCGCAGCGCCACCCGCGCCGCAGCGCTTGCCTTGCCCATACCCGCGAGCATCCAGAAGGCGCTGATCAGCAACGCCGCCAAGCCCATGGACATGAACAGCATGAACACGTTCGGCGATTGCACGAACGCATCCTGAAACTCGCGTGGCATCAGCCGCATGAGCCTGGAAGCCCAGTCAGGCGCGCCGTCCGCAGCTGCTATGAGCTCAAAAATATCCATTCAGCCGTCCATGGCCCATTGCCAAGCGAACGTTTGTAGCACCGCCCTCCCGCGCCGCACAACGCCCTAAGGCGCCAAGCGTTCCGTTTTGTTCCCCACGCCGCGCATGCGAAAGGCCCCTCGGCAGGCGATCCGGCATTCGGCCTTGCGGCCGCGCCGGCACAGCGGGCAAACTGCACGCCAAAGCGCGCCACCAGACGGCGCTTCTCGCTAGGAGTTCAAAATGAAAACCCGCGTCATCGCCGCCTGCCTGCTTGCGACCACCGCCCTCACCGGCTGCGCCACCGCGCCGCCCGCCGACACCGAAATTGTTGCGACCACCCCGGCCTTCGCCGCTGCGCAGGCCGATGTCGCGCGCCTGACCGCGCAAGCCAACGAGAACATCCTGCTCAAAGCCTGGAGCGGCCCCCATGACGGCGTGCCGCCCTGGGATCGCGCTGACCCCACTTTGATGCCCGCCGCACTGGAACTCGGCATCGCGCTGCAAGAGGCGGAAGTGCAAGTCATCGCCAACAATTCCGCGCCGGCGACGTTCGAGAACACTATGGCTGCGTTGCAGAACGCGGGCCGCCACCTTGATCGCGCCACCACGATTTTTGGCGTGATGACCGACAATATTAGCAGCGAGACAATCCAAAATATCGAGGCGGAATGGTCGCCCAAGCTGACCGCCGCGGGCAACGCCATCACCTTCAACCGCGCGCTGTTCGCGCGCATCGACGCGCTCCACCAACAACGCGCAACCCTCGGCCTCAACGCCGAGCAAACGCGCCTGCTCGAGCGCACGCATGCAGGTTTTGTTCGCTTCGGCGCAGCCGCGACGCCGGAGCAGCAAGCGCGGTTGGGCGCCATTAACGAGGAGCTTTCCACCAAGTTCGCCGATTTTGGCCGCCGGCTTCTTGCTGACGAAAACACTGCGATCTTCATCACCCGCCGCGCCGATCTCGCTGGCCTGCCGCCGAACATCGTCAGCGCGTTGGCCGCAGCAGCAAATGAGCGGGGACATCCGGGGCAATGGGCGGTGACCAACACCCGCTCCAGCGTCGATCCATTCCTCACCTTCTCCTCCAACCGGCGCCTTCGCGAGCAAGTGTGGCGCGCGTTCAAGAATCGCGGCGACAATGGCGACGCGAATGACACCAATGCGGTGATCGCTGAGATCATGACCCTTCGCGCCGAGCGCGCTCAAATTCTCGGTTTCGGCAACCACGCCCAGTATCGCATGGCCGACACCATGGCCCTGGACCCCGCGCGCGCACAGGATTTGATGATGCGCGTGTGGCGCCCGGCAGTAGCACGCGTGCAGGAAGAAGTGCGCGACATGCAGGCCATCGCCAATCGCCAACGCGCGCGCATCACCATCGAACCTTGGGACTACAATTATTACGCCGAGCAAGTGCGTCGCGACCGCTACAATCTCGATCAAAACGAGTTGCGCCCCTATTTCGAGCTCAACAACATGATCAACGCCTCGTTCTACATGGCCAACCAATTGTACGGGCTTTCGTTCCGCGAGATCACCGGCACGGTGCCCGTGTTCGAACCCAACGTGCGCGTGTGGGAAGTTACAGATCGCGACGGATCATATGTGGGGCTGTTTTACGGCGATTATTTCGCGCGCGCCGGCAAGCGCTCCGGCGCATGGATGAACACCTACCAATCGCACGAGACCTTTACCGGGCGCACGGTCACGCCAATTGCCTCCAACAACAACAATTTCGTTCGCGGCGCAGAGGGCGAGCCGGTGCTTATCTCGCTCGACGATGCACAGACGCTATTCCACGAATTCGGCCATGCCATCCATTATCTCGTATCGACCGTGAACTACCCCGGCCTCGGCAATACGCCGCGCGATTACGTGGAATATCCTAGCCAGGTGCACGAGCATTGGGTGCTGACGCGCCCGATCCTCGACCAATTCGCGCGCCATTATCAAACCGGCCAACCGATGCCGCAGGCGCTCGTCGATCGCGTCAACAACGCCGCCACCTTCAACCAAGGATACGGCACGGTCGAGTATCTCTCCTCGGCTCTCGTTGACATGGCCATGCACAATCGCGCCGAGCCGGTGGCCGATCCAGACGCCTTCGAGCGCGAGACGCTCACGTCGCTCGGCATGCCGCGCGAGATCGCCATGCGCCACCGCCTGCCGCAATTCGGGCATTTGTTCTCCAGCGACGCATATTCCGCCGGCTATTATTCCTATCTTTGGTCGGAGGTGATGGACGCCGACACCTGGGAAATGTTCACCGCCACCGGCAATGTGTTCGATCCGACGGTCGCCGCCGGCATGCGCAACATCATCCTGGCGCCCGGCAACACCACCGACCGGGCCGAGGCCTACCGCCAATTCCGCGGCCGCGATCCGGACGTGAACGCGTTGCTTCGTGTTCGAGGCTTCCCGACCGGAGAACCTGCAGGAACGCAATAAGAGGCAGCCCATTGGGCCGCATGTCGCCCTTCGACGCTTTTCTTGCTAAACTACGCCCAGCAAGGGGGCGTCGATATGGCAAATCGAATGCGTTTTCCGGGTTTGAGGCTGCGCTCGAAGGCGGCGTCCGGCGAGGGCGGCGCGGTCTGGGCGCCCGTGACGGCTCTAGGCACGTTGGTGGGCGGCGCCGCGGCGCTGCTCGCTTGGCTGTGGCCCGACCGCGAACCGGCACCCGCAAACAATGGCCAACGGGAAGCCGCGCCAATCAGCGCCGAGACCGCGACGCCGCCATCGATGATGCGTCAAGCGGCGAACATTACTGCCAATGACGACGCAGAATTGCGCCGCTTGGTTGGCAGATCGCTCGACCGCACCGCCTCCGGCGCGCGCGGCGCGCCCGGCTTCACCGACGGCATTGCTCGCCTCCAACCGGGAGAGACTGCAATCTGGCGAGTGCATCTGGAGGCGCAGGCCGCGTACATGATCGTCGGCGCCTGCGATAATGAATGCTC
>CADEDG010000052.1 GCA_902826035.1 uncultured Alphaproteobacteria bacterium
TTCTTCGCCGGTTTGCGGATTGCGCGCTGTGCGCGCCGCGGTTTCCTTCACATCGAAAACGCCAAAGGCCGGCAGGCGAATATCCTCGCCCCGCTTGAGCGCGGCAGTCATCGCTTCAAACAGCGCGTTCACCGCTTCCTCGGCCTTCAATTTAGAGTCGCGCATGCGTTCGGCGACATCGGCGACGAGATCTGCTTTGTTCATGTATTCCCCCCGAAGGCGTGGCTGATTGTTGGTTCGCGAGCTACGGGAGGCTAGGAGCAATCCCGCCTCCCGCGCAAGCGGCGTTGCGTCGCGGTGCGGCCCAATGGGCCCCGACTAGGCCCTAGTGAGGCCTTGGCGTTTCGCGGCTGTCGCCGCCCTCTGTGCGCCGCACCCAGGCCAGTTCGTCCTCGTCGGTCCATTCGATCGCGGTCACCGGTCTGGTCAAGGCTTTGGCCAAAACCTCGTCTACGTTCGACACGGGAACGATCTCCAGCCCCTGCTTCACGTTTTCAGGAATGTCGGCCAGGTCCTTCTCGTTCTCGCTTGGGATGAGCACGGTTTTCACTCCGCCACGGAGGGCGGCGAGCAGTTTCTCCTTCAGTCCGCCGATCGGGAGCACCCGACCGCGCAGCGTGACTTCACCGGTCATCGCCACGTCGCGGCGGATCGGGATCCCGGTCAGCACCGAAACGATCGCCGTGGCCATGGCGACGCCAGCCGAGGGACCGTCCTTGGGTGTGGCGCCCTCCGGAACGTGCACATGGATGTCGCGCGTGCGGAACAGAGGCGGCTTCACGCCGAACGCTATGGCGCGCGAGCGCACATACGAATTCGCCGCCGAGATCGATTCTTTCATCACGTCCTTGAGATTGCCGGTCACAGTCATCGCGCCCTTGCCCGGCATCTGCACCGCTTCGATCGTCAACAGGTCGCCGCCGACTTCGGTCCAAGCGAGCCCGGTGACGATGCCAATCTGATCCTCCAAATCGGTCTCGCCGAAGCGATACTTCCACACGCCTGCATAATCGGGGAGGTTGGCGGCATTGATATCCACCTTGGTGACCTTCTTTTGGGTGATCTCGCGCACCGCTTTGCGCGCCAAATTCCCGATCTCGCGCTCAAGCGAACGAACGCCGGCTTCGCGTGTGTAGCGCCGAATGAGATCGCGCAGCGCATCCTCGGAGACGCTGAACTCGCTCTTCTTCAGGCCGTTGTTCTCGTATTGCTTGGGCAAAAGGTGCCGCTTGGCGATCTCGAGCTTCTCGTCCTCGGTGTAACCGGGAATGCGGATAATCTCCATGCGGTCCAACAAGGGCGGGGGCATGTTGAGGCTGTTGGCCGTGGTGATGAACAACACATCGGAGAGATCGTAGTCGATCTCAAGGTAGTGGTCGTTGAAAGTGGAGTTCTGTTCTGGGTCGAGAACTTCGAGCAGCGCCGCCGAGGGATCGCCGCGATAATCGGCGCCCAATTTGTCGATCTCATCCAGCAGGAAAAGCGGATTTGAGGATTTCGCTTTTTTCATGGATTGAACAACGCGCCCAGGCATAGAGCCGATATAGGTGCGGCGGTGTCCTCGGATTTCCGCCTCGTCCCGAACGCCGCCTAGAGAGAGACGAACAAAATCGCGACCGGTCGCGCGAGCGATGGATTTGCCAAGCGAAGTTTTACCCACGCCGGGCGGGCCGACGAGGCAAAGGATAGGGCCGCGTAATTTGTTGGTGCGCGCTTGCACCGCGAGATATTCGAGGATGCGATCTTTGACTTTGTCGAGCCCGTAATGGTCCTCGTCCAACACGGCCTGGGCGGCGTCGATGTCCTTCTTGACCTTCTTCTTCACGCCCCAGGGCAACGAGAGCAGCCAATCGAGATAATTGCGCACCACCGCCGATTCCGCCGACATCGGACTCATCTGGCGCAATTTCTTGATCTCAGCCTCGGCTTTGGTCTTGGCTTCTTTCGACAGCTTGGTATTGCGGACGCGCGTCTCCAGTTCGGCGATGTCCTCGCGGCCGTCGTCGCCGTCGCCCAGCTCGCGCTGGATCGCCTTCATCTGTTCGTTCAGGTAATACTCGCGCTGCGTCTTCTCCATTTGTCGTTTTACGCGATTGCGGATCTTCCGCTCGACCTGCAACATACCGATCTCGCCTTCGATCAGCGCCAGAATGCGCTCGAGACGACGCGGAACGTCGAGGATTTCCAGTAGCGATTGTTTGTCGGGGATCTTAACGTCGAGATGCGCCGCGACAGCATCTGCGAGCAAGGATGGTTCCGTAATTTGCGCAATCGCCTGGTTCACTTCCGGCGGAGGCTTGCGTGAAAGCTTGACGTAATTGTCCCACTGGTCGCTCACTGCGCGAGCCACGGCGCGCGCCTCTGGAGTGTCGCCGTTGGTTTCATCAACCAGTTCGACCTCTGCCTCGAAGAACGCGTCGTTCTCCGTGAAGCGCTTGATGCGAGCGCGGCGGCCGCCCTCGACCAGGACGCGGACGGTGCCATCGGGGAGCTTTAGCAATTGGACCACGCTGGCGATGGTGCCGGTGGAATAGATTCGATCACGGCTTGGTTCGTCTTCGGACGCATCCATCTGCGCCGACAGCAAAATCTGTTTGTCCTTGCGCATCACCTCGTCGAGCGCACGCACTGATTTTTCTCGGCCTACAAAGAGTGGCGCAGCACGCTTGGGGAAAACCACAATGTCGCGCAGGGGCAGAACTGGCAGGATGCGGCTTTCGGCCATAGGGTGCTCCTAGCAATGGCGCGCGGGTTTAAACCCGCTTCGCCATGCGACGTTAACGCACCAGATGTGGAAGTGTTCGGCCCCGGCTTCAAGTGCGCGCGACCGAAAGCTGCCGCGGGGAATGCTGTCAGCCCGCCGATTCCTGTGCGGTTCTACGCTCGGAATGGATTTGAAGCGGCTTGGCGCGCCCCTCCACGACGTCGGCTGAGACCACAACTTCTTCAACCGAGCCCATCGAAGGCAGCTCGAACATGGTGTCGAGCAGAATCGTTTCGAGGATAGAGCGCAGACCGCGCGCCCCGGTTTTGCGCGAAATCGCCTTGCGGGCGATGGCGCGCAACGCCTCCTCGGGGAACGAGAGCTTCACGTTCTCCATCTCGAACATGCGCTGATATTGTTTCACCAGCGCATTCTTCGGCTCTGTGAGAATGGTCACCAGGGCCGGCTCGTCGAGATCCTCGAGCGTCGCCAACACCGGCAAACGACCAACGAATTCCGGTATAAGCCCGAATTTCAACAAATCGTCCGGTTCGATTTCGCGCAGCACCTCGCCGGCGCGACGATCCTCGGGATCGCGCACCTTCGCACCGAACCCTATCGAAGAACCCCTACCGCGAGCGCTGATGATTTTTTCCAGGCCAGCGAACGCGCCGCCGCAAATGAACAGGATGTTTGTGGTATCGACCTGCAGGAACTCCTGTTGCGGATGCTTTCGTCCACCCTGTGGCGGCACGGAGGCAACCGTTCCTTCCATGATCTTCAAGAGCGCTTGTTGTACGCCTTCGCCAGAGACATCTCGCGTGATCGATGGATTGTCAGACTTGCGCGAAATTTTGTCGACTTCGTCAATATAGACAATGCCTCGCTGCGCGCGCTCAACGTTGTAGTCCGCCGATTGCAGCAGCTTCAGAATGATGTTCTCGACATCTTCGCCGACATAGCCCGCTTCAGTCAGCGTAGTTGCGTCGGCCATGGTGAAGGGCACGTCGATGATGCGCGCCAAAGTTTGTGCCAAAAGCGTCTTGCCGCAGCCGGTTGGGCCAATCAGCAGAATGTTGGATTTCGCGAGTTCGACATCGTTGTTCTTCGAGGCGTGGTTGAGGCGTTTGTAGTGGTTATGCACCGCCACCGAGAGCACGCGCTTGGCATGTTCCTGACCGACAACATAATCGTCGAGAACGCCCTTGATTTCCTTCGGGCTTGGGACGCCTTCCTTCGACTTGACCAGCGAGGTTTTGTGCTCCTCGCGGATGATATCCATGCACAGCTCGACGCACTCGTCGCAGATGAACACGGTTGGCCCTGCGATGAGCTTGCGCACCTCGTGCTGGCTCTTGCCGCAAAACGAGCAATAGAGGGTGTTCTTGGACTCCCCGCCGGCCGTGCCCTTGCTCATGCTCAATCCCTTGCGGCCAAACGATTATTTAACCAAGAGAGCCTGGGTCCTGCGCCCCAAAGCCCCACTTTGTCGATGCTTGACCGTTATCCCTTTCAAAAACGTTCACTAACCTTCCCGAGTGCGACAATCACATCTGAACCAACGAATGCGACCATAGCAAGGTTGGGCATAGCAAAGATGGGGCCGCACCCGAAAGCGGCTCGGATTCCACTCCTGGGAGCAGGTAAACTGGGCCCCAACGGAGGTTGGATCAAGGCAACCCCTGCAATAGCGGCGCCCCGAGGCCGCTGAACTCGTTTAATAGATTGATATATCGCTGTATTTTCTAGGTGTCAGCCAATTCTCGGTTTTCATAGACACGATCCACCAACCCGAAAGCTTTGGCCTCTTCCGCCGACATAAAGAAATCCCGATCCAGGGTGCGCTCGATCCGCTCAAAGGCTTGGCCGGTATGCTTTACGTAAATCTCATTCAAGCGCCGCTTGGTGTAGAGAATATCCTCAGCGTGGCGCTCAATGTCAGACGCCGGGCCACGGAAGCCGCCGGAGGGCTGGTGCAACATCACGCGTGCGTTCGGAAGGCAAATACGCAGCTCTTTCTGGCCCGCCGCCAAGAGCAAGGAGCCCATCGACGCCGCAAGCCCAACGCAAACGGTCGAAACCGGGCTGCGGATGTATTGCATAGTGTCATAAATCGCCAGCCCTGAGGTGACGTAGCCGCCTGGGCTATTGATATACATGGAAATTTCCCGCTTCGGGTTTTCCGATTCCAGATACAGCAATTGCGCAGTTACGATCGCGGCCACCCCGTCATCGATCCCACCGGCAACGAATATGATCCGCTCTTTCAGCAAACGCGAGAAAATATCCCAACGCTCCTGCCCACGGCTGGTCTGCTCGTTTACATAGGGCATGAACGTCATGGCTTGGCGGTCGGGATCGAACATGGCGGCCTTTCGCGGAGCGGCTCGGGAATCGGTCCAGAGGCGTAGCGCTCATATTTGGCGCCTACGGCGAGCCCGCAAGTCCCGATGATGTTTCGTCTCAGTCTTCGGACTTCGATGCCTTGGTTCTACGCTTTTTCGTAGGCGCCGCAGGGGCGTCGCCGCTGGCTTCGTCCTCTGCAAACAATTGCTCGCGCGTGACAGTCTCGTTGCTGACGCTGATCAGCTCCATCACATAATCGACGACCTTCTCCTCATAGAGCGGCGCGCGGACATTGGCGACCATGCCAGGATTGCGTTGATACATTTCATAAATTTGGCGTTCCTGACCAGGGAAGTTGCGCGCCTGCTGAGCGATCGCCTGCGCCACTTCTTGGTCGCTCACCTCGAGCTTGTGGCGGCGTCCGATCTCCGCCAGCAGTAACCCAAGCCGCACCCGCCGCTCGGCAATCCCGCGATATTCCACCTTGAGTTCATCGTCGCTCTTGCCGGCGTCTGCAGGATCGTCAGACCCCTTGGCCTTGTCCTGCTCAATTTGACGCCAAATCTGCGCGAACTCCGCGTCGACCATCCGTGGGGGCAGTTCGAAATCGTGGCGTTCATCCAGTTGATCGAACAACGCGCGCTTGGCCTTTGCGCGTGATTGCGCCGCGTGGTCGTTCTCGATGCGCTGGCGCAAAGCCTCCTTGAGTGCTCCCAGGCTGTCAAAGCCCAATTCGGCGGCCCAGGCGTCGTCGGGCTCGCCCGCCTTCGGCGCCCGCACTGCCTTCACCTTGGTTTCGAACTCCGCGGCCTTCCCCCGCAATTCGGCGGCGCCGTAATCGTCGGGAAAGGTCACTTTGAGGACGCGCTCGTCGCCCGCCTTCGCGCCGACGAGTTGTTCCTCGAAGCCCGGGATGAATTGCTTGGAGCCGATGACGACCTGCGCGTCGTTGGCGCTCCCTCCCTGAAACGCCTCACCATCGATACGGCCCACGAAATCGACGATCACGGCGTCGCCTTCGACAGCAGCGCCGCTCTTCTCCTCGAACCCGCGTTGATTTCGCGCCAGTTCCGTCAGTGCTTCATCGATTTGTTCTTCAGAAACCGCAGCCACCGGCTTGGTGACCTTGATAGATTTCAGGTCCGTCGGCTCGAATTCGGGAATGATCTCAAGTGAGAGCTCAAACTGCAGATCGGCTTGTCCGGCCATAACCTGCTCCATATTACTCTTCACCGCGAGGTCAGGTTGGGCGGCCGGGCGGGCCTTGGCGCGCTCCAGCGATTCCTTGGTCGAGGACTGCACCGCCTCGTTGATGATGTCTTGCATCATGCCTGGGCCGTAGAGCTTGCGGATATGGCTGGCGGGAACCTTACCCGGCCGAAAGCCGTTGATTCGCACGCGCGGGCGCACTTCCTCGATCTTGGCGTTCAGCTTTTGCTGCAGCTCCGCGGCGGGGACGGTCACGTCATAGACCCGCAGAAGACCCTCGGAACGGCGTTCGGTGAATTGCATGTGTTTTTCAGCCTTCGGCGCCCGCTTGGGGCCAAATTCTCCACGCTCCCAAGCGGCTTGTTAAGGAAAGCGGGGCTTATGACAGGGGTGAGACGCCTTGTCCACGCGGGCGCACGGCCCCTGGCGGTGGACTTGCATTTAATTCCCCTTTCCTGGGATTGGCCTCAGAGCAAATGCAACACAGACCCGAAATCGATGGGCTCCGCGCAATAGCCATCATCCCGGTGCTGCTCTTTCACGCGGGCATCGGGGTGGTCAGCGGGGGTTATGTCGGGGTTGACGTATTTTTTGTCATCTCGGGCTACCTGATCACCCGCCTGGTCCGGGAGGAATTGGAGGCGGGACGCTTCTCGATCCTCGGTTTCTACAACCGCCGCATCCGCCGCATCCTGCCAGCTCTGTTTTTTGTCGTCTTAGCGACAAGCGTCGCCGCGCTTCTGTTCCTTACGCCGACTGCATTGACCGATTTCTCGAGGAGCCTGGCGTCGGTTTCGGCGTTCGCATCGAACTTCTATTTCTGGAAGGCGTCCGGCTATTTCGAGAACAGCGCGCTCTTGCGCCCATTGCTGCATACCTGGTCACTTGCGGTTGAGGAGCAATTCTACATCTTCATGCCGGTCGCGGCTTTCCTCGTACATCGCTACTTCCGCAAACACTGGCTCGCGATCTTCACCGCCGCGGCGATCGCTTCGTTCGCGCTCTCCGTACTCGCGACCCAATTTGCGCCGACGGCCAACTTCTTCCTGCTGCCGACGCGCGCCTGGGAATTGTTAGTGGGCGCGCTGCTCGCGGGCGCCGCGTTGCCGAACGTTAGCGCTCTAGCGCGGCAAGCGCTTTCGCTCGTGGGGCTGATGCTGATCGGTTGGGCTGTCTTCGCGTATAACGAGGCGACGCCGTTTCCAGGTGTCGCAGCACTCGCGCCTTGCCTAGGGGCCTGCCTCATCATTGCCTTCGCCAATGCGCGGGAGAATTGGGCTGGCAAGCTGCTGGCGAGCAAGCCGATGGTCGCCATCGGGCTCATTTCCTACTCGCTCTATCTGGTGCATTGGCCGATCGCGGTGTTCTGGCGCACGTTAACGATGCGAGCGCCGGATTTGATGGACGCCATCGCCATCATCGCACTTTCGCTCGTGATCGCCGCATTTTCTTGGCGTTTCGTGGAGCAGCCGTTCCGAAAACGTGGCGATGCTTCCAACGCAGAGGTGATCACCATCGGCGCCGTGGCGCTGGCGGCGATTGGCGCGCTTGGCGTGTCTGGTTGGGTCGCCAACGGCTTGCCGCAACGCTTCCCTTCGGCGGCGCCGGTGGAGACTGCACGCGAGGCCGAAGCGCTCTGGCGCAACGGCGCCTGCTTCTACCAGCACGACATCCCGTATGAGAGCTGGCGCCCAGAGCAATGCGTCATCAATCCCAGCGGCGAAGTGCCAGTGCTGCTCTGGGGCGATTCATTCGCGGCGCACTATGTTCCGGGAATCTTGCAGGCAGGCGGTCGAGCGCGTGTCTATCAATACACCGCCGCCGGCTGCCCACCGGTCTTATCCTATTATTCTTACGCGCTGCCGCAGTGCCAAGGTTTCAACGCCAACGCGCTGCGGATAATCGACGAGCTCAAGATCAAGCGCGTGATCCTTTCAGCGCGCTGGATCGATCTGCAACGGCGAGGCGTAGACGGGTTACGCTCAACTCTCGACGCGCTGGCGCAACGGGATGTCAAAGTGTTCGTAGTCGGGCAGTCGCCGATGTTCATCACCGCTGCCCCGGAGATCGTTGCACGCACCGGAAAGGACGCCTGGTCGATGAGCATCGATTCCCGCATCAATGACACGTTGCGCGCGTTTTCCGCCGGCGCCCATTTCATCAACCCGATCCCACACCTGTGCCAGCAAGGCCAATGCAGGCTGCGCGCGCCTGAGGACTACCTCTATTGGGACGACGGCCACTTCACCGAATTTGGGGCCGCGCTGGCGGCGCGCGCGTATTTGCCGCTGAACTGAGGGCGCCCGGATTCCTGCCGAGTTTGCGGCCTTTGACAAGCTCAGGGTGGCGCAGGTTGGCGTCACGCTGAGCTTGTCAAAGCGGCACGCCAACGCCGGCGCCCGACCGACAGCTACCCATAGACTAGGCGCGCTCACGCCCCTAAAGGGGCGTTTCGTGCGGACGTGGCGGAACTGGCAGACGCACTGGATTTAGGTTCCAGCGCCTCACGGCGTGCGGGTTCGACTCCCGCCGTCCGCACCAAACTTATGTGGCGGATTGGTCCATTCCGAACCTGCCGGCGTCGCAGGGCGCACCCTTACGGGTCAACGCAGACGGGTACATCTCAGCAAAACCCCACAGCCGCCGCCCCCCCTGTTGGGACCGGCGGGGGTTCTTTTTTTATTGCGGCGCGCCTTGCATCAGCAACGCGCCCGCTTCGATCGCGCCTTGGGCAATCTCGTTCCCATCGACCACCATGCCGTCCTCGGTGATCTTGAAGGTGTAGACCGCACCATCGACCATCGGCATGAACGCCGCGCTACCGAATTCGCGTTGACGCACATCAACGGGCGAGAAACCGCCGAGCGTCTTAGCGACGCCCATGATATCTATCCCGGGGCGTTCGACGACAAGTTCTTCGGCGTTGGCGGTGTTGCGGTCTGGCCCGGAAATCCGGCGCGCCCAAATGCGCTGAAGTTCGTATTGGGTGTTGAGACCAAGCACGTTCGCCCACGGTTTCCATGTGATAACACGAGCGTCGAGCTGTAATTGTTGGCCCGTGAGGTGGTAGGTGCGCGGCTCGCCGATGGTCTCGCCGCCCTCGTTCAGTTCGCTCACTATGGCGTCGAATTCGCCTTCGGCCGTCCGCTGCAGGCTCACGCTCGCGATCGGCGCTTCGTAGCTCAGCCGATTATAAGTTTGAATGTTCAATCCGATGAGGGCGGCAGCAGCCCCGATCGCCAAAAGAAATCCGCCTCCAATGACGCCGCGACCACCCTTGAACGGGCGTCCGCGAAACATCCAGCCGACGCCGCTGAGCACGATCGCGAGGCCGATAACGCCCACTGCTCCCGGGATAATCCACCACCACCATTGCATGTTCGACCCCTCCTCGCGAGCGCTTCTCCCTGTTTGCTAACTCAAATCCGCTCGCAAAAACAGGGGGTTTGGGCATTTAACAGCACCCTTCCCCGCCACCGCCCAAGGTTTTGAGAACAAGCGGCAATTTCTCCGGCAGGTCTTCCGAAATGAGACCGGCGCCGAGCGCTTCGCCCACCTTGCCATGCAGCCATGCGCCTGCGGCTGCCGCTTCGAAGCTCGGCGCGCCTTGCGCCGCGATGCCTGCGATCATCCCCGCGAGCACGTCGCCGGCGCCGGCGGTAGCCAGGAATGGCGTGCCCGTGGTGTTGACGATAGCGCGTCCGTCGGGTGCGGCGATTACCGTGTCGGGCCCCTTCAGCAGCACTGTGCAGCCAAACCGTCGAGCCGCCTCGCGCGCTGCGTTGATGCGCGATGGCGCTTGTTCCAGCACGCCCGGACAAAGACGGCGAAACTCCCCGACATGAGGCGTCAGCACATCGTCGGCGCGTAACCTCTCTCTTCCGATCCCACGCGCGATCAACGTCAGCGCATCGGCGTCGAGCACCATTGCTGGGCGATCATTTGCGCCGAGCAATGCGGAAAGCGTTTGCTCGGCGGCAGCGTCGGTTCCGAATGCCGGCCCGATAACCACACACGCTTTACGCTCCATCGCCGCGATCCAACCTGCTTCATCACGCGCCTCGCTCAGCATAACCGCGTTGAGCTGGGCCGCGTGTTCGGCGAGTGCATCCGGCGGCGCCGCGATTGTCACGAGCCCCGCTCCAACACGAAGCGCCGAGCGCGCGGCAAGCCGGGCCGCGCCGGTGCGCATCGCCGGCCCGCTGGCGATCAGAACGTCACCGCGCGCATGCTTGTGGGTTTCCCAACTCGGCTGCGGCCATGCCGGCCACCACAGCGAGGGATCGCTCTCCCAAAGCGTTGGCGCCTGTCCCGCAATCGCCGCCGCCGGCGCGCCGATGTCGGCGACAACGACCTCGCCGCAATGCAACCGGCCTGGATACAACACATGAACCGGCTTCTTGCGTACGAACGTCACTGTGAGTGCCGCGCTAAAACAGACGCCCCCTTGCGCGCGCCCAGTATCGCCATTCAGCCCGCTTGGAACGTCGATCGCTACCGTGCGTTCGGCTGGCAAGGTCTGCGCCAACCTCGCCGCATACCCATCCAAAGGACGCGACAATCCCGCGCCAAACAAGGCGTCCACGAACAAGTCTGCATCGGTGTCACTTGACCAGATGGGCTTTGTCTCGCCGCGCCAGGCCCGCGCAGCATCAGCGGCGTCGCCTGCAAGCGCTTCTCGCGGCGCCAATGTTTCTACCCAAACGGGCCAACCTCGTTCCAGCAACAAGCGCGCAGCAACCCAGCCATCACCACCGTTATTTCCTGGACCACAGAAAATAGCCGTCGGCCGTGCGGAAAATCGCGAAGCGATCGCATCGGCGACAGCGCGCCCCGCGCGTTCCATCAACGTACGCGTCGCGACACCCGCGTGCGCGGCGGCGGCGTCGATGGCGCGCATTTGCGCAACGTTGACGATCTCAAAACTCATAGGATCTCGCCGATTTCAATTTGGGCGCCAAGCTGCACCAATGTCAGGCGACCGTCGCCAACTTCCAAGCGAGTAATCGACGCATGGTCGGGGCGGCAGACGATGGTGTCGGCGCTCCGCATCGCCGCCCCAACAATGACGTTGATGGCAACGAAATGCGAGAACACCACCGCATCGCCTGACAAACTCGACACGGCGCTCAAGACGGCGCGGCGCCATTCATGGAGCTCCGGATGCAGTGCGCTCCATCGCAAAGGCGCCGATCGCCACGGAAAATTCTGTTGCAGCCAGGCGCGTCGATCGCCGACGCCCACTGGCGCAGCCACCTCGCTTACGCGTGGCTCAATGGACGGAGCACGACGCGACCACTCCGCGAAGGGCGCAGCCGTCTCGCGGCAACGGCGCATAGGAGAGGTAATGAGGGTAAGCGGCCCCATGGTCGCCAAGCACTCGGCAGCCGCCAAGGACTGCGCCCGGCCCCGATTCGACAACCCGGGGTCGGCGCCCGAGCCGCCCCAATTCGTTTCAGGTTCGCCGTGCCGGACAAGAAACAGGGCAGCCATTCTCTAAGGATACCGGCCCCCGTCGCCGGCGCCAGCCACTCGCTTGGGCGCGGGCGCCTCAAATTTGGGCGCCGGACGTCAATTCGCCCTCGCCGGCCTGGGAAGGACTTTGCGACTCGGCCCCCCTTGGCCCATGGAGCGTCGATCCAAATGGGCCAAGTCAACCGACACGAGGGAATGGAATCGTGCGATGAAAAAGATCGAAGCGATCATTAAGCCGTTCAAGCTGGACGACGTCAAAGAGGCGCTACAGGAAATTGGACTCCAAGGCATGACTGTGCTGGAGGCCAAGGGTTTTGGCCGCCAGAAGGGTCATACAGAACTCTATCGCGGCGCCGAGTATGTCGTGGATTTCCTGCCCAAGCTCAAAATCGAAGTCGTCATCGACGACGACCAGGTCGAGGCCGCACTCGAAGCGATCCAACGCGCCGCCAAGACCGGCAAAATCGGCGACGGCAAGATCTTCGTGCTCAACATTGAAAACGTTACCCGTATCCGCACTGGGGAGACCGGCGCGGCGGCTGTCTAGCTCACCACAAAAATCCAAGGAGAAAATACGATGTCAGATGAAGTGATGAAGCTCATCAAGGACAAGGAAGTACAATACGTCGACTTTCGCTTCACCGACCTTCGCGGCAAGATGCAACACGTCACCTTCGACGTCGGCATGATCGAGGCCGACACCTTCACCGAAGGCCAGATGTTCGACGGTTCTTCCATCAATGGCTGGAAGGCGATTAACGAGAGCGACATGGTGATGCGCCCCGACCCGATGGGCGCCCATATCGATCCATTCTATCAGCAAACCACGCTGGCCTTATTTTGCGATATTCTCGAGCCCGGCACCATGCAGCCTTATTCGCGCTGCCCGCGTTCGATCGCCAAGAAGGCCGAGGCGTACGTAAAATCCTCCGGCGCCGGCGACACCGCCTATTTCGGCCCCGAGGCCGAGTTCTTCGTGTTCGACGATGTGCGCTGGTCCACCGATCCCTGGAACACCGGCTATTCGTTCGATTCCACCGAATTGCCGGTCAATTCCAACAAACCCTATGAGGGCGGTAATTCCGGATTCCGTCCAGGACCCAAGGGCGGCTATTTTCCGGTTCCGCCCATCGATTCACTCCAGGACATGCGCGGCGAGATGTTGCAAATCATGGGCGATCTGGGCCTTAAGCCTGAGAAGCACCACCACGAGGTCGCCCCCGCCCAGCACGAACTTGGCCTCAAGTTCGATACGTTGACGCGCATGGCCGACAACATGAATTTGTACAAATACATCATCCACCAAGTGGCCGCGTCCTACGGAAAGTCCGCGACCTTCATGCCGAAGCCCTATTTCAAGGACAACGGCTCGGGCATGCACGTGCACCAGTCGATCTGGAAGAAGGGTAACAACCTCTTCGCCGGCGACCGTTACGCCGACCTATCGGAAACCTGCCTCTTCTATATCGGCGGCATCATCAAGCACGCCAAGGCGATCAACGCGTTCGCGAACTCCACCACCAATTCCTATAAGCGCCTGGTGCCGGGTTACGAGGCGCCAGTGCTGCTCGCCTATTCCGCGCGCAATCGTTCAGCTTCGTGTCGCATTCCATACGGTACGGGCTCGAAAGCCAAGCGAGTAGAAGTCCGTTTCCCCGATCCCGCGGGCAACATGTACCTGACATTCGTGGCGCTGCTCATGGCGGGTTTGGACGGCATAGAAAAGAAAATTCACCCCGGCGAACCACTCGACAAAAATCTCTACGATCTGCCCCCCGAAGAGCTGAAAGACGTACCAACCGTTTGCGGCTCGTTGCGCGAGGCGCTCACCTGCCTCGACCGCGATCGCGACTTCCTAATGAAGGGCGGCGTCATGAGCGACGACGTTATCGACGCCTACATCGAACTCAAGAAGGAAGAACTCGACCGCTTCGAAACCCACCCCCACCCGGTGGAGTTCGACATGTACTACAAAGCGTAAGAAATAGACCGAGACCGCCGGCTGAGTACCGGCGGTCCGGAGTTTCACCCTTGTTCACCAGCTTGCTTAAGCTGGAGACAAACAGTTTCGCTTACGCTGCCCCGATGACGAGCCCCTCGTATCTGTTGCAGCATGCTCATACAGAAGCCCTGCTCGCGCGAAAGCAGCGCTACCGGCGTTTGGTCGGTTTCGCGATAGGCGCGTCGGGACTGGCGGCGGCGCTGGTCGGAATGCCGCTCTTTTTTTCGCTTGGGCTATGGGGCGTTGGAGCCCTGGCGTGGGCGCACTTGAAGGCGGCCTAGCCGGGCGCCTCGGCGCATGCGCAATATCGGGTCAGGTATCGCAAAGCAGCTTGCCATAGCGGCGCGGTAAGGCAATCACTTCGGCACAGTCCGAGGAGAATACCCCCATGGCCACGAAAGCCAAGAACGCCGCAAAAAAGGCCGCCAAGAAAGCCGCTAAAGCTCCCAAATTGCCGAAACAGCCGACCAAGCGCGGCAAGCTCAGCGCCAAGGAATATTCTCCGCTGGCCCCCTACCTGAAGGTGAGCGGGGCCAAGGCCGCGATTGACTTTTACAAGAAGGCGTTCGCCGCCAAGGTGCGCATGCTGATGGACGCGGAGGACAAGAAACGTGTCATGCACGCTACTTTGTTTATCAACGGCGGCGAGTTGATGCTCTCCGATGAGTTTCCCGAGTTCGGCGAACCCACGACCGTGCCGCCCCCCAATGTAAAGACCAGCACGGTTTCAATTCACCTGCAGGTGGACGATTCCGACAAATGGTGGGCGCGCGCCACCGACGCCGGCGCAAAGGTGGTGATGCCGCTCGCCGACCAGTTCTGGGGCGACCGCTTCGGCATGATCCGCGACCCGTTCGGCCACATCTGGTCGATTGCTTCGCCGATCAGGAAGAAGCGGAAGTAAACTCTCTAACTGGGGAGTCTTCGAGATGCGCCGCTTTTGGGCTGTTTTGTTGCTCGGCCTGATTTTGTCGTCGCCAGGAGTGGCGCAGCCGCCTCCAACGGCCTCGCCCGCCGCCGCGACACAGCCGGCTGGCGCTTATGAACCACGCATTGTCTACGAGTCTCCCCCGTCATCGCTGACCTTGCCGCAGCTTTACTCGGTCGAAGGCGCGCGCGCGGCGATCGGCAATGTCGTGCATTGGCGCGATCAGGAGCGCGCGCGGATCGGGCCATACGAGGTGCAGCAGCGGGGCGAGCGTCAAGTGGTGCGCAATGCGCTGGCGCCAATCGGCGGCTATTACGCTTTCCTTGGCAACGCGGACTTCCCGGCCGGAATCGTCGAAGCACGTTGGCAAGACGCGCGCTCTGAAATCGATCAAGGGAGTACGCTGCGCGCCACTTACGTGGCGCCTCGGAGCGTGTGTGGCGGCGCGGTCGCGCAGATGCGAAGCGATCTTTCCGCTTTCGCTTATCTGGGCTCGTCGTGGCGCCAGGAATTCGGCGTTCTGGACGCCGAACTCGGCGCGTTGACGCCGATGCCGCAAGGTCCCCAGAACGGCTCCGGCGTCCCGTTCGCCGCGAGCACGCCATTGGAATTTTCGCGCTTCTATCCCCAGAGAGCGCTGGAGCGAGAGATCGAAGGCCAGGCAATGCTCGGATGTTTCATACGTCCCGACTTGAGCTTGCAATGCGGCGTCATCTCAGAGACGCCGCCCGGGTGGGGGTTTGGCGAAGCAGCGTTGCGCGTATTCCAGCGCGCCACGGTCGAGCCCCAAGCACGCAATGGCGAGCCGTCAGCCGGGGGGTGTACGTTGTACGCCGTGCCGTTCCGGTTGATGTAACCGCATGGCCCGCAATCTGGGACACGCGCTGCGGTCGCCATTAATCCCTTAGAAACTGCGTCGAGCTTGTCCTTTGCGCCTCGACTCCCACTAAGAGGCCAGCCATGAGCAAGGCAGCGCAGCAGAAGCAGCAGGTTCCCGTGGGCGACGACGATCTTTGGGATGAAGGCCTGTTTGGCGGTGGCGAGCCGCCTCCGGCCGCGTCAGGCGGCTATACGGCCAAGGATATTGAGGTCCTGGAGGGGCTCGAGCCGGTTCGGAAACGACCGGGGATGTACATCGGCGGCGTCGATGAGCGCGCGCTGCATCATTTGTTCGCCGAAGTGCTCGACAATTCCATGGACGAGGCGGTGGCGGGCTTCGCTGATCGTATCGAAGTCGAACTGGAGGCCGACGGCACGCTGCGCGTGACCGACAATGGCCGCGGCATGCCAGTCGATCCGCACCCGAAATTTCCCAAGAAGTCCGCGCTCGAAATCATCATGACGGTGCTGCACGCGGGCGGGAAATTCTCCGACAAGGTCTATCACACTTCCGGCGGCCTGCATGGCGTGGGCGTCTCAGTGGTGAACGCGCTTTCCGATCGCGTCGAAGTGGAAGTCGCACGCGAGCGTAAACTCTATCGCCAGACCTTCTCGCGCGGGACGCCGACCAGCAAGCTTGTGGAGGTCGGCCCCGCGCACAACCGGCGCGGCACGACCGTGCGCTTTCACCCCGACGCGCAAATCTTCGGCGAGGGTGCTGCGTTCAAGCCGGCGCGGCTGTTCCAGATGGCGCGCTCGAAAGCCTATCTGCAACGCGGCGTGCAGATCCGCTGGAAGTGCGACGCCTCCCGCATCAAGGACGACACGCCCGCCGAAGCGGTGCTGCATTTTCCGAACGGGCTCGCGGACTTTCTCGCAGCTCTTGTGAAGGACAAGCGCGCCATTGTCGGCGAACCTTTCACCGGGCGCAGCGAAAAGAACGGTCCGCACGGGCGCGTGGAATGGGCGGTGACTTGGGTCGGCGACGGCTTTGGCGAGGCCGACGGATTTTTGCGCTCCTATTGCAACACGATCTACACGCCCGACGGCGGCTTCCACGAAGCTGGCCTGCGCGCAGCGTTGTCGAAAGGACTGCGTGCCTACGCAGAACTGAAGAACAACAAGAAAGCAGCGCTTATCACGCA
The DNA here is from genome assembly GCA_902826035.1 of uncultured Alphaproteobacteria bacterium. Classification (GTDB taxonomy): domain Bacteria; phylum Pseudomonadota; class Alphaproteobacteria; order Caulobacterales; family Aquidulcibacteraceae; genus Vitreimonas. The sequence goes on from CADEDG010000052.1 coordinate 16,689, forward strand.
GGAAGACGTGATGAACACCGGCGCGGCTTTGGTTTCCGTGTTCATCCGCGAACCGCAATTCGAGGGCCAAACGAAAGGCCGGCTGGTCTCCACCGAAGCCGCCAGAATCGTCGAACAAGCGGTGCGCGATCCGTTCGATCACTGGCTCGGCGCTAACACCGCCGATGCGAACCGCTTGCTGGAATGGAGCATCACGCAAGCCGAGGACCGCCTGCGCCGGCGCAAGGAAAAGGAAGTTTCCCGCCAGAGCGCCTCGCGCAAATTGCGCCTGCCCGGCAAGCTCGCCGATTGTTCGCGCAGCGATGCGCGCGACACCGAAATCTTCCTTGTCGAAGGCGACAGCGCCGGCGGCTCGGCCAAACAGGCGCGCAACCGCGAGACGCAGGCGATCCTGCCGCTGCGGGGAAAAATCCTCAACGTCGCCTCCGCTGGCGGGGAAAAGACCTCCAACAATGTGGAACTGAACGATCTCGCGCTTGCGCTGGGCGTGCAATCGGGCGCGAAATTCAAGTGCGACGACCTGCGCTATCAGCGCGTCATCATCATGACAGACGCCGATGTCGACGGCGCCCACATCGCCTCGCTGCTGATCACCTTTTTCCACAAACAGATGCCCGAGATGATCCGCGCCGGGCGGCTGTTCCTGGCCATGCCGCCGCTCTACCGCGTCACCGCCGGCAAGGAGAGCATCTACGCTCGCGACGATGCGCACAAAGAAAAGCTGCTCGCCGGCCAGTTCAAAGGCAAAAAGGTCGACATCTCCCGCTTCAAAGGCCTCGGCGAAATGATGCCGGCGGATCTGAAAGACACGACGATGAACCCCGCGACGCGCACCTTGGCCCGCGTAGTGCTCACGGATGAAGGCGCGCCGGATTTCGAAGTGCTGATCGAAACGCTGATGGGGAAGAAAGCGGAGCTGCGGTTCAACTACATCCAGGCGAACGCGAAGTTCGTGGCGGATGAGATTGATGTTTGAGCGGCCCTAGTGCGCCGGTGGGTTTGCGGAAATCATTGACTTCCCGCCCAAATCCCCCCACATCCGTCCTGTCCGTTGTGCGCGCCGAGAGGGCGTGCTCGCCCCTCGCTGAATGCTCGCGCCTGATCCGCAGGCGATTGAGCGCCAAGCGCCAACCCCCGCGATCTCCCGTTTTTCGCCCAGAAAGCGAAGCGGCGATCCTAAGTGAGATTGAATGAACTCCGAAATTACCGCGCCCCCAGAAGCGAATTCTGGCGCTGAAACTGCGCAAGCCACCATTACCTTCGACGATCTCGGCCTCTCGGCCGACACGCTGCGCGCGGTGAAGGAGGGCGGGTACAACACGCCTACCCCGATCCAGGCCCAAGCCATTCCCGAAGTGCTGAAGGGGCGCGATATCCTGGGCATCGCCCAGACCGGCACCGGAAAAACCGCAGCCTTCGTGCTGCCGATGATCGACATTCTCGCCGCCGGTCGCGCCCGCGCACGCATGCCGCGCACGCTGATCTTGGAGCCCACGCGCGAACTCGCCGCGCAAGTGGCGGAGAATTTCGACAAGTACGGCAAGTACCAGAAGCTCACCAAAGCGCTGCTGATCGGCGGGGTTTCATTCGGCGATCAGGACGCTCTGCTCGCGCGCGGCGTCGACGTGTTGATCGCCACGCCAGGGCGGCTCTTGGATCATTTCGAACGCGGCAAATTGCTGCTCACCGGCGTGCAGGTGATGGTGGTCGACGAGGCCGACCGCATGCTCGACATGGGCTTCATCCCCGACATCGAGCGCATCTTCAAACTGACGCCGTTCACGCGCCAGACGCTGTTCTTCTCCGCCACCATGCCGCCGGAAATCACGCGGCTGACGGAAGCGTTCCTCTCTAGCCCGAAGCGGATCGAGGCCTCGCGTCCGGCCACCGCGGCCGGCACCATCGAACAACGCATCATCCCCCTGCCCGGCGGCGATCCACGCACGCGCCGCGCGGCGTTGCGCGCGGTGATGCAAAGCGCCAATGTCAGGAACGGCATCATCTTCTGCAATCGGAAGACCGATGTTGACGTCGTCGCCCAATCGCTGAAGCGCCACGGCTTCAACGCCTCTCCAATCCATGGCGATCTCGATCAATCGCTCCGCACGAAAACGCTAGACCGCTTCCGCTCCGGTGATCTGCAATTTCTGATCGCTTCCGATGTCGCCGCGCGCGGGCTCGACATTCCTGACGTGAGCCACGTGTTCAACTACGAACCGCCGCGTTCTCCCGACGATTACGTCCACCGCATCGGCCGCACCGGCCGCGCCGGCAAGCAAGGCGCTTCCTTCACGCTCGTGGCGCCCAACGATAGGAAGAGCCTCGACGCCATCGAGAAACTCATGGGTAAAACTATTGAGGCCGCTTCCATCGAAGGCGTACCCGAAGCCGCGATTGGCGATCCGCGCGACACTGGCGGACGTGGGCGGCGCGCCGAAGAATTGAAGCGCGAACATTCCAAGCGCATCACGGAGAAGAAGCAACGGTTCCAGAAGCGCGACCCCGAGCGCCCGGAAGCGGCGACCGAACCGGTGAAGCCGGGCGAGCCAAGCGAGCCGAGGCCCCCGCGCGAGGAACGGCCCCGCGCGTCACGCAACGAGCGCCATCGCGAAAAAACGCCGGCGCCACTGCCGCACCAGGACAAGGATACGCCGGGCTTCGGCGATAATCTGCCGGCGTTTCTGCGGAAAAAATGAGCCGGAACTACCCCTTCAACCGCGCCGCTATTTGCTTCTTAAACGCAGCCCCATAAGGCGGGCGGAACATGGCGATGATCTCGCTGTTCGTCTGAGTATACACAGCCTTCTCGTGGCTGAATTCGAGGAAACCCCGGTGACCGTGATAGGCGCCGATGCCTGAGGGGCCGACGCCGCCGAACGGCAGATTTTCCTGGCTGATGTGAAAGATCACGTCGTTGATGGTGACGCCGCCCGAATGTGTGCGCGAGAGCAGCGCCTCGCGCTCGCTTGCGTCTTCGCCAAAATAGTACAACCCCAGCGGACGCTCGCGCGCGTTCACTTCGGCGATGGCGTCGTCGAACGCGGCATAGGCGCGAACTGGCAGAACGGGGCCGAAGATTTCTTCCTGCATCAGTCCCATGTCGTCGGTCGCGTCGAGTACCAAGGTCAGCGGGATTTTTCGGTGCTCTTGCTGGGAGAAATCCTCGTTGACGGGGTTGATCTCGATCACACGCGCGCCCTTGGACTTCGCATCGGCCACCAGATTGCGCACGCGCTCGTAATGGCGCTGATTGATCATCGCGGTGTAGTCTGGATTGTCGCGAACCGTCGGGAACATCCGGGTTCCCGCCGCCACCGCCTCCTTGACGAACGAATCTACGCTCTCACGCGGCGTCAGCACATAATCTGGGGCCAAACATACTTGGCCCGCATTCATGGCCTTGCCGGCCATGATGCGGGCCGCGCTCTTGGCCATATCGGCGCCGCGGCTGACGATCACCGGGCTCTTGCCGCCAAGCTCCAACGTCACCGGCGTTAGATTCTCAGCCGCAGCGCGCATGACATGGCGGCCGATCGAGGTGGCGCCGGTGAAGATGAGGTGATCGAACGCAAGCCCGGCGAAGGCCGCACCGACTTCGGTTCCCCCCAGCACCACCGCCAATTCGTCCTCGTCGAAATAGAGGTCGATGAGCTGCGCCATCAACGCCCCGGTCGCAGGGGTGAATTCGGACGGCTTGAGCATCACACGATTGCCAGCGCCCAGCGCGCCGGCAATCGCGTCAAACGAAAGCTGCACCGGAAAATTCCACGGCGTCATTACCCCGACCACGCCCTTGGGCTGATAGCGCACCTCCGCGCGTGCGCCGAGCAGGCCGAGTGCAGCTGGCGACACTTTGCGCTTCTGCGGCTTCATCCAGGCGTCGAGGTTCGCGCGGGCATGCTTTAGCGGGGCGATTGCCGCGACAATGTCGGTGAGCATGCTCATGTCCGGCGAGCGGGCGCCAAAATCCTCGCTTAGCGCGGCGACCAATTCATCGTGGTGGTTGAGCAGTAGTGTGATAGCGCGGGTGAGCCTGTCCTTGCGTAGGCGTGCGTCCGGGGGGCCCTTGAGGGCATTCGCTCGTTTCTGCAGCGCAAGCAATTCCAGCATTTGCGCCTTGGCTTGCTCGGCGGCGGGAAAAACGGGCTTATTCATGGGGGCGGCTCCAGCCAAAGGGCGCCCCGAGTTTACCCCCCCGCCCCAGGGGTAACGCAAACGAAAATGCGACGAGCACGTGGGGCCGGTTAACGTCTCGGTCACCAACGGCTCATAGCCTTGGCTCGGGTTCAACAAGACACGGGTGGTGATGTGCCTACAAGTAATGCCCTCACAGGGGTTGCGGGAGCGAGGTCGGCGCAGGCTGCCTTGCAAAGTATGCTTGAGCATGGCGTCACCCCATCATCAGCTCATTATGAGGTTTGGCTGGAATACCAACTCGGTAGAAATGCCGCTCTGAAAGCCGCAATCGACGCGCGCAAGCAGGCCGGAGCTGGGCTCGGTGACGAGTTCACCGCCCAGATGCATGAGCAGCATTTCGGCAATGCAAGCGCGACGGCCCAGATTGTCATTACCAGCGAGCGATTGGCGCGCGATCTGAACCAAGTAGTTTCGTTCTTACAACAAGCCGAAGAGAAGAGCGGTGATTACGGTCGAAAACTTGAAAGCGCCGCCACCAACCTCAATCGCGGGCTCGACTCAGAACAAATCCGCCAAATCGTCTCAAGCCTCGCGGCCGCCACACTCGACATGGCCAACCACAACCAGCACTTGAACGATCAACTTTCCAGGTCCACCCGCGAAATCGAGACCCTGCGAACGAGCCTCGAATCGGTTCGAGTAGAATCTCTCACCGACGCGCTAACCGGTCTCTCCAATCGGCGTATGTTCGATGAGACGCTGCGTATGCGCATCGACGAGGCGCGCGCCCAGAAAGCGCCGCTTTGCCTCGTACTGTGCGACATCGACTATTTTAAGCGCTTCAACGACACCTGGGGTCACCATACCGGCGACCAGATCTTGAGGTTTCTCGCTGGCGCCATGCAGGCGCATGCACGCCCGGACTTCCTTGTTGCGCGCTACGGCGGAGAAGAATTCGCCATGATCATGCCTCGGGTGGACGTCCATGCCGCCGCAAAAATCGCTGAAACGATGCGAGAAGCTATTCAGGCCAAGCGCCTGCGCCGACGCTCCACGAATGAAGACTTGGGCCAGGTGACTGTTTCGCTCGGCGTTGCGCAGCTTACGCCAAGTGACACGCCCCAAGGCCTGATCGAGCGCTCAGACGCCTGCCTCTATTCCTCGAAGCGCGGCGGGCGCAATCGCGTCACCACCGACGTCGCCCCAGTGCTTTACGTCGCTTAACCAATAGACATGGCGGATTGCTAACGTGTTCATTCGATCATCGCCCAATGCAGGAAATTTCCTTGATTGCGGAAGAC
>CADEDG010000053.1 GCA_902826035.1 uncultured Alphaproteobacteria bacterium
ACTTCACGAATGAGCTGGGCGCCCATGTTCATGAACTTGTCTTCGAGCTCGATTTCCTTGGCGACGGTGACGCCGTCCTTGGTGGTGCGCGGCGCACCGAAGCTCTTCTCAATCACCACGTTGCGACCCTTGGGGCCGAGCGTGACCTTTACGGCGTTGGCAAGAATGTCGACGCCGGCGAGCATCCGCTCGCGCGCGTCCGATCCGAAATTGACGACCTTAGCGGCCATGGTGTGTGTTCCTCTGGTTAGGGATTGGGTCTTTGGGATTGGGATTGAGGGAGCGGGGAGGACGCTTCGCCTAATCCCCAGTCCCTAATCCCGGCGAGAGCGCTTAAGCCGCTTCCTTCTTCGCCTTCTTCTGCTCGATGACGCCCATGATGTCGGACTCCTTCATGATCAGGAGTTCTTCGCCATCGAGCTTCACTTCCGTGCCCGACCATTTGCCGAACAGGATGCGGTCGCCGACCTTCACATCCATCTTGATGTACTCGCCATCTTCGTCGCGGGCGCCAGGGCCGACGGCGACGACTTCACCTTCTTGCGGCTTCTCCTGAGCCGTGTCCGGTATGATGATACCGCCCTTGGTTTTCTCTTCTTCCTTCACGCGCTTAACGACAACGCGATCCTGCAGGGGACGAAAGCTCGCCACGATGCGCACTCCTCTTGGTTTTGAGTCACTTGGAACTGTTTGGCGGCCGACCGAGCTTGTGCTCTTAGCACTCAACTAGGGCGACTGCTAACGAACCGGCATGTAGGGACGAGCGTCGGGCGCGTCAAGGAATGTCTCGGCAAATTTTGGCGGCCCACGGCTTGCGGGGGGCGGTTGCCGTACTCCGGATGCGAGACCGCCCCGCTTGCGCGGGGCGGTCAAGGCTCAGTCGATTAGGCTCAATAATAGCCGTCTTCGTACAAGAGCGCGTCTAGGATAATCCCGCTGGCGATGGCGATGAGCAGCACGTCGCCATCGGCGTAGACGTAGCGGCAGCCATAGGGGGCCGGCGGCAGCCGGTAATAGAGATCCCACGGCAAATCTTCCCAATAGAGCCAGCTGGGAATCACATACCCGATGCTCCAGCGGCGATAGGGACGATGCCAGCCGTCATAGCTCCACCAATAATAATTGCGCCCGTAATAGCCGCTCAGGATGCGGGCATAACCGCGGTCGAAATAATAGCCGTGGCGAATGCGCCGCCAGTCGGAATAGCGGGGGTGGGAGAAATCCCGATGGGTGTTCCAATACGTGCGGTAGCGGTGGTCGTGACGGCCGCGATCCCAGTCGTTGCGCCAATGGTCGTTGTCGGACCAGTCGCGGCGGCCGTGGCGACTCCAGTCGCGCCCACCGCGCCCGCGGTCGTCCCAATCATGGTTGTCGCCTCGGTCGCGCCCGCGCTCGCCGTTCCAGCCATTATGATCGCCTCGGCCGCGCCCACGATCGCCGTTCCCTCCATGGTTGTCGCCTTGGCCGCGCTCGCGTCCACGCTCGCCGTTTGAATCGTCGCGCCCGCCTCGTCCACGTTCGCCGTTCCAACGCTCGCCCTGACCGCGTTCCCGCTCACCATTCCAGCCTTGGCGTTCGCCTTGGCCGCGATCGCGCTCGCCGTTCCAGCCTTGACCACGACCTTGGCCTTGGCCTTGGCCTTGGCCGCGATTGCGTTCGCCTTCCCAGCCCTGACCTTGTCCGCGGCCGCGGTCAGTATCGCCGCCGCCCTGGCGCCAACCACCGCCGCCATTGCCTTGCACTGCTGGAGCAGGCGGGCCGTTGCGGCCATTGAAGCTTGGAGGCGGTGGAGGCGGATTATCCGGCGCGCCTCGACCAGGGCCGCCTGCCAAGTCCTCGCCGCGACCGCGGCGATCCTCAGCAGGACGCCAATTTCGCGCCTGGGGCTGTTCAGGAGGTGGGCTGCTGCCAGCGTCTTGATCGCCCCGATTGCGGCCGCGCCGCTCGCCTTCGTCTTCGCCGCGCCAATTCCCGACGCGCTCTTCGCGCTGGCGCTCCTGAGCGCCTCGATCACGTTGGGCGAACGCATCTTGCGGCGCCAAAGCGGTTGCGCCCAAAGCGGCGGCCGCGACCAAGAGAATTTTCTTCATACCAGAGGCTCCCGTGCGCGCCCTTGCAGGCACACCCTCGCGACTTTCAAAGTGCGCCGCCGCTCCTGAATGACGCCTGAATCCCCTATAGGGCGCGCGCCCCGGCCAGAAAGAACCGGACCGACCTGCCGACGTGCTCGGAGAGCTCTTCCTCAGGAAGGCTGTAGCCTTCATCTGCAAGCGCGCGATAGTGATGCCTGCTGCGCACCACCTCCAGGAAGTAAGAGGCGACGAGATCAGCGTCTTTCAGGTCTGGCGCCGTTCGCTCCAAATGCGCTGCGACCACCCTTCGGATACGGTCGGCGCCGGCAAAAACGTAGCGCTGCAAGAGTTGCGGGAATTTCCGCCCTTCGCCGACAACGATACGGTAGAAAGCCAGATTTTCACGCGACATCAGGGCGGTGAGAAAGCGTTCCCCAATGACTTGTAGCCCATCCTCCAGCGAAAGGTGGGCCACGCAGGGCGGCGTCGTCGCCGCCACGACTTGCTCATGCACTTCCTCGGCAACGGCCAGGAATAGGCCTTCCTTGTTGTTGAACTGGGCATAGAGCGTCGCCAACGACCCTCCGGCCGCGCGCACGATGTCGTTCACACAGGCCGCCTCGTAACCCTTTTCCAGAAACTCGATGCGCGCGGCGGCCTTGAAAGCCTGGCGGCGAGCGGCGCCGCGAGCAGGGGGGCCTGGGGAGGAGGGGTTGGTGTGACTCGACCGCGCTATCGCCTCAATCTCCCAATCCGCATGCAAAAATTACATTCACATTACGTCATAACCAAAAGGGGATTTCGCGCAAGACATGGCGCCATTGGCCGTCTTAGCGGGAGTTAAGCCGCGAGTGCTTTGTCGATTATGTCCAGCATCGTCGGCCCTAACGGTGCGGCTTTTGCCGAAAAAGTCTCGATCACCTGGCCGTCTTTGCCGATCAGGTATTTGTGGAAGTTCCAGCGCGGCAGCGCTTCCTCGCCGAGCACCACGCCAATCCATTTGTAGAACGGGTGGCGGCGGTCCTTGGAGACAATCTCGATCTTGCCCGCCATCGGGAAAGTCACGTGATAAGAAGCGTCGCAGAATTCGCGGATCTCTTTCTCCGCTCCGGGCTCCTGATGCCCGAAATCGTTGCAGGGCACGCCGATGACGACCAGGCCTTTGCCGGCCTTCGCTTCGTATAGCGATTCAAGCTCGCGGTATTGCGATGTGAACCCACACGCGCTCGCCACGTTCACGATCAGCACGGCCTTGCCCGCGAAATCGGACAGCTTCAGTTCGCCCGGTTCGTCGAGCTTTGAAAAACTGAAGTCGTGGGCATTGGTCATGTTCTTGACTTTTCAGGCCGAAGGTCGGGGTTTAGCCCTGAAGAAACGCTGACGCAACAAAGGCGCCAAAAACCGCATTGGCGTTCGGGCGCCAGCAATGGTAAAGCTGCGGCGTGATTTCGCGTCCGTCCCATCTCATAGGCGCGCCTCGAATTTGAGGCCCGGCCCGCGTGGAGCCCCGGAAATGGGCTGCTCCGCGGGACCGGGATCGCTATTCCTGCTTTCCTCATTTTGGAGAATGCCCGTGGCCGATGCGCCAAAAGACCCGCGTTCGGGTCGCGATTACCGCGAAACCGTTTTTCTGCCCGACCTGCCGGGCGATCCCTTCCCGCTGCGCGCGGGGTTGCCGGTGAAGGAGCCCGAGCGGGTGAAGCATTGGGCCGAGATCGGGCTTTATGATCGCTTGCGCGCCGACGCAGCAGGGCGACCGAAATTCGTGCTGCACGATGGCCCCCCTTACGCCAACGGCGCCATCCATATCGGGCACGCGGAAAACAAGATCCTGAAAGACATGGTCGTGCGCTCGAAGCAGATGATGGGCTTCGATTGCGACTACGTGCCCGGATGGGATTGCCACGGCTTGCCGATCGAATGGAAGGTCGAGGAGGATTTTCGCAAAGCTGGCCGCAAGAAGCAGGACGTGCCGGCGGTGGAGTTCCGCAAAGCCTGCCGCGACTACGCCGACAAATGGATCCCGCTGCAGAAGGAAGAGTTCCAACGCCTCGGCATCGAAGGCGATTGGGATCGATACTACTCAACCATGAGCTTCGACGCGGAGGCGGCGATCGCCGCTGAGTTCCTGCGCGTGGTGCGCACGGGGCTGGTGTATCGCGGCTCGAAGCCAGTGATGTGGAGCCCGGTTGAGCGGACGTCGCTGGCGGAAGCGGAGGTGGAGTATCAGGAGAAGACGAGCAGCGCGATTTGGGTGAAGTTTCCTGTTTCGAATGTCTTATCGTCACTTGATCGAGAAGAGGCAGCTCGCCGTGTGAAGACCTACACTGGGGCGAGCATTGTGATTTGGACCACGACGCCGTGGACCATCCCAGGCAATCGCGCGATCTCGTATTCCAAGAGCATCAAATATGGCCTGTATGAAGTTCAAGCAGTTCAACAGGGCCTAGAATTCAAGCCTTGGGTTAGCGTTGGCGAACGACTCATTGTTGCGGACAAGCTAGCGGATGACGTGATGAGGTCGGCGAAGGCTGCCTCATGGATTCGAGTTGAGGACTTTGATCCAACAAGCGCTTGGTGCGCGCATCCGCTGCGTGATTGGCGAACCTTCTCCCTTGCGGAGAAGGTGGCCGCGGAGCGGCCGGATGAGGGGCGGGCCGACGATCAAACGCCTGCGAGTTTGCACGCCCCTCACCCCCCAGCCCCCTCCCCGCAAGGGGGAGGGGGGGCGTATGCGTTCAACGTCCCGCTTCTCCCTGGAGATCACGTCACCGACGACGCCGGCACGGGTTTTGTACACACTGCCCCCGGTCACGGCCTCGATGACTTCAACATCTGGGTCCAGAACTTCGGCCAGGAAGGCATCCCCTTCACCGTCGATGCCGACGGCAAGTTCACCAAGGAAGCGCCGGGTTTCGAAGGTCTCGAAATCATCCAAACCGAAGGCAAGAACATCGGCAAGGACGGCCCCGCCAACAAAGCCGTCATCGAGGCGCTCATCGAAGCGGGCGCGTTGCTCGCGCGCGGGACGCTGAAACACCAATACCCGCACTCTTGGCGCTCGAAAGCGCCGCTCATCTTCCGCAACACGCCGCAATGGTTCATTGCGCTGGATAAGCAATACGCGGCAGGCGGCGGGAAAACATTGCGCCAAGTCGCACTCGACGAAATCGAGCGCGTCGATTGGGGTCAGTATCGCATCGGCGACGTGCGCGATCAGAACCGCATCAAGGGCATGATCGAGGATCGCCCCGATTGGCTGATCTCGCGGCAGCGCAATTGGGGCGTGCCGCTGGCGATTTTCGTCGCGAAGAAAGATGGTTCTATCCTGCAGGACGATGAAGTCGATGCGCGCATCGTCGCCGCAATGAAACAGGGCGGCGCTGACGTGTGGTGGTCCACGCCGGCGCAGGAATTTCTGGGCGCCAAGCACAAGGCCGAGAATTACGAAAAGGTCGAAGACATCCTCGATGTCTGGTTCGATTCCGGCTCCACGCACGCTTTCGTCATGGGCGATCGCGACGCGCCCACGCGGCCCTCGTTCAAGCACGCGCGCGTGCTGTATCTCGAAGGCTCTGACCAGCATCGCGGTTGGTTTCATTCATCGTTGCTCGAGAGTTGCGCCACACGCGGGCGCGCGCCGTACGACGAAGTGATCACCTATGGCTTCACTGTCGCCGAGGACGGGCGCAAGATGTCAAAGTCGCTCGGGAACGGCATCGAGCCGCAAGAGCTGACCAAGCAATACGGCATCGAGCCGTTCCGCCTGGTGATTGCGTCGGCTGACTATCGCGACGAATTGCGTGTCGGCAAAACCATCCTGGCGCAATCGACGGAGATGTACCGCAAGCTGCGCAACACGCTGCGGTTTTGTTTGGGCGCGTTGAAGGGATTTGAGGAAGGGGAGAAATTTCCTTGGACCGCCGGCGTCTCGCCGGCGAGGACGCCGGCGGACCAAGCGACCCCGCTCCTCGAACGCTGGCTCTATCACCGCCTCTGGCAACTCGACGCCCAAGTCCGCCAAGCGTACAACACCTACCAATTCCGCGACGCGCTTTCTGCCATCGTCGAATTCTGCAACGTCGACTTTTCGGCGTTCTATCTCGATGTTCGCAAGGATGCGCTTTATTGCGACGCCCCGTCGTCACCGCGGCGTCGCGCCTGCCGCACCGTCATCGACGAAGCGTTCTCGCGGCTCACCGCGTGGCTCGCCCCGGTGTTGCCGTTCACGACGGAAGAGGCGTGGCTCGTGCGCGATCCGGAAGCGAGTTCTGTCCATTTGCGCCAATTGCCGGAAACGCCGGCAAACTGGCGCGACGATGCGGCGGCCGAGCAGATGGCGAAGCTCCGCGACGTGCGCAGCGCGGTGACCCAAGCGCTCGAAGAAGCACGCGCCGCAAGGCGCATCGGTTCTTCACTTGAAGCGGCGCCAGTGGTGCACATTTTCGACGAGGAGTTGCGCACGTTTGTACAAAGCGTGGACTTCGCCGAATTGTGCATCACCAGTGCGATCGATGTAAGGGGAGGGCCTGAAGTCGAACTCGGCGGCGGCCAAGCGCCTGTAGTGGTGACAATCGAAAAAGCGCAGGGCGTGAAGTGCGCGCGTTCATGGAAATATTTCAATCCCGCCACCGCCGATCCGCGCTACCCCGACATCACGCCGCGTGATGCGGAAGCGGTGCGCGTGTGGGACGCGCGGGGCTAAAGCAGCGCGGGTCTTCGGACCCGCATCTTGCTCCCACGCAAAAAAATGCGGATCTAAAGACCCGCGTTCCTTTGCGGGCTCCTAGCGCGCAATCGCGGAAAAACACGCGCCAGGGCCGCTGAGCCCGTGGCGTGCGAGGCAATAGGCGCGCTCGTTCGCGTCCACCGACACGCCGACGCACTGGCGCAATTGCTGGCGCTCCATGGCAAGGCAATGCTGCGTGAGCGGTTCGTTGAGTAGCGCGGAAACGCGTCGGCGCTCGCGCCCTGTAGATTCGGTGACGACCAGTGCGCCTAGCGTCAGCATGTTATCGGTGACGGCGGCGTAGGAGGCGTTCTCGCGCCGACGACGTGCGCGCGGGGCGTTTGCATTGCGCCCGGCCATCGCATCCCAAAAGCCTCGGCCGCCGAAGTCGCTGATCTCGCTCATCGGCCGCGACGAAACGGCCGTCACGCGCAACCGGCCTTGCATCGCTGCTGAGAGTCGGATGCCAGCGTCCGCGATTGCGTTTTCGCTGGCGGAAGCGCGCTGCGCCGCCGCCGGTGAGCGGGCGAACCGCTCGTAGCGCGCGCCCGCCATCGCTACGCGCGCGCCATCGGCGCTGGCGGCGTTGAGGATGAGTTGGATGGCGTCGCCGGAACCTCGCGGCGTACGCCGGGCAAAGCTGAGGTCGCCGCGCAGCTGCGACAAAAACGGTGCGCGGCCGCTTTCGTTGGCCACGCGCGCGATCCCGGAAGCGAAGTCGAGCGATTGCGCTGCCGTGAGCGCGCCGTAGGCAATCCAGCCGCGGGCGACATTGCGCGGGTTGTGGCGCTGCAGGCGCGCGAGCGCGGCGTCGACCGCCTGTGCGCTGCCGATCTCAGAATCGAGCAGGGCGCTGACATCGCTCTGGTAAAGCGCATGGGCCTCCAACGCCTCATGCACCTCGTCGGCGAAGGCGGGGGTGGCGAGCAATGCGAACGAAGCCGCGGCGGCGAGGAGAGTGCGCATAGAGGACGAGTATGCGCCGAGTCTCGTTAAGGCTGCGGCTAACGGAATTGGTTAAGTTGCGCGTGCGTGTGGAACTATTCGGCAGCGATGTGCGGCGGCGCTTTGGGTTCTGGCTTGTCGAACAAGCCAGCGAACCAAGCGCCGAACAAGCCCACGGCAACCCAACCGGCAAGCGCCATGAGGAATGGGAGGAGGGGAGCCATTATTTACGATCCTCGAACCCAGCGCGCAAGATCACCTGAGCTACACCATGCAAAACTATGTGCGCCGCTGGACGCGAGGACCGCCAATCGCGTCGGAGCGTGCGGCTGAATCCAAATATGCATCGTGCGGGAGCCGAATGCGTTTTAGGGCATCAGGCTTTTTTGTGCTTGGCGCCAATGTTGGGTCGGCAACGCTCCGTGCGATTGCAACCATCTCCTGCTTGCGAACTCGCTCATCGCCAGCGAGTTTGTCCAGTGCTTCGCCGAACGCCTTGCTGCCCGGCCGAGCACCGCCCAGCGTTTCGGCATACTCGCGCACGACGTGCTCGCGAACGGCGGCTCCGCCAGTCGTTTTCTTCCTCGATCGAGCAGGCGCAGGCGCTGCAAGATGCGCGAGCGCGCCTATCGCCAATTGTGGCCGCTGCTCCGCCCACTCAAGCAAAAGCTGAAAGTCGTTGATCACTGCTTGCTTGGCGATGGTTTGAAACAAAGGAGTCGCGCGCCGAAGAATAGGCAAAGCGTCAGCGATCAGCGGACCATGATCGCCGGCCTCGGATTCTGCCGCGCGCGCGGCCTTCAAGAACGCCGCCACAGTGCCAGGGCGGTCCGGCATCGCGGCAGATAGGGCAGCCACGAGCTTTGCTTCGTCGCCTCCGAGAGCGGCGCCCAGTGGCGGTGGTCAGCCGGGGAGGGGCGTCGATGATGATGAGGTCGTAACGTTGGCGCACATCAAAGCCGCGCAAACTTTTCGTCAGACTCTCGCGAATGTCATCCTTGGTTTTTCCTGTGAGCCAGGAAATCATCAGGGCATTCTCGGTGCGCGCAAGATCATAGTAGGCAGGAATGCAGCGAAGCCTGCCCTCAGGAACGACTGCGACTGCTACGGACAGTCCGTTTAGCTGGCTAGCCGAGAGGGGCGCTTCGAGCAGGAGCCTCGATGCTTTGGACTTGTCGCCGTGACTGGGCACAGCCTCGTTAACGGGCAGCGCCATCGTCGAGAGCGAGCCCTGAAAATCGAGGTCGATCAACAATACGCGCAATGGTCGGCCGCCAGTCAGCGACGCTCCCTCAAGGGCGAAGAAAGCCGCAAGGTTGGCGGCTGTCGTTGTTTTTCCAACGCCGCCTTTCAGGTTCGCGATTGTCAGAATTTTGGACTGGCGAAAGTCGTCGTCCGCCCGTTGAGCGGGTATCGGCGATCTGAGCCAAATGTCCCCGTCGCGATCAATCAACGTCCAAAGTTCAAGCAGCGTTTTCGCCGACCTTAGGAGCTTGCCAAGCGGTCGCCGGAAATAGGCGATGACTATGCTTATGATCGCGACAACCGCGATCACGATCAGTTCGACTAGACTCTCTTGGATCAAGCCTGCGGCGAACCTCGCAAGTGTGTCCTCAGCGCCCCCTTTCAACCTCGCCTCCGTGAAGAGCCAGCGCCTTCACTCTGAGGTGAAAACAAAGCAATGTCCACGCCGAAACGGGAGAACTGTAGCCTCATCAAGCGCTTGGGCAGCCTACCCCGCCGCTTTACGCTTCTCCATCATCGCGTCGAAATTGTCCCATACGCCAGCGCCGCCGTGCCAATCGCCTTTGGTGGCGGCTTTGGAATATTCCGTCGCGCGGGCTTCGAAGAAATTGGCGTGCTCGACGCCGTTGAGGATCGCGGTGAGCCAGGGAATTGGGTGCTCGGTGACGCCGTAGATTTTCGGTAGGCCCAATTGCCCCAAACGCCAATCGGCGATGTAGCGGATGTATTGCTTGATATCGTCGGCGGTCATGCCCTGCACCGGGCCCATTTCGAACGCCAGTTCGATGAAGCGGTCCTCGATCGACACCACCGTCCTGCAGCATTCGGTGATGTCGTCCTTCACGCTTTGGGTGAGCGCGTTGGTTTCTTTCGCGTAGGCGTGGAATAGCTTGATCATGCCTTCGCAGTGCAGGCTTTCGTCGCGCACCGACCAGGTCACGATTTGGCCCATGCCCTTCATCTTGTTGAAGCGTGGGAAGTTCATCAGCATGGCGAACGAGGCGAACAGCTGCAGCCCTTCGGTGAACGCGCCGAACATCGCCAGCGTGCGTAGAATATCTTCGTCGGTCTCGACGCCGAACTTGCCCATGTAATCGTGCTTGTCGCGCATCGCCTGGTAGTCGAGGAACGCGGCGAACTCGCTTTCTGGCATGCCGATGGTTTCAAGCAGCAGCGCATAGGCGGCGATGTGGATGGTCTCGATGTTCGAAAACGAGGCGAGCATCATCTTGATCTCGACCGGTTTGAACACGCGCGAATAGCGCTCCATGTAATTGTCGTTCACCTCGACATCGGCCTGGGTGAAGAAGCGGAAGATCTGCGTCAGCAGATTGCGTTCCTGGTCGTTGAGTTTGGAGGCCCAGTCCTTCACGTCCTCGCCGAGCGGCACTTCCTCGGGCATCCAGTGCACTTGCTGCTGCTTGCGCCAGAATTCGTACGCCCACGGATAGCGGAACGGCTTGTAACCGACGGAGGGGGTCCGAAGCCCGGTCAGTGCTGACCCGTTAGTGCCGCTCATCAAATTAATCTCCGTATCGTTTTCGCAATATAATCTAAATGTAGTGGTTTGGCTACGTCGCGCCACCATATCTGGAGTATTTCGACCCGACTCGTCTTTAAGAAAAGTTACTAGGGGAGACCATGGAGCGATTCAGGCCGCGCAGAAGCGGACGGGCGCGAGCCGCGGTGGATAAGTGCGGCGCATGACGCTTTATCTCCGCAGAACACATTGCTTGGAGCAGGCAGGGTGGCGCGGGGCGTGCCGCGTTCAGCGACGAACGGTTACCGTGACGCCGGCGAAGCTATGGTCGTGGTTGATGGTGCTCCCGCCGACCCGGGTTGAGGATTGTCGTTCGACATAAGCCACCGAAGCCTGGATGCCGCCGCGCTCTAAGGTAACACCAGCCGAGCGGTCGCCGATCTCGACCTGCTGCTGCAGCTCAAGCGGCGCTCCGGCGTGGTTGGCGCCCGGGGCCCAGGTGAGCGCTTCATCGTCCGAGGCGACGAAAACATAGACGGAATCTCCCCCGCCCTGGCGCCGCTCGACCAAGCCGCGGCCGATGCGAAGCTCGGCGCCCGAGCCGCTGCGGTGGGCCGCTGCGCTGTCATTGTTCAGTTGCGCGCGCTGGGCGATCGAAACGTCGAGCGGCCCCGCACTTGCGGCAATTTCGAGTTCCAGCCGACGGCCCTCCGCGTCCGTGGGCAAGTGCCGTTCCTGCGCGGCTTCGCCCAACGACAGCGCGCTGAGTTCATGATCTCGCATCTGCAGAGGTTCCCCATCGATGCCAAACGCGCCGACGGAAACCTCCTGCGCGAACGCCATCGCGGTGGAGCACACAACGATAACCGCCATAAGCAGGACGCGAATGCGGGGCACAGATATCCTCATCGCGAAACGATTCCCAAAGCAAAGCACAAAGCGGAGAGCTCGCAAAGCTGCGTATTTAACGCCGCATTGTCAGTGTCAGGCCGGTGAATTCTTCGTCGCGGGAGAGCGAGCGCCCTCCTGCGCGAACATTCACTTCACGTTGAACATACGCCAGCGACGCTTGCAGGCCGTTCATTTCGTAAGTGACGCCCGCCTGCATGTCGCCAATCTCAACCCGGTCCTGTAGCGCCAAGGACGATGTGGCGCCGCCAAACTCGTTGCGCGCGCCCGGCTGCCAAATGAGGGCTTCGTCTTCGCTGGCGGCGAAAATGTACCACTTGGGCGTGGCGGAAGGCTCGTCTCTACGGACGCCGCGCAGGCCGCGACCCAACCTTAGCTCAGAAGCCCGCCTTTGGCTGGCCACATCGCCGTCGGTGTTGAATCCGATCCCGCCGCGCTGCGCGAATGCTACGTCGAATCCTGCCGCGCGTGCGACCAACTCAACTTCGTAATCGCGGGACTCGTCTGGGATGGCCGCGTTCGAAAGACTAGTGAAGCGATTGGCGTTCCCGTCGCCGATAGTGACCGCGAAGCGGTCTTGATCGAGGACGGTGTCAGGATCGACGAAGCTGATCCCGTTGAGTGCCGCGCCGTTCAGTCCCGCGTCTTCGGCGGTGGCGAACGAAGCGGCGAGCGTAGCAAATCCCGCCAAACCAACGACCACGAGCTTGCGTATCAGCATCGCGATCCCTCCTCTATGCGCGATGAGAATGTCGTAAGGGTGGTTAGCGAAGTGTTGATGCGCCTCGATGTCAATGTATCGCGCTGTTCTGGAGGCTAAATTTAGCAGTGCAGTCAGGCTGTTGCTGCAGGTGCGAGATGGCGCTGCATCATGACCACATGGAGCGAGCGACCGAATTTTTCTCCCACATTGAGCAGCGTGCCTACGTAAAAAAAGCCTAGCTTCTGGTGCAGCGCAATGGAGGCGACATTGTCGCTGTCGCCGATGAAGGCGAGCGCTTCGCGGGCGCCGTCTGCTTGCAGGCTCGCCAGCATTTCACTCATCATCGAAGCGCCGGCCCCCTGACGCAAAGTCGTTGGCGCCGAATACACAGAGACCTCGAACGTTCTCCCATAGGCGGCGCGATCCCGGTATTGCCCCGCGTAGGCAAAACCCATCACTCGGCTCATGTCGTCGGCGGGGGAGGCGACCACGAACGGCCAATTCTTCGAAACCACGCCGCTCCAGCGTCTCGTCATCTCGTCCAGGCTCGGCGGTTCGGTTTCGAACGAGCCGAACCCGGTTAACACATGGTGAGCGTAGATCAGCTGAACAGATTCCAAATCCTGCTGAAAGCACGGTCGGACAATGAGCGGAGCGGTCATGAAGGCGCGGTCGCGCGTTTTTATACGCTTGGTCAAGCCTTTAATTCACCGGATCGGAACCTTCGGTAGTGTAACATCGCCCTCGAAATGATGATGCGTGGGGCATTTGGGCCGGCCCGGCTTGTTGGGATCGGGCTGGCGGCGTTGGCGCTGAGCGCGTGCGCTTCAATGCCCGCGCCGATTGAGCCGACGCGGAATCCAATGCATTTGCCAGCGCCCGATTGGGATCCGGCCGGTCCGCCACGCATCGCCGACTCGCGCGCGCACCTGCAATGTGTCCCGTACGCGAGAGAGATCTCCGGGGTCGAGATCTACGGCGACGCGGTCACATGGTGGAACCAGGCCGCTGGCCGTTATCCACGCTCCGGCACGCCAGCGCCTGGGTCGGTGCTGGTGGTCCAAGGTTACAACAACCCGAATCGGGGGCACGTCGCGGTGGTCCGAAACGTGTTGTCCTCCCGCATCATCACCGTTGACCACGCCAATTGGCACAATGGCGGCGAAATCAGCGTCGCTGTTCCGGTGATGGATGTCTCCGCTGAGGGCGATTGGAGCGCGGTACGCGTGTGGTACATCCCCGGCAGGCACT
Source organism: uncultured Alphaproteobacteria bacterium (assembly GCA_902826035.1). Classification (GTDB taxonomy): domain Bacteria; phylum Pseudomonadota; class Alphaproteobacteria; order Caulobacterales; family Aquidulcibacteraceae; genus Vitreimonas. The sequence goes on from CADEDG010000053.1 coordinate 13,335, forward strand.
GGGGCGGGCGAATCTATAGACCGCAGGGCTTCATTCACCCGTTCTCGCTGCGCGGCCTGTCGAGCTAAGCCCCGACGTTAATATCCATGACAAATTGGATAGCGCGGCGCTCAACGCAACATCTAGTCCGTGTGGGTGTCATTTACCATAGAAACGTCAACTTAGTCAGCGTTCTCCGGGTGAATTTAAGTGTTTTTTAAGCGGGTTCGCGCGTTTCTTGTCTCAGTTTGGGGCAGTCCCCGCCTGGACTAACAGGGCATGTTAGACACGCGCGCACTTCTGATGGCCGCCGCAGCTGCGGCAGGTTTTGCGGCGAGCGACGCGAATGCGTTGACCCCGCTCTCGCTTGACCTCGCGATCGATCCGTCAGTTATCGATGGTCCCGCCGAGCATGCGACGATGGCGCCGCGCGCGTTCGAACGCGCGCCCGATGAAGCCTACGAACCAACCGCTCGCATTGCGGATGCAAGTGCGCGGCTGCAATGCGTACCGTTCGCGCGCCAGGAATCTGGCGTGGTTATCTATGGTGACGCGCATACCTGGTGGGAGCAGGCGCGCGGACGTTTCGAGCAGACGCGGTCGCCCGAAGAGGGCGCTGTGCTGGTGCTGCGCGGTTACTCCGACGCCAACCGCGGGCATGTCGCCTTAGTGCGAGAACGAGTGTCGTCGCGCTTGATTGTGGTCGATCACGCCAACTGGCTGAACAACGGCGAGATCACTCGCGATGTACCCGTGCGGGATGTTTCCGAAGCCGGCGACTGGAGCCAAGTCCAGGTGTGGAATGTGGTCGGGCGTCATTGGGGTGGGCGCGTCTACAACGTGCAGGGCTTTATCCTCAATCAGCCCGTGGAGCGTGTGCAACACGCAAGCGCCGACGTCCCGCTGGGTTAGCTGACCGCGGCGCGGGAATTTCAAAAAAGCGGGCCCGCGCCGCTAAAGCGTGGCTAAGGTCATGAAATTCCGCTCGATCCTGCCCCCAAAAACTTGCGAACTTCGGATTCGTCGCACTAGGTTTGCGCCTTTGTGGGAATCGCCGGGGATCTCATCATGGCAGACGCCGCCGTCGGCGCGGGAACAAAAGCGCGCTCGGCCCGAAAGGCCGCCGCCTATGCGGGGAGCGAGTTTTTTCAGCGCCTTACCAGGAATATCGGCTGGGAAATGTTCATTCTGCTGTGCATCGTCGCCAATGCGGTGATCCTCGGCGTCGATGCTCATTTAGGCCAGGGCAATCGCTACGAGGCCGCGATCGAGCAGTGGAATATGGTCTTCTTGTACATATTCACCGCCGAATTGGTGCTCGAATTCTGGGCTCAAGGGCCGAGGACGTATTTCCGCAGCGGCTGGAACATTTTCGACCTTTTCGTTGTCGGCGTGAGTTATGTGGCGGTCAGCCCAGCGATCTCGGCGCTGCGGACGCTGCGCGTGGTGCGCGTGTTTCGTCTGATCAGTGCGGTGCCACAAATGCGCCGGGTCGTCGAGGCGTTGTTCAGCGCGCTACCCGGAATTCTCGCGACCTTCGCGATCCTGGCCATTGTTTTTTATATTGGCGCAGTTGTTGGCACCACGCTGTTCCACGAAGAGCCCGGATTCCGCAATCTCGGCGAAAGCGCCCTGAGCCTGTTTGCGCTGACGCAGTTCGACGGCTGGGGCGAAACCATCACCCGACTTGACGAGCGCTACCCTTATGCGTGGGCGTTCGTGCTGGGCTTCACCATCGTTGCGGCGTTCGCCGTGCTCAACCTGTTCGTGGGCGTCATCGTTGAAGCAGTGCAACAGGCGCCGCAGGAAATAATCAAGGAAGAGCTCGACGAGGTCCAGGAAGAGGTCGGGGAGATCCAAGAGGCGCAGGAGGACGCCGCAATGGTGCAACAGCGGATCCTTGAGGAAGTTCGCGGTCTGCGTGCAGAACTTGCCTCACTGCGCGGCGCGCTGCCCAATTTAGCGCCGGATTGACCGCTTAAGTCGCAACCGGTACGGCTGGATCGCGGTCGCGAGCCGGTGCTTCAAATCTCGCACATGGAGGGGATCATGCGCTTTTTGGTTTGTTGCGCGGCGCTTGCCGCCCTGGTGGTCGCGGGATGCGGCAAGCAGGGAACTGACGTTCAGGTCACGCTGGCTGCTGGCCCGAAACGCGAATGCACCGGTGAAGTGCAGGTCACTCCGGTGTTCATGAAAGACGCGCCACAGGCGCCGCCGCCCCAAACCAATGCGCTCACTCAGAACTTCACAGCCATTAAGGTCGCCGACGGTTATATGTTTGAACAGAGCGGCAATTCTCCAATGGGAGATGTTATGTTGCGTGCGAACGTCTCCGATGTTGGCGAGGTGCGCACCGCGGAGTTGAGCGGAGGTGGGCTTGGCGCTTTCATGAATCCAAATGGCGACACCAACAGACTGGCGATGGTCGCGGCGCGCAGCATACCTGAGCGCTTGGTTATGGGCAGAACAATCAAAGTGGGCGACGAACTTTATCCTGCCGCGTTGGTGCAGGAACTCACAGATACGATGAGCGCCCAAATGGGCTTGCCTCCAGGGTTCACCATGACCGTAACCGCGCAGATACCCTTCAAGGGTGCGCAGGCTGCGGAGGGCGGCCAAGTCCTGGTGTTCGAAGGCGCCATGCAGGTGAACGGCAACGGCGACCAAGGTGGTCAGCCTGTGGTGATGACGATGCCGACCAGTGTGAGATACAGCTTTGACGCGGCCACCGGCCTGTTGCGTGAGACCACCACAGATGGCGAAATGTCGATGACACTTAGTGGCGAGCGCCAGCTGGCGATGCGCATGCGCCAAACCATGAGCTGCACGATCAGCGGCGGTTGAGCTTATTGCGGGCGCGATGTTCGGTCGGGCTGGATTGATGCGACGACGCCGCTGGCGATCAGCGCGCGTACTTGGTTTGGCGTCGCCTCCACCACCAACATCGGCTGGCTGCCCATGCGCCCGACATAAACAGCGCCCGTTCCTCGGGCCGCGGTCTCGGCGCGGTCCAACGGACCATGCACGCTGACGATGAAGCGCGCCGGCCGATCCGCGGGCAGCGCCGCCAATTGCGCGAGCGCGCGCGCGTTCGCGGAATCCGATGTTGGCTCGGCCATTGCGTCTTGCGCCTTCGCGGCGCCTCCCATTCTGTTGAGTGCGTCGAGGACGCGAATGCGCGGGCGTCCGCCCACATTGAGGCCGCTCTCTTTCAGAGCCGCTTCGATCTCGTCGATCGTGGCGGCCGGGCGCGCCGAACGGAGAGCGGCGAACGCGCCCGCCACATGGGGCGTCGCCATCGACGTCCCAGAGAACGATGCGAAGCCGCCGCCCGGGACCGAGGAAGTGACGTTCTCGCCGGGTGCATGCAAATCGACCTGCGGGCCGCAATTAGAGAAATCCGCGACTTGATCCTCCTTCGACGTGGCGCCCACAGTGACCGCGCTCGAAATACAGGCAGGGAAGCTTACGGAATCGCGGAACCCGTCGTTGCCGGAAGCTATCGCGGTGGCGACGCCAGCGGCGCGGAGTTGATCGATCACCGGCTTGGTCATGTCGGTGTCGCATGCAGTCGTCGAGCGTCCGCCGCCGAGGCTCATATTCACGGACGCAACATGACGCTCCGCCGCCAATTGCAGCACGAAATCCAGCGCGCGGATCTGGTCGGATGTAAACGACGCCACGCAGCGCGGACGCCCGCCGCAGGCGGCGCCGGAGAATTGGCTGAACACTTGCACGGCAATGATGTCGGCGTCGGGCGCTATTCCGGAATAGTCCGCGCCGCGCCCAGCCGCGATGCCCGCCACGTGCGTGCCGTGCTCGCATCCTGGCGCCGAGCATGGCCGCGCGGCGCCAGCTTCGATCTGTTGCGCTTGGCTATTGGGGCAGACGCTGGTTGAGGCGTTTGCGGCCGAACTGGTGGAGAAGCACGCCTCCGCAACCACGCGCTCCGCGAGGAACGGGTGAGCAGCGTCAACGCCGGTGTCGAGAATGGCGACGCTTTGGCCTGCTCCGCGTCCGCCCAGCGCCCAGAGTTCCGGCGCCTGCACCAGCGGCCCGCTTTCGGAAAGCGACGCAGGCAGGATTCGATCCTCGCTCCAGGCGCCGAAGCGGGGGTCGCGGTAAAGTTCATCAAGCTGCGTCAGCGTGACTTCGGCGACGAGGTAGGGGAGGCGGTTGTTGAGCGTGGATACGTTGGCGACGCCAGCGCGCCGAAAAGCGGCCATTGCGTTGGCTTGCGTTGTCGTCATTGCCGGCTGCACGCCCGCGGGCGCCGCGATCTGCACGATTACACGCACCGAACCTTCCGCTTCCGCCTTGGCGCGCAGCGCCGCGAGATCGGGAGCGCCGGCTTCCGCCTGGATCGGCGGACAGATGTCAGGCGTGGCGGTGGTGGTGGTGGGTGCGCATGACGCGCCGAGAGTGAACAAGGCGCTCAAGGCGATCGCGGTCGCCCAACGTGGACGGAGGCGTTGAGACATTGCGCTTCTCCCTGTCATCGTGCTCAGCGACGCTAGCACGCGCGGCTGCGATTGGACATGTAACCTTTGCTTCATTCAATCCCGCTGCACAGCCTCCCGCAACCAGTTCTGAAACGCCGCGATCGCGCCTTCATGCTTGGGCGAGAGCCGGCCACGTTCGTAGATGCCGGCGTTCAAATTTTCCTGGACGCACTCAACGATCCACTTGTCTTCGGCGGTGACCTGGTCGGCCATCGCCAGAGTTTCTGCAGAGACTGCTTCGCCTTCGGGCATGAGATAGAGGTAATCGAGCTGCGTCTGGCCCGCGCCCAGCGGCGACATGCGCTCGAGCATCAGCCCGCGACGATACACATTGACGCCGATATTCGGCCACACCCAAGCCCAGAGCCCATCATAGATTCCGGTAGGATCGCGCGGCGGCGCGTAGTGCAGCGCGGTGCGGCCTTCGACTGTCACCGTGTACTGATCCGATCGCACGTCGGCGTCGAGCGCTGGATGCAACATTGGCACGTGATAACCCTCAAGGTAGTTCTCTACATAGGCTTTCCAATTGCAGGCGAGCCTGTGCGTGCGCCGCGCCGCGATGCGCAGATTGGACCAATCGGCGCTGGCGAGGCGCTGTTCCAATGGCGAAAGCAAAGTTGCAAGCGGCGCGGAGCTCTCCGCGATGCAAGCGAACCACAGCCCGCGCCATGATGCGAGCGTCAGCGGAAACAAGCCGTACTCGCGCGGATTGAAATCGGCGGCGGCGCCGAAATCGCGCGCGGCGCGCAAACGCCCGTCAAGCGCATAGCGCCAGCCGTGATAGGGGCACACCAGAGTGCCGTCGCAAACGCCTTGCTCGGTCTTCACCAGCGGCCCGGCGCGGTGGCGGCAGACATTGTGAAAGCCGCGCACCTCCCCGTCCTCGCCGCGCACCAGCAGCACCGGGTAGCCGGCAAGCGTCTCCGCGCGCCAGGATCGCGGTTCCGGGAGCGCGCTGTCGTGGGTGACGAATTGCCAGCTCTTGGCGAACACGCCGGCGCGCTCGCGTGGCCAGTGGGCGGGGTCAGAATACCAAGCGGCAGGGGCTGTTAGAGGCGCGCTGTTCATAGGCAACGAGTTTAGGCCTTCTGGCGACAACGTGCAGAAATTTCCGACCGTTCGCGCTTTCCCCTCCCGGCGACATCGGCGAGAATGGAAACTCATGTCTGTCTGGTCCCGCATAGTCGCTCTCGCAAGTCGCGCCTTCGAGCCGGAGGAACCGGCGCCGTTCGAGGAATGCGCGCCGCAGCCGAACGATGTCGGCTTTACCGCCGCGGTGATCGGGCTCGCCGCCAAGATGGCCAAAGCGGACGGGATCACCACCGAAAACGAACTCGCCGCCGCGGCCCAGGTGTTTCGCCCTCCGTCGGGGGAGGGGGACAATTTTCGCCGCGCCTTCATGCTCGCGCAGGAAACGGTTTTGGGATTTGATTCCTACGCCCGCCAAGTGGGACGAAAATATCGTGCACGGCCTTGCCTGCTGGAGGATGTTCTGGACGGGCTATTCCATATCGCCGCCGCTGATGGAGCAGTGACGGACGACGAACTTGCCTATCTGGCGCTCGTGGCAAACCATTTCGGCTTCAGCGACCTGGAGTTTCGCCGCATCAAGGCGACCAATCTGGGGCCGGAGGCGGGCGATCCCTATGCAGTCCTGGGGCTTGTGGCCGGCGCCAGCATGGAGGAGGTGCGCGCCTCGTGGCGCCGCCTCGCCGCCGACAATCACCCCGACACCATGCTCGCCCGCGGCGCGGCCCCGGAATTCGTGGCCATCGCGCACAAAAAGACCTCCGCGATCAACGCCGCCTACGCCGCGATCCAGAAGGAACTCAGCGTCGCGGCGAACTGAGTATGGTTAAAGCGCGTCTAACGGGCGCCGTATTGATCAATCAGGCTCGGTTCCCATATCATCGGCTGAGGAGCCTTGTTGAATGACCGCCACGGCTGATTTTGGCGCTTCGGTAATGGGCACTTTGGCGCGCGCGCTTGGCGCGGTGCTGCTGGCCGCGGGGCTCGCGCTGGCGTTGATGTTCGCCTTCGCGGCGGCGGCGGTGATCGGCCTCATCATCCTGGCGGCCGCATTGACCATGCATTTTGCCCCGAAACGGCGCGTGAACGCGGATGGCGTGCTGGAAGCGCGGCGCACACCGGACGGCTGGGTGGTCGAAACCGCGGCGCGGCCAAATTCCTAGCGCTCAGCATTTCACGCCACATTGACCCATGCTGTCGCGAAGCGCACACGCGCTCGACGTTCGAAAAATGCGAACAGCGGTACTGAACTCATGACGCACCGAATTTATCGCCGTCATTCCGGGGCCGCCGGAGGCGGAACCCGGAACCCAGGAGCTACCAGCGCGCTGCTTGCCCCTGGATCCCGGATCACGCTCCGCGTGTCCGGAATGACGGAGTCGGGGTGTCCGAGCGTAGAGCCAGGGCCGCTGGCATGAACCTGCGCATCATCGAACGTCCCTCCCCTAATTTCGACGCGCGTGCGCGCGGCGTAGACCTTGTTGTGTTGCATTACACCGGCATGCAGGACGCTGAGACCGCGATGGCGCGGCTCTGCGATGCGACGCCGATCGCGGGAAAATATCCCGGTCCCTGGCAGGCGCCCGATATCGATCCGGCCACCCCCCTCGGGCGCGCCAGCGCGCATTATGTGATCGATGAAGCGGGACTGATCTATCGCCTGGTGGCGGAAGAGAACCGCGCCTGGCACGCCGGCGTCTCGGCTTGGGAAGGCGAGGGGGATGTGAACTCGCGGTCGATCGGCATCGAGATCGTCAATGGTGGACACGATTTCGGGCTGCCGGATTTTACGGACGCGCAGATAGAAACAGTGATCGCATTGCTGCGCGATATTCTCCCGCGCCACGGCCTCGATGCTTCTCGCGTCGTTGGCCATTCGGACGTCGCGCCAGGCCGCAAGCGCGACCCGGGGGAGAAGTTTCCCTGGGTCAAACTCGCGGCGGCAAGCGTGGCGCAGGTGCGCTGACGCCCGCTCTTACCAGACCCGCACGCGCGCTTCCGGCGCAAGGTAGAGCCCCTCACCCGGCTGCACATTGAACGCCTGATACCAAGCGTCGAGATTGCGCACCGTCAGCGCGCGATACATGCCGGGCGCATGGCCGTCCGTGGCGATGCGCTGGCGCATGGCTTCATCGCGCATTTTTGTGGCCCAGGTCTGGGCGTAGGCGATGAAGAAACGCTGGTCGCCGGTGAGTCCGTCGATTACTGGCGCCTCGCGTCCGCCAAGCGAGGCGCGATAGGCCATGTACGCTGCCTGTAGGCCTGCGACATCGGCGATGTTCTCGCCCAAGGTCAGCGTGCCGTCGACGTGCAGATCGGGGAGAGGCGAGTACGCGTCGTACTGACGCGCCAGCGCTTCGCCTTGGGTGCGGAAAGCGGCGAGATCGGCCGGCGTCCACCAATTGCGCAGCGCCCCGGTTGAATCGAACGCCGCGCCGTTATTATCGAAACTGTGGCTGATCTCGTGGCCGATGACTGCGCCGATGGCGCCGTAATTGTAGGCGGCGTCCGCGTTCGCATCGAAGAACGGCGGTTGCAGGATCGCGGCTGGGAAGTTGAGCGCATTTTGCACTGGCAGGTTCACGGCGTTGACGGTCTGCGGCGTCATCCACCATTCGTTGCGGTCCAT